>CAUVMS010000238.1:0-2540 GCA_963552815.1 uncultured Actinomyces sp. | reverse complement strand
CGACAGCCGTCCCTCGGCCCCCGCCTGGCCGGCCACCCCGGCAGCCCGGCTGGCTCGGACCGGCTCGGCGGCCAGTGCCTCCACGGCGCGCTCGGCCGAGTCGGACTCCTCCGTACGCCCCGCCTCCCCCGCCGCCAGTGCCTCGCCTGCCGGCTCCTCAGCGAACAAGCCCGCCTCGGTCCCCTCCTCGAGGCTTCCCGGATACCGTCCGGAGGCCTCAGACGGCACCCCGGCCCCCACCACAGCTGAGACCGCCTCCGAGACCACGCCGAAGACCACGCCGAAGACCATGGCCCCGTCGGCCACGTCATCACCGGCGTCCGGAACAGCTGCCACCGCCGCGGCCGCCACAACGCCGTCCACATCGACCTCGGCGCCGTCGTCGCCGCAGAGCACTGCGGCGCCCCAGACCCACCGGCCCGCCCCCGCCTCTCAGAACGCACCGACCGCCCGGCCGACGACAGCAGCCGGCGCCCCCTCCGCAACAGCGTCCGAGCGGGTCTCGGTATCGAGCTCCGCACCCGCCGCAGCGCCGTCGGAGCTCTCCTCGCAGCAGTCCCCCGCCTGGCCCTCGACCTCGACCGCCCGGAGCCTCTCGGCGGCCGCGGACGCCCTGGAGAGCGACGACCCCGAGGAGCGCGGCCGTTCGCGCGCCCGGCAGGCCGCCGCGGCCATCACCGGCTCGGCCGAGGACGACGACAGCGTTCTTCTCAAGGGCGCCACCGTGCTGCCCACCTCGCGCTCGCGCGCCGCGACCCACTGGGCCGGGGTGCTCATCGCCATCGTCCTGTTCCCGGTGGCCTGGTTCCTCGTGCACGACGGCGCCGCCGCCCTGACCGGCGGCAACCCCTCGACCTGGCCGGCCGCCGCCTCCCCGGTGGGCGCCCTGGAGATCCTGGGCGGGACCGCGGCCTGTGCCACCGCCCTGTTCATGATCTCGCGCTCCTCCCTGGGGGCCTTCGTCGTCGGCGCCCTCAGCGCGGTCATCGGCCTGCCCTTCGTCCTCATGCCGGGCGTCACCCAGTCGTTCCTGGGCCCGACCGTCGACCGGCTTCAGGCCCACTCCGACCTGGGTAACGCCCTGTCCACCTACATCATGGACGATGGCCTGTCCGGCCGCTTCATCCTCATGGGCGTGCTGACAATCATGGTCGCGGTCGTCGCCCACCTGGCACGACGGGCCGGCCAGCGCGAGCAGGAGACCGGCGGCCGCGACAGCCGTGAGTGAGCCCGACACCGCCCAGCCGCCCTCCGAGGCGCAGCCCGCCCCACGGATGCAGACCGTCGCCGACGCCGCCCGCGACGCGCTCCCCGTCGTCGTCGGTTACGTGACCCTGGGGCTGGCCGCCGGGATACTGCTGGTCGCCGAGGGGCTGTCCTGGTGGTGGGCCCCGGTGTGGAGCCTGGTCATCTACTCCGGAACCATGCAGATGCTGCTGGTGCCGCTGGCCGGCGGCGGCGAGCCACTAGCAACCATCGCCCTGTCCACCGGTTTCGTCTCGGGCCGGCACGTGTTCTACGGCCTGGGATTCCCCCTGGACCGGGTGCGCGGCGGGGCGCTGACCCGCCTCTACGCGGTCCACGCCATCACCGACGAGGTCTACGCACTCCTGGCGGCCCGCGACCGGCGAGCCATGAGCGGGCGCTACCTGGTGGCCGTGGAGGCGATCAGCCATTCCTCCTGGGTGACGGGCACGACCATCGGCGCGCTGGCCGGGACGGCGCTGGCCTCCCTGGTGGGCGAGCGCATCGAGCTGCTCGGGTTCGTGCTCACGGCCCTGTTCGTGGTCCTGGCCATTGAGAACTGGCGTAACCACCCCGATATCGGGGTGCTGTGCCTGGGACTGGTGGCCGGCGGGATCGGCCTGGCGATGGGCGGCTCGGCGGCGCTGCTGACCGCGCTGGTGGCGCTCGCCGTCGGCCTCGTGGGCCTGTACGCCTGGCGCAGCCGCGGTCAAGGAGCCGGGGCTCCCGGTCCGACGCCGGGACTGGGGGGCGCCTGATGCTCACCAACCCGCAGATCGCGATCGCCGTCGTGGTCACCGCCGCGATCACCTTCGCCTGCCGGATCATCCCCTTCGTGCTGCTGCGCGGGCGCAAGGACAGTGCGCTTCTGGCCTTCCTGTCCCGGGCGATGCCCCTGGGCGTCATGATCGTCCTCGTGGCCTACACGCTGGGCGGCGTGAGCCTGGCGCCGTCCACCTGGCTGCCGGCGGTCGGCGGGATCGGGGCGACGGCGGGACTGCACCTGTGGCGGCGCTCGATCGGTCTGTCGCTCATCGGCGGTACCGGCGTCTACGTCGCCCTCAGCCTGCTGCTGGGCTGACCCGGCGCGGCCGGTGTCCGGCCATGGGGAAGACGATGAGGGCCGTGGAGGTGACCATGCTCGGCCGGGCGCCGACCGGCCCGAGGATCACGGCCAGCGCGTACAGCCACGGCCCCATGGCGAAACGCCGGGGACATCTCACGCGTGCGGGTGCGGGATTTCTGTCGGTGGGGTCAGGTGGTGTTTGCACCGTTGATGATGTCGTTGAGTTTCT
>CAUVMS010000237.1:0-2540 GCA_963552815.1 uncultured Actinomyces sp. | reverse complement strand
GCGCAGACGGGTCAGCATGTCTGCGATCGGGTCTGTCATAGTCATGAGTGGGCCTCAGCCCTTCCTCGTCGTGGTTTCCTCGCGGACCTGCGACGTAAGTTCTTACCAGCTGGACTTGCTCACGCCCGGGAGCTGGCCCTTGAGGGCCATCTCGCGCAGGCAGATACGGCACAGGCCGAACTTGCGGTACACGGAGTGCGGGCGGCCGCAGCGCTGGCAGCGCGTGTAGGCGCGGACGCCGAACTTCGGCTTGCGGTTGGCCTTCTCGATCAGAGCGGTCTTCGCCATGTCACTTCTCCTTGAAGGGGAAGCCGAGCTGCTTGAGCAGCGAGCGGGCCTCCTCATCGGTCTTGGCGGTGGTCACGACGGTGATGTCCATGCCGCGCACGCGGTCGATGGTGTCGGCGTCGATCTCGTGGAACACGGACTGCTCGGTCAGACCGAAGGTGTAGTTGCCGTTGCCGTCGAACTGCTTGGGCGACAGGCCGCGGAAGTCGCGGATACGCGGCAGCGAGATCGAGATGAGGCGGTCGAGGAACTCCCACATGCGGTCACCGCGCAGGGTGACGTGGGCGCCGATGGGCATGCCCTCACGCAGCTTGAACTGCGCGATGGACTTGCGGGCCTTGGTGACCTGCGGCTTCTGGCCGGTGATCGCGGTGAGGTCGCGCACGGCGCCCTCGATCATCTTGGAGTCGTGGGCAGCCTCGCCGACGCCCATGTTGACGACGACCTTGACGACGCGCGCCACCTCCATCACGTTGCCGTGCTGGAACTCCTTGAGCAGGGCGGGACGCACCTGCTCGGCGTACGTGGTCTTGAGGCGGGGGGTGGTGGTCTCAGACATGCTCACAGGTCCTCCCCGGACTTCTTCGCGTAGCGCACGCGAACGGTCCGCTTGGCGCCGCTGGGGCGGACGCCCTCCTCGACGCGGAAGCCCACGCGGGTGCGCTTACCCTTGGCGTCGGCGTCGTAGATCATGACGTTGGACACGTGGATCGGGGCCTCGACGGTCTCGATGCCACCGGTGCGGGCGCCCTGAGCGGACTGGCCCACCTTGGTGTGCTTGGTGACGCGCTGGACGCCCTCGACGATGACACGGTCCTCGTCGGGACGGACCTCGAGGACCCGTCCGACCTTGCCCTTGTCCTTACCGGCGATGACGATGACCTGGTCGCCCTTCTTGATGCGTGCCATGTTCAGATCACCTCCGGGGCGAGCGAGACGATGCGCATGAACTTCTTCTCGCGAAGCTCACGGCCGACGGGGCCGAAGATGCGCGTACCGCGCGGCTCCCCGTCGTTCTTGAGGATGACGGCGGCGTTCTCGTCGAAGCGGATGTACGAGCCGTCGGGACGACGACGCTCCTTGCGGGCACGCACGACGACGGCCTTGACGACCTCGCCCTTCTTCACGTTGCCGCCGGGAATGGCGTCCTTGACGGTGGCGACGATCGTGTCGCCGATACCCGCATAGCGCCGACCCGAGCCGCCGAGCACACGGATGCAAAGGATCTCCTTGGCACCGGTGTTGTCGGCGACCTTCAGTCGCGACTCCTGCTGGATCATTGAGTGTTCTCCTGTCGTCGAGCCGGTTCTCACCGCCCCGGGGCGGGGCGCGAGCCTGGCCGAACGTTCTATCGGTCTTGCGTGCTCATCTCCCGCCGTCAGGGCGCGAGGGGCCGCGGCACGTAGGCCCCGCCAGACACAGGCGCACGGAGCACGAGGTCTCTGACGGGCGCACCTTGGGCGCACGCAACTCCCATAGCCTAGTCGAGGCCACCAGGGCCCGGAACCGGGGGTGGGCCCGCAGGCCTGTGCCCTTGCTCACCGGGCCCCGGCCTCTTCCCCTGGTGCCCGACCCCGAGCGACGGCGACGCCGTCGCCACCCGGGTGGGCGGCGACGGCGTCGCGGTGGCTGGGGTCAGCGGCGGGTCACTTGGCCCGCTCGGCGATCTCGACCAGGCGCCAGTGCTTGGTGGCGCTCAGCGGCCGGGTCTCCATGATGACGACGAGGTCACCGGGGTGGGCCTCGTTCTTCTCGTCGTGGACCTTGACCTTCTTGGAACGACGGAGGACCTTGCCGTACAGGGAGTGCTTGTAGCGCTCCTCAAGCTCGACGACGATGGTCTTGTCCATCTTGTCCGACACGACGTAGCCGCGACGGACCTTGCGCTGAGGACGGGCGTCCTCGACGACGGGGGTGCTGTTCTGCTCGCTCACTTGGACTCCTCCGTGCTCGGAGCGGTACGGATGCCGAGCTCACGCTCGCGCACGATCGTGTGGATGCGGGCGATGTCGCGACGCACGGCCTTGAGACGCCCGTGGTCCTCGAGCTGGCCGGTCGCCGAGGCGAACCGGAGGTTGAAGAGCTCGGCCTTGGCCTTGGAGAGCTCCTCGGAGAGGCGCTCGTTGTCCATGGCGTCGAGGTCGGTGGGGGTCAGCCCCTGGGAACCGATAGCCATCAGACGTCACCACCCTCACGTGTCACGAAACGGGTCTTCATCGGAAGCTTGTGCTGTGCGCGGCGCATGGCCTCGC
>CAUVMS010000236.1:0-2553 GCA_963552815.1 uncultured Actinomyces sp. | reverse complement strand
GTCATTGATGTCGGTGGGCTGTGAGACAGTGTCGGCATGCGGATCCTCCACACCTCCGACTGGCATCTGGGGCGCACCTTCCATGGGCGCGTGCTCGATGACGCGCACGCCGCCTTCGCCGACCACCTCGTCGAGCTCGTCGCCGCCGAGTCAGTCGATGCCGTCCTCGTCTCCGGGGACGTCTACGACCGCGCCATCCCACCCAACGACGCCGTCGCCCTCCTCGATGAGACGCTGCGCCGCCTGACCGAGCACACCCGGGTGGTCCTCACCCCAGGCAACCACGACTCCGCCCGCCGCCTCGGCTTCGCCGCCGACCTCATGCGCGAGGGCCTCATCATCCGGGCCCGCACCGCCGGCCTCGACCGCGGCATTATCCTGCCCGACGCCGACGGCAACGAGGCCGCCATCATCCACGCCCTGCCCTACCTCGACCCCGACGCCGCCCGCGAGATCCTACCGCCCCTCCTCGCTGAGCGCCTCGGCGAAGAGACCCCCGCGAAGCAGACAGCCGGAGAGGACTTGGCCGAGAGCGAGGGCACCGTCCCGCAGCCCGGCCCGCCGGAGCGCCCGCGCCTGCCCCGCTCCCACGAGGCCGTCGTCTCCGCCGCCCTGCGCCTCGTAGCCTCGGACCTGGACCGCCTGCGCACCGGCCGCAGCCGGCGCCTACCGAGCCTGCTCATGGCCCATGCCTTCGTCGTCGGCGGCGAAGCGTGCGAGTCCGAGCGGGACATTCGCGTCGGCGGCGTCGACTCCGTGCCCTCCGGCGTCTTCACCACTCTGGGCGGTTCACCCCTGGCCGAGCGCAGCGGCGGCCTCGACTACGTGGCCCTCGGCCACCTCCACCGGCCCCAGGAGCTCACCCGGCCCACCGGCCCGCGCCTGGTCTACTCCGGCTCGCCCCTGCCCTTCTCCTTCGACGAGGCCGAAGGCGCCCGCAACTCCGCCACCAAGTCCTCCGTCCTGCTGGACCTGGGCACCGACGGAGTCACCGGGCTGGAGCGCATCCCCACCCCGGTCCTGCACCAAGTGCGCACCCTGACCGGCACCATGCCCGAGCTCCTCTCCCCCGCCTTCGACGACGCCACCGGCGCCTGGGTGCGCGTCATCCTCCAGGGCAACCGGCCACCCGGCGCCCTGGCCACCCTCAAGGAGCGTTTCCCCAGCCTCCTGGCCTTCCAGCATGAGGCCCCCACGCGCACCGCCCGCGAGCGCATCACCGTCACCGCCGCGGCCGACCCGCTGCGCATCACCGAGGACTTCTTCGACGACGTCTGCGGGCGCGCCCCGCAGCCCTCCGAGCGCGGCGTCCTGCGCAGCGCGTACGAGTCAGCCCTGGCGAGCGCGAGGAGCGAGCGATGAGGATCCACTCCCTGACCATGACCGGCATCGGCCCCTACGCGGGGCGGGAGCACATCGACTTCGACGCGGTGGGAGCCTCGGGCCGCTTCCTGCTCACCGGCCCCACAGGCTCGGGCAAGACCACCATCATCGACGCGATCGTCTTCGCCCTCTACGGGGACGTGGCTGACTCGGCCGACTCCTCCAAGGAGCGCATCCGCTCCACCCTCGTGGGCCCGCACACCGAGAGCATCATCGAGCTCGTCTTCTCCACCGGCGCCGGCGTCTACCGGGTGCGTCGCACCCCCACCTACGAGCGGGCCAAGCGGCGCGGGCAAGGCACCACCACCCAGAACGGCACCGTCAAACTCTGGCACCTGGCCGAGGTCGGCGGGGAGCCGCTCGATGAGCCCGTCACCCGCGTCGGCGACGCCGACGCGGAGATCGCGCGCGCCGTGGGCTTAAGCCGGGAGCAGTTCACGCAGACGGTCGTCCTGCCGCAGGGCAAGTTCGCCCGGTTCCTGCGCGCCGATTCCTCCGAGCGCCAGCACCTCCTCAAGGACGTCTTCGGCACCGGCATCTACGACGCCATCCAGGACGCCCTCATCCAGGCCTCCCGGGACGGGGCCAAGCGGGTCGAGCAGGCCGCGGCCGACCTGCGCGGGCAGGTCGCCTCCCTGGGACGGCACCCCCTCCTCACCGAGGCCCCCTCCCCCACTAGAACCACAGATGCCGGCGAGGAGACCGACGGCGCCGCTCAGGCGGTTCACCCGGAGGACTCGTCTCCGGATAGCTCGTCACAGGAGGCCCCGTCCGGGGGGACCCAGGACGCGCTGCCGCTGCCCATGGATGACGCCGACCGCAAGGAGCCTCAGGAGGCCGATGACGCCGCTGCCCAAGCACCGGCCCAGGCCTTGGAGGCGGCGATGGCGGGCGCCGCCCCGAACCTGGTGGCTCTTCGCCGCATCGGGGCTGAGATTCTGGAGGCCTCCAGCAACCGGGTCGCCTCGGCCGACGCCCACTCTGAGGCCGCCGGGGCGGCCCTCACCCGGGCCCAGTCAGCGCGCGAGGAGGCCCAGAGTCTCCACGACCTCCTGGAACGGCGCCGGGCACTGGTCGAGGAGAATGAGCGGCTGGCCGGGCGCACCGAGCAGGACGCCGCCGACGCCCGGCGTCTCCAGGACGCCGAGCACGCCTCCCGAGTACGGCCCT
>CAUVMS010000235.1:0-2640 GCA_963552815.1 uncultured Actinomyces sp. | reverse complement strand
GTCTCGAGATTGGGTTATTGGGACACGGGCCTTGTCCCTTGTTGTTGGACACGGGGCTGGTTCACGCGGCGGTTGCCAGCGTAATGGTTAAGGTCTGCTTCTCATGTTCCCTCCTCCGACCAGGGGAAGGCAGGAGGAGGGACCTCCCACGCAGTGGGGGAATATGACCGACGTACCTGCGGCTGGAGGCCGATGCCGTGAAGTCACGCCTGAGCAGGTCGGGGCAGCTGACGCTGGCCTGGTCCGGCACGGTGGTGCAGGTCCTGGTGGATGCAGGCCATTCGGTGGTGTGCTCCTATATCGCTGCCATGGGCAGCACACCACCGAACGGGAGCCTGTCAATTGGTTTGCATATATGGCGTGGATTGCAAGCGGGGGGTTGATTCGGTCGGGGTAGGTCAGGGACAGGGTCATGAACAGACCGCGGCGCACCTCGCGCCGGCCCCTAAGATCGGTCACGTTCCCGAGGACACCGGCCAGGGGCTGGCGCGACATGGAGGTCTCGGTGGAGGACTACACCGGCGCGGACTCCTCGGACGAGGGACTGACTAACGGGGGATTAAGCGAGCACTACTCATCGTCCCTGCGGAACCTGCCCCCGCCTCAACGGAATGCCAAGCCCCACCCACCAAACCGGAGATCAGACGCCCCCAGCCGCCTCCAGGAATCCCGGGACGGCTGGGGGCGCTGCTCGTGCCAGTCTCGGCACGTTGGCTCTGAGCTACTTGCCGCGCTTGAAGATCTCACCGCTCATGACGTCAGCCTCCAGCTGCTCCAGAGTATGACCCTTGGTCTCGGGCACGCAGGCGAGGACGAAGAAGAAGGCGATGGCGTTGAGAACAGCGAAGACGACGAAGGACATGGACAGTCCGATGCTCGCGATGACGCTGGCGAAGAACAGACCCAGGAAGGAGTTGGTCATCCACAGCACGAAGACCGACAGCCCCATGCCGAAGGCACGCATCTTCAGCGGGAAAATCTCCGAGAGCGTCACCCAGGTGGCCACGTTAAGGCACAGCTGCATTGAGCCGACGAAGAACACGATGAGTGCCAGCAGCACAAAGGGCTTCGCGCCGCTCTCCGGCAGCAAGCCAGCTGCGGAGGCAATGAGCACGTGCGTGAACGCGACCAGGCCGTAGCCCCACAGGAAGGTCTTGCGGCGGGAGAACCGGTCCATCATCTGCAGGGCGACGATTGCGGCGAGCACCGAGATGGCGGCGGGGGCGATATTGGCAATCAGGGCCGCACCCGTGCTGAACCCGGACTCCTCCAGCACCCTCTCACCGTAGTAGAGGATGGAGTTGATACCCGTGGTCTGCTGGAAGAAGCCGATACCACAGCCGACGAGGACGATGCGCACCAGATTCTTGTTGGAGAAGATCTCCGAGATCGACATGTTCTGCCGGCCGGCCTCCTCCTTGCTGATGGCCTCGATCTCTGCCAGCTCGGGCTTGGCCCGCCCCTCAGGCCTGAGGCTGTCGAGGATCTTGAGGGCCTCCTCCTCGCGTCCCTTGTCAGCCAGCCACCGCGGTGACTCTGGCAGTCGGGTAACCCCCAGCAGAAGGAGGATCGCGGGGACAGCCGCCAACGCAAACATGACACGCCACACCCAGGGGTACTGCTGGCCCCAGACATTGCCGATGATGGCGTTCATGATGATGGCCAGGAGCTGGCCGGTCACGATCATCATCTCGTTGCGGCCAGCCAGTGAGCCACGAATCTCGTAGGGTGCGAGCTCGGCCAGGAAGACCGGAACGACAACGGAGGCCGCACCAACAGCGAGCCCCAGGATAATACGACCGACTGCCAGCATGAGCAGGTTGCCGGCAACGACGACGATGACCACGCCCACGATGAACATGGAGGCCATGACAGTGATCGTGGCCTTACGTCCGATCCTGTCGGAGATCCGCCCCCCGGTCAGAGCACCGACTGCGCTGGCAAACAGCAGTGAGCTGACCGCGATGCCAAGGCCGAAGTCAGTGAGATCCAGCTGGTCGGGCCGGACCATAAAACTCTGGGCGCCATTGATGACGCTGGTGTCGTAGCCGAAGAGCAGACCGCCCAGCGTGGCGATCAGGGCGACGACGGTCAGACGGGCGCGATAGGGACCCGGCGTGAGCGGGGGCAGCTTGACAGCACCGCCTTGTGCGGTGGCAGTTGGGCTGTGTGACACAGTGACTCCTTTGTCGGTTCGAAAGGTCGCGCCAACGCTAACGAGTTCGGCGACCAAATGATAGGACAAATCCTTTCGAATGACCTATCCCACGTTCCGGTATTTGTACAAAGATTTTAATTGACGCCCCTCCCCCTCGCTCCCGCGAGGGAGGGAGCCTGCACCCCCGAGCAGCACCTGCCCAGATCGGGCTACGCGGGGTGAGCATCGTGGCCGAGGGCCACAGAAAACGCGCGAGCGCGGCACACCCGATCCGACCCGCGACGACGCGTAGAGCCCGCGGTCCTGGTCAAAGGGCCTGGGGCACTCGGTGCCGGACTCAGAGCCAGCAGGAGACGGGGTAGGGGTCGGTTGCCTAGCGGCGCACGGGGTGGCCACCCCTGGGACTCAGGCGCCCAGCTCCTCGGTCAGCCGGGCCAGCACTCGGCGGTTGATGTCATCGGCGTGCTCGTGCCAGCCGAAGA
>CAUVMS010000234.1:0-2646 GCA_963552815.1 uncultured Actinomyces sp. | reverse complement strand
CCGGGGCGTCGTCGGGCCACAGGGCCTCAATGAGGGCGCCGTCGCTCACCCGGGCCTCCTGGCTGCCGGCGAGCGCGGCGAGCAGGTCAAGGGTCCGCCCACTCAGGGCCTGGCCGCACCAGGTCGGCGGAGCCGTGAGGAGGGCCAGGGAGTACGAGGGCGTCACAGGTACATCCTCCCCCATCGCGCCGGACCGTTGGAGCCGGCGGCCCCACATGACCAGGGGCCGGCCGCGGCACCGGCCACCGCGCTGGTGGCTGCGTCCGCGACCGGCCCTGGGAAGGAGCCTGCCGTCAGGTCACAGGCTGAGGTTGTTCTTGACGGTCTCCGCCAGGGACCGGGCCACGCGGTCGGCCTCCTCCTGGGTGGCGGCCTCGACCATGACGCGCACGAGCGGCTCGGTGCCCGACTGGCGCAGCAGGACGCGGCCGGTGTCCCCCAGCGCCTTCTCCGCGGAGGCGACGGCGTCCTGCACGGACTGGTTGGTGCTGGCCGCCCCCTTGTCAACGTTCTTGACGTTGATGAGCGTCTGGGGCAGGCGGGTCACGACGCTGGCGAGCTCGGCCAGCGTCTTGCCGGTGCGCTTGACGCGCGCGGCCACACGCAGGGAGGTGAGCACGCCGTCACCGGTGGTGGCGTGGAGGGTGTCGATGACGTGCCCGGACTGCTCGCCCCCCAGGGTGTAGCCGCCCTGGAGCATCCGCTCGAGCACGTAGCGGTCGCCCACACCGGTCCGAACGGTGCGGATGCCGTGCTCGCGCATGGCCAGGATGAGACCGAGGTTGCTCATGACGGTGACGACGAGCGTGTCGGAGCCAAGGGTGCCGTCGGCCTTCATGCCGATGGCGAGCATGCCCATGATCTGGTCGCCGTCGACGAGCCGGCCGTCGGCGTCCACGGCCAGGCAGCGGTCGGCGTCGCCGTCGTAGGCCACTCCCATGTCCGCGCCGACGGCCCTGACGTAGCTCTGCAGCTGCTCGGGGTGGGTGGAGCCGCAGTTGTCGTTGATGTTGAGGCCGTCCGGGGAGGCGTTGATGACGATGACCTCGGCGCCGGAGGCGCGCAGCGCGGCCGGCCCGACGGCGGAGGCGGCGCCGTTGGAGGCGTCGACGACGATGCGCAGCCCGGACAGGTCGGTGGCGGCGGAGTCGACGAGGTGGTTGATGTAGTTCTGGTCGGCGACGGTCTCGCCCTTGATGACGCGGCCGACGTCGGATCCGGTGGGCCGGTCGCTGACCTTGCTCAGGAGGGCCTCGATCTCGTCCTCGACGGCGTCGGCGAGCTTGTAGCCGCCGCGGGCGATGAACTTGATGCCGTTGTCGGGGAAGGGGTTGTGGGAGGCGGAGATCATGACGCCCAGATCGATGTCCTGGGTGGCCGTCAGGTGGGCGATCGCCGGGGTGGGCAGGATGCCCACACGGGTGACGTCGACCCCGGAGGAGGCCAGGCCCGCGCTGATGGCGTGGTCGAGGAACTCTCCGGAGGCGCGGGTGTCGCGGCCCACGATGGCGCGGGGGCGGACGCTGCGCGAGCGCCGGGTGGCGGTCGAGTCCTTGGTCAGAACACGGGCCGCGGCCTCACCGAGCTGTACAGCGAGGGTGGGTGTGAGCAGGTCGTTGGCCAGGCCGCGTACGCCGTCGGTTCCGAAGAGACGAGCCATGGAATTCCTCCTGAGGGGTGACGAAACAGCACCATCCTGCCACGGGCGACCCGCAGTGGGGACATGACGACCGACGCACTAACAAGGTCCGATCTCCTCCAGGGGCTCTTCCACGGCGAGTCCTGCCCGAGATCCCGCCCATCTGCCGCGCGCTGGGACGTGCCCGGCTCAGTCGGAACCACTTGCGACCACCCCCTGACACATGGCGACGGCGGCCATCCCGATGAGGGGACGGCCGCCGTCGCACAAAGCGGGCGTACGGTTCCGGCAGGCTTGGCCGTAACCGCGCTGGATCAGCGCTTGGAGTACTGGGGGGCGCGGCGGGCCTTGTGCAGACCGGCCTTCTTGCGCTCCACGATGCGCGAGTCGCGGGTGAGGAAGCCGGCCTTCTTGAGAGTGGCGCGGTTGGCCTCACGGTCGATCTCGTTGAGGGCGCGGGCGATGCCCAGGCGCAGAGCACCGGCCTGGCCGGAGACGCCGCCACCGTTGATGCGGGCGACGACGTCGAAGCGGCCCTCGAGGTCCAGGATGGTGAAGGGGGCGCGCACGAGCTGCTGGTGCAGCTTGTTGGGGAAGTAGTCCTCCAGGGTGCGGCCGTTTAGCTTCCACTGGCCGGTGCCGGGCACGAGGCGCACGCGGGCGACGGCCTCCTTGCGGCGACCCAGGCCGGAGCCGGGGGCGGTGATGGACTGGCCGCGGCCGGGAGCGGACTCCTCGGTCTCGGTGGTGTAGCTGGAGGGGACGTTCTCCTCGTCCAGCGCGTCGATGTCGACAGTGGTCTCAGCCACGATGTGTCCTTTGCTTGTCGCGGGTTGCCGAGCGCTGGAGCGCTTACTGGGCGACCTGGGTGATCTCGAACGTCTTCGGGTTCTGGGAGGCGTGCGGGTGCTCGGCACCTGCGTAGACCCTGAGCTTCTTGAGCTGGGCGCGACCGAGCTTGGTGTGGGGCACCATGCCCTTGACGGCCTTCTCGACGGCGCGCTCGG
>CAUVMS010000233.1:0-2671 GCA_963552815.1 uncultured Actinomyces sp. | reverse complement strand
TGCGCGAGCGGGACCTGGCCCGCTCCACGGCGTCCCTGGAGGGGGCGCTGCGCTCGCGCTCGGCGCGCGGCATGTGGGGTGAGGTCGAGCTGGCTCGCGTGCTGGAGGCCTCCGGGATGATGCGGCACGTCGACTTCTCCGAGCAGCGCACCATCGGGGCGCTGGTCCAGAGGCGCGGTGGCCTGGGGGCCTCGGCCGCCCTCACTGACGGTGCTGCCGGGAGGGCTCGGCCCGACGTCGTCGTCCACCTCCCCGGGGACGGGTACCTGGCCGTGGACGCCAAGGCGCCCATGGACTCCTACCTGGCGGCCACCGCCGTCCAGGGCGCCAGCCCGCAGGACGAGGAGCGGCGCGGTGAGCTCCTGGCCGCTCACGCCAAGGCGCTGCGCGGGCACGTCGACCAGCTCGCCGCGCGCCGCTACGACCGGGCGCTGGGAGACTCCCCCGAGCTCGTGGTGCTCTTCGTCCCGGCCGAGGCCGTGCTCTCGGCCGCCCTGGAGGCAGACCCCACGCTTCTGGAGCACGCGCTGGGACGCGGAGTCGCCCTGGCCTCGCCCGTGTCACTGCTGACCCTGCTGCGCACCTGCGCCACGGCCTGGGCACGCACCGCCATCAACGACGACGCCCGCGAGCTGCTCGAGCTCGGCCGCACCCTCTACGAGCGGTTGGGGACAGTCGCCGGCCACCTCGACGCCCTGGGTGGGGCGCTGCGGCGCAGCGTCACCGCCTACAACAAGGCGGTCGGCTCCATGGAGAACCGGCTGCTGGTGACCGCCCGCTCCCTGGAGACCCTCGGCGAGCAGGTGGACTCCCCCACGCTCATCAGTGCCGACGCCGCCCAGATGCGCACCTTCACCGCACCCGAGCTCGCAGAGGTGATCAACGGAGAGGAGATCGGCACGCCACCCACCAGTAGGTAACACACGACACACAAGAAGTCCGTGACGACTAGTCATTCCATGGCGTCTATCAGGGAGCGTTGCCTCCCGTCTCATGACTGGCTGACACGCTGCACAACCGCACCAACGTCCGTGTGAGACATACTCCCGGCTCATCGGACACACTTGGAGGAAGACACCATGCTGTCAATCATCGGAATGATCATCGCCGGCGCCGTCATCGGCGCCCTAGCTCGACTCATCATGCGGGGCGAGCAGAACATCTCGGTGCTGTGGACCATCGTGCTGGGCGCCGTGGGCGCACTCATCGGAAGCACAGTCGCCGGCTTCTTCGGTGTCGCCCACACCGACGGGATCGACTGGATCAGGTGGGCCCTGTCCATCGTCGCCGCCATCGTCGCGATCTCCATCTACCTGGGCGTCACCGGTCGGAAGTAGGCGCTCAGCGCCCCCGAAGCGGGTTTCGTGGAGGCACTCACCGCCTCCACGAAACCCGCTTCGCCGTTTTTGTGATGCAAGCCATGAGCTGAGGGCGTGAGGATTCCCCAGCCGGCAGCGTCCTCCTATCAGCGCGGCAGTCATGACGGACAGCGAAAACAGTCAGTCACGACAACCAGTGACACAAGCCGGCCACGGAAACCACCGAGGCATCTTGACGGACCAGTTGCCGGCCCGCGCACCACCACATTCCGTCACTATCCATCTCACGGATCAATGAAAGAGGCTCCAATGAGCAACAACGCCATTCCCCAGACCGGCCAGCAGCGTGAGCGCCACGAGCAGGTCGAGGAGGAGCAGACCCCTCGCGGCCCCCTCCAGACCTCGCACGGCGTGACCACCATCGACGAGAACGTCGTCGCCAAGATCGCCGGCATGGCCGCTCGTGAGGTGCCCGGCGTCTACGACATGGGCAACGCCGTGCGCCGCGCCTTCAGCGCGGTGACCGACCGCATCCCCAACGCCCAGACCAACGTCGCCGGCGGTATCAGCGTCCAGAAGGGCGAGACCCAGGCCGCCATCGAGGTCACCGTCGTGGTCGAGTACGGCGTCTCCATCGTCGAGGTCGCCGACGCCATCCGCCGCAACATCATCGAGCAGATCGAGGGCACCACCGGCCTGGAGGTCGTCGAGGTCAACATCAACGTCACCGACGTCCACCTGCCCGACGAGGACTCCGACGCAGCCGACGCCGCCGACCTCAAGTGATCCGTCCCGACGCCCTGATCTGAGGAGCTCTCATGAAGACAACGTACCTGGCTCTCCTGGTGGGCCTGTTCCTTGGAAGCATTCTCGCCTTCGGCTCCTTCGCCGACTTCGTCCTGGTGGCCCTGTGCGGCCTGGCCGGATTGGCGGTGGGCCTCTACCTGGAGGGCCGGGTCGATGTCCGAAGCATCCTGGATCGGCGAAGGAAGTGACGATGGCGACCGCGACCCAGCCCGCCATCACGCAGCCGGGGCCCGCCCGGGACGAGAGCTCCTCCCGGGAGCAGCGCGGTGTCACCACCATTCCGGCCCGAGTCGTCGCCCAGATCGCCGCCCAGGCCGCCTATGAGACCGGCAACGTCGGCTCCAACGCCGGAGGGCTCCTGGGAATCGGCACCCGCCGCAACTTCGCCTCCCGGCCCGAGGCCCAGTGTGAGCTCTACGGACAGGTCGCCGTCCTCCACCTCGACCTCGGCCTGGTCTTCCCCACGCCACTGACCTCCGTCATCGAGGACCTGCGCGCACACGTGCGCAGCCGCGTCGAGCACCTCACCGGGCTGAGCGTCGGCA
>CAUVMS010000232.1:0-2778 GCA_963552815.1 uncultured Actinomyces sp. | reverse complement strand
CCGCCAGCGCCCACAGCGCTCACAGTGCCGAGCCCTTCGGGGCTCCAGTCGTGGCCGAGGTCTCCCCTGAGATCGCCGAGGTCACTGCGACGTCCTCACCGGAGGCTTCCGGAGAGGATCTGCTGATCGCCCCCGTCTTCGATATCCCGGCCCTGCCGATCCCCTCCGCTCCGGAGGCAGAGGCCATGATCCCGCCCCCGCCACCCCCGTCGAGCGAGGATCTTGCTGAGGCTGCCGGTATCAAAGACGCTGCCGTCGAGGTCACCGAGGTCACCCAGACCCCGGCCGACTTCGTGCCTGCCGAGGCCGCTGCGGTCGTGGAGGCCACCGCCGTCGCCGCGGCCGCCGCGCAGGCTCACGCCGAGGATGAGACCGCACGCTCCGGGGACCATGACGGACAGACCATCAACGGCCTGCCTGAGGACCTCTCCCAGGAGCTGCGTGCCGAGCTGCTCAACCAGGGGCTCGGTCCCCTGGAGCCGAGCCAGTCAGCCCCATCCGCCGGCTCGGCCGGATCCGCCGCAGCGGCGCAGACGGTGACCGGGTTCATCCAGCCCCCGGCTGTCGCGCCCGCCACCGGAGGCTTCGACCGCGGCGACCATGACGGACAGACCATCAACGGCCTGCCCGAGGATCTTGTGGGTGAGCTCGTCTCCCTCGTGGGCTCCGGGCCCTCCAGCCCGACGTCCCCGGCCTCGGCGAGCTCTCCCGGTGAGCCCGACGCCATACGGATCGTGTTGTCGGCGGTGTGCCCCCAGGGTCACCCCAACCCCACGAACTACACCGTGTGCCGCGTCTGTGGAGCCGAGCTCAACCGTCCGGCCAAGTCAGTGGCCTGCCCCCCTCTGGGGCGCGTGGTCACCTCCGGCGGCGAGAGCATCGAGCTCAACCGTCCCCTCCTGGTGGGTCGCAACCCCGTGGCCGACGACATCACCAGCGTCGCGGAGGTCCCCCTCCGCCCGCTGACAGTCGCCAGCCCCAACCAGCTCGTCTCGCGCAACCACATCCTCATCGACCTGGATGCGTGGAGCGTGCTGGCCCAGGACCTGGGCAACTGCAACGGTACCGTTCTCAACCGCCAGAACGAGGCGCCTGTGCGCCTGTCCTCGGCAACCCCGGTGCTCCTGCGCAGCGGAGACGTCCTCGACCTCGGCGATGGCCAGACCCTCGCCTTTGAGAACCTCCCCTGATGCTGGATCACAAGGGACCGCCTCCGGTTATCTCTGGGTTCACCTACCTGGAGAGACTCGGAGCGGGAGGCTATTCCACGGTCTACCTCTTCGAGCAGCACATGCCCCGCCGCGAGGTCGCGGTCAAGGTCATGAACGCCGACGTCGAGGACAAGACCGCCTCCCGCTTCGAGTCGGAGGCGAACCTCATGGCGCGGGTCTCCTCGCACCCGGCCATCCTGTCCATCTACGGCGCGGGCGTCTCCGCCGACGGCCACCCCTTCCTGGTCATGGAGTACTGCCCGCCGCCGCAGCTGGGCGCCATCTTGCGGCAGGGTCCTCTCAACGTCGCTGAGACCCTGTCGACGGCGATCCAGATCGCCGGAGCGGTGGAGACCGCTCACCGGGCCGGCATCGTCCACCGGGACATCAAGCCCGCGAACATCCTGTTCACCACCTACCGGCGCCCAGTGCTCTCGGACTTCGGCATCTCCGCCATGAGCGGTCCCGAGGGCTCCGAGGAGCTGCGGGGGATGAGCGTTCCGTGGGCGCCCCCCGAGCAGCTGGTCGGGATGCGCTCGGCCAACCCGGCCTCAGACATCTACTCCCTGGGCGCGACGACCTTCGCCATGCTCACGGGCCGCAGTCCCTTCGAGACCGACGGCATCCCGGACGTCTACGAGCTCTCCCGCCGCATCGTCAAGGACCCCCTGCCTCCGCTGGGCCGCCAGGACGCCCCGCCGTCGCTGCACCGCGTGCTGTCGGTGGCGATGGACAAGAACCCGGGCTCCCGCTACCCCACGGCCCTGGCCTTCGCTCGGGCGCTTCAGCAGGTCCAGGCCGAGCTCGACCTGCCGATCACCACCGTCGACCTGTTCCAGGAACCTGACAAGGCCGCGAGGTCCGTACGGCGGCCCAGCTCCGACGAGAACGGCACCGCCACCAAGATGGGCGTGTTCAACCAGGTCGACGTCACCAGCGAGCACATCGCCATGCGGGTGGATCCCGACGGCGACGAGGACCGGTCGTCGTCGGGCTCAGAGGGCGGCGACTCGAGCCGCCCGAACCGGATGCGGGCGGTTCTCACCGCCTTCCTGGTGGTGGCCATGGTTGTGGCCGTCATCGGCGCGATCATCTTCTCCCGGAACCAGGGCACGAGGAAGAAGCCGGACAACCCCATCGCCACCATCGCTCCGCAGCCCGGAGCCAACCCCTTGCAGGCCTCCGTGCCGATGGTCGGGGACATTGAGGGTGAGCCGCTCGACGACGGCACGGTGCGGTTCACCTGGGGTGAGCCGGAAACCGGCTGGACCGGCAGCTACCTCTACCGGGTCAAGCTGCCCGACGAGGATACCCAGGTCGACTCCATCCGGACCAACGAGGTCGTCGTCGAGGCCCAGGAGGGGCGCACCTGCCTGGAGGTCACCGCGGTGCGCTCAGACGGCAAGGCCTCCCAGGCCAAGACCGCCTGCGTCGACACCCCCTGAGCCGGCCACTGATCGGATGAGACACAGCGGCGGGGCCCGCACTCCGTCCCCGCGGGGGGGGCCCCCCCGCGGGCTCGCGGGGGGGGTGGGGAAAATGGGTGGGAAGGGGTTGGTGGGGGGGG
>CAUVMS010000231.1:0-2894 GCA_963552815.1 uncultured Actinomyces sp. | reverse complement strand
GTCCCACCCCGCCGTCTCACGCTGCCGTCCCACCCCGCCGAGCCGGGCATTTTTCGCGTAGCCGGGCAGAATTTCGGTAGGGCTACGCGAAAAATGCCCGGCTCGATGTCAGGGCTCAACGTCAGGGCTCGGCGTCGAGAGGTCAGCGCTTACGCGCCCGCAGACCCTGCCAGTACTCCAGCCGCTCACGGATGCGGCGCTCGTGGCCGTTGGCGGTGGGCTCGTAGAGGGGCTGGCGCTCGACGCCGTCGGGCAGGTAGTCCGCGCCGGAGAAGCCGTCGGCCGTGTCCGGGTCATACTCGTAGCCCTCGCCGTAGCCGAGCTCCTTCATGAGGCGGGTGGGGGCGTTGAGGATGTGGGCCGGCGGCATGAGCGAACCGGTCTCGCGCGCCAGGCGCGCCGCCCGGCCGTAGCCGCGGTAGACAGCGATCGACTTGGGCGCGGTGGCCAGGTAGACGACCGCCTGAGCGATGGCGAGCTCCCCCTCTGGCGATCCCAGGCGCTCGTAGGCGTCCCAGGCCGCCAGCGTCATCTGCAGGGCGGCCGGGTCGGCCATGCCGACGTCCTCGCTGGCGAATCGCACCAGACGCCGGGCCACATGGAGCGGGTCCTCGCCCCCGCCCAGCATCCGCGCCAGCCAGTACAGGGCAGCGTCCGCATCGGAGCCGCGCATCGACTTGTGCAGGGCGGAGATGAGGTTGTAGTGCTCCTCGCGGGACTTGTCGTACAGGGGAGCCCGGGAAGCGACGACGGCGCGCAGCCCTTCGACGTCGAGAGGCTCCGGGCCGCCCGGCTCAGGCACCCCCGCCTCGAGGTCGCCCTGCCCGGAGCCGCTGCCCGAACCGGACCCGCTCTCACCGCCGGCACCGCCTGACTCGCCACTGCTCGACCGGTCGCCACCCGGCCCCAACCTGCCCGGCCTCGGTCCGGCCGGGCCCCGGAGAGCCGCGTCCTGGGCGGCGAGGACCTGCTCGACCATACCCAGCAGGTAGCGGCCGTCGCCGTCGGCCATGGACAGCAGGGCGGTGCGGGCCTCCTCGGTCAGGGCGAGGCTGCGGCCCGTCAGGGACTCGGCGCGCGCCAGCAGCTCGGCCAGGGCGGCCTCGTCCAGGCGACGCAGGACCATCACCTGGCAGCGCGACAGGAGAGCGCCGTTCAGCTCGAAGCTCGGGTTCTCGGTGGTCGCACCGACCAGGACGACCGTCCCGTCCTCGACGTAGGGCAGGAAGGAGTCCTGCTGGGCCCGGTTGAAGCGGTGGATCTCGTCGACGAACAGGAGGGTTCCCTGCCCGCTCTCGCGGCGGCGGGCCGCGGCGGCGAAGACCTTGCGCAGGTCGGCCACCCCGGAGAAGGTCGCCGAGACCTGCTCGAAGACCAGGCCGATGCGGTCGGCCAGGAGCCGGGCGATCGTCGTCTTGCCGCAACCCGGCGGGCCCCACAGGATGATCGAGGACAGGCGGCCGGAGGTGACCATGCGACCCAGCGGGGCGTCAGCGGCGAGCAGCTGATCCTGGCCGACGACGTCGTCGAGCGCCCGCGGGCGCAACCGGTCGGCCAGCGGGCGGGCCGGGTCGTCAACGAGGCCGGAGCCGTCGGGACCGGCGTCGTCGAACAGCGAGGGCGAGTCAGGTTCGGGCGCATTGCGAGCCATGCCCCGAGCGTAGGACCTGGCGGTGACATCAGTGCCAGCCGCCCGCCGGCTCTCCCACTCACCCGCCCAGACCCGCACCGCCCGCAGCGTCACACGGGCAGCATCGCTTGCACCTCTCCAAAAAATAGATATCATTTTGCTGACTCAAGGAGGTCTACATGCCCACGTCTCCCGTTCAGCCCATCGACTCCCCGGCTCCCGCCGACGCCTCGGACCAGTCCGCCAATGCCCCCGGACACGCCTCCAGCCGGGTCGACATCGCGGAGAAACCGGCCCTGGCCGCGGGCTCCGGACCCGCCCTCCTCGCCCTGCTCCTCATGCTGGCACTCACCGCCGCCACCACGGCCCTCATCGTCTTCGGCATCATTGCCGCAGAGGCAGGCCGTCCGGGGGCCGGGCTGCGCATCGTCGCCGGGAGCGTCGGGCTCCTCATCGCCCTCACCCTGTTCGGCAGCTTCACCGTCGTGGTTCCCGGGGAGACCAGCGTGCGTCAGTTCCTCGGCCGCTACATCGGCACCGTGCGCCACACGGGCCTCGTGCTCGTCCCGCCGCTGACCTCCGGCCGGAAGGTCTCCATCAAGGTCCACAACTTCGAGACCAACGAGCTCAAGGTCAACGACCTGGACGGCAACCCCGTCAACATCGCCGCCATCGTCGTGTGGCAGGTGGCCGACACCGCCCGCGCCGTCTTCGCCGTCGAGGCCTACGAGGAGTTCATCAAGGCCCAGGCCGAGTCCGCGCTGCGCCACGTGGCCACCACTCACCCCTACGACGAGCCGGGCCCGGGCGAGACCTCGCTGCGCGGCGGTACGGACCTCGTCTCCGCCGAGCTGGCGGCCGAGGTCGCGGCCCGAGTGGCGCTGGCGGGTCTGGAGATCGTCGAGGTGCGCATCTCCTCGCTGGCCTACGCCCCCGAGATCGCCCAGGCGATGCTCCAGCGTCAGCAGGCCGGCGCCGTCATCGCGGCCCGCGAGCAGATCGTAGAGGGCGCCGTGAGCATGGTCGACCAGGCCCTCAAGCGCCTCGAGGCCGACGACATCGTCACCATGGACGATGAGCGCCGCGCCCAGATGGTCTCCAACCTCCTGGTGGTGCTCTGCTCCGACCAGCACACCCAGCCCGTCATCAACACCGGCTCCCTCTACGCTTGAGCCGTGGCCGGTAAAGAGCGCAAGCAGGTCCTGCTCCGGCTGGACCCCGCCGTCCACGCGGCCATCGCCAAGTGGGCGGCGGACGACCTGCG
>CAUVMS010000230.1:0-2904 GCA_963552815.1 uncultured Actinomyces sp. | reverse complement strand
GGTCGCCTTGTCCGCCTTATCTTCTCCCCCGGCGACCCGGTGGACGCCCTCCTCACCCAGGGCCATGGCGGCCAGGACGGCTGGCCGGGCGCCCGGGGCGACGACGAGGCTGCGGTCGGAGCGCGAGCGGGAGGCGGCGGCGCGAACGGTGCGGGCGATGTCGGCGTCGGCGAGCAGCGGAGGCAGGAGCGCAGTCAGGAGCACGGCCGCGAGTCTAGTGACTCCCGGCTTCGGTTCCACCGGCGGAGTGGATGGCAGAGCGGGCCTCCTGGTCGGTGAAGGCCCTGCGGGACCGGTCCCGGCTGCGGATCCGGTTCCAGGGGTTGTCGTGTCCGGCGACGACGCCCACACCCCCGCCCGCAGTGTTGTTACGGCTCTCCAGCAGGACCGAGACCTGCGCCGAGGCCGCCATCCCGGAGATGAGCCACACGACGGTGCCGACCTGAGTGATGAAGGCGACCGTCCCGTAGGCCGGCACGAGGCTGAGCAGGGCGATCTGGGCGGGGTTGGAGCGCTGGACGAGAGCCCGGACCAGGTAGACCGCCAGCCCCGCCATGAGGAGCACCACGGGGATCCACCCGAAGCGCAGCGCGCTCAGCAGCAGGTGGTTGTCGATGGAGCTGAATCCACCCCAGGACACCGAGTCACCCGACTTCTGGTAGGCCGAGGACAGCCCCAGCGGATTGAGCCGGCGCACCAGGACGAGGATGTCGCCGCGGTAGCCGGCCGAGTCCTCCTGCTCGCGGCCGGCCGAGTCGAAGACGCCCAGGACATGGGGCAGCAGGACACTGCCCACACCGACCAGCACCGTCAGGAAACCCATCCGCCACAGGGCGGGGATATTGGTGTGCACCTGCATGAGGCTGAGAATGATGGCGATGACGGCGCAGGCGATCGCCGTACGGGAGAAGGTCGGGATGGTCGCCCCCAGGACCAGGGCGCCGGCCGCGATCCGGTAGCCCGGCTTCCACCGCGTCGCCAGGATGAGGGGAATCCCCGCCGCCAGGCACACCCCCAGGGCGATGGGGTGGCCGAAGGCCCCCTCGACACGGGTGAAGCTCCCTCTGGCCAGGGCCGGGGCCCACTCCTCGTAGAGGTTGTTGTGGATGGGGATGTAGCTGAAGGGGTTGATGGTGGTGACGGCCTCCAACAGCGCCAGCACGGACACCACGATCCAGGTGATCGCCAGGACCTCGGCCATGCGCCGCAGCCCGAGCCGCTCCACGAGCAGCCTCCCGGCGAGGTAGGCGGGCATGGCCCCGAAGACGACGTCGGACAGGACGTAGTTGAGCGGCGAGCCTGCCGCGACGGACAGTCCCACCAGGCCCCAGGCGGTGGCGACCATGAGGTCCCCGCTGGTCAGGCGCCATGAGAAGCCGGGCAGGAGGGCGACGATCACTAAGAAGCAGGCCAGGGTCGCCGGGGGCACGTTGGGTTGGACGGGAATCATCATCCACACCGGCACAAACCCGATGGCGCACATGACCAGCCCCGCCCCGACGATGGGGCGGCGGTGGATGCGGTCGGCCACGAAGACGACAACGGCCAGGGCGGCGACCACCATGGGGAGGACGATGAACAGGGTCCTGGCGATGGACATCGTTCCTCCCTGTGGTCATCGTGCGTCATGGTGGCTGATTCGGTGGACTTCGGTGGACGAACGGCTCGTCGATGGCGTCTCCGGGGCCGGAGAGACGCCGTGGGAACTGCCCGAGAAGATTCTGGGAGTACCTCCGACGCCCTGACCAAGGTCAGGTGAGCCCGGATGAAGTCCGACGGCGTCGGCCGCTCCCAGCCGGCTACGGCGACTTCTTCACCGCGTTGGCGGGAGTCCTGAGGGCCCTCGCCCGCGCCGCACGGCTCCGGTGAAAGACTCACCACAGCATGCGGCCCCGCGTGACGGAAGAATCCCAGAGTGGCCGGGGCCGCAGGGAAGGCTACTACAGCCACCGAGACCTGGGCGTGATCTTATAGTTAAGGTTGGGTCGTAGCCTTTCAGCATCCGTCGGGTCCTCGGATCCGACGGGCTGTCGGAACCGACCAGCCCCAGATCAGATGAGGAGCAGCGTGCAGCCTTCGCAGATCCTTCACGCCATCCGCAGGAATCTCGTAGCCTGCCTCGTCATCCTGCTCGTATGCACCCTGGCCGGGCTCGGAGTGGCCCTGTCGACCAAGCCGGTGGCGGTGGCGACCACGACCCTGGGCATCCAGCCCAAGTCGAAGGAGACTCCATCCTTCTCGACCCAGGCCAAGGACCTCATGCCCACCCTGGTGGAGCTCTCCACGAGCCCGAAGGTCCTGGATCCGGCCGCTACCTCGCTGAAGATGAGGACCACCGACCTGTCGGACTTGCTGACGGTCACCAACCCGCCCGAGACCCTGGTCCTGACCATCACCGCCAAGGCCGACAGCAGGCAGAAGGCCGTCGACATCGCCCAGGCGACGGCGGCCTCCCTCCACAAGGAGCTCTCCTCCGGCGAGCTGCTGGGCAAGGAGGCCCTGGGGATGACGACGAGCACGACCTCGCCGGCCACCTCGGCCAACACCACGATGGAGCGCCCCGGCGCCCGGGCCTCGGCGATCTCCGGTCTGCTGCTGGGTCTGCTGGCCTCGGTCTCCTACGCCATGTTCCGCCACCGCCACGACAGCGGTCACGGCGCCGGGCGGAGCGGCGGGGGCGGAGCCGGGCGCGCGGCGGCCGCTCTGCGGGCCCTCCGTCTGAAGCTGGTCGCCCTCCTGCAGCCGAGTCCGGCTCCGGCGCAGCCCCAGATGCAGCCGCAGGACCCCTACCAGTACCAGCAGCTCCAGCCCCAGGCGCAGGCGCAGTCCCCGGTTCCGACCTCCCCGGAGGTCTTCTCCCCCGCTCCTGAGCCCACCCAGACCGGAGATAGTGCGCCCCAGCCC
>CAUVMS010000229.1:0-2912 GCA_963552815.1 uncultured Actinomyces sp. | reverse complement strand
CCGTCGGCGAGATCCTCCTGGTCCTGGACGCCACCACCGGCCAGAACGGCATGCGTCAGGCCCAGGTCTTCTCCGAGGCCGTCGGCATCACCGGCATCGTGCTCACCAAGCTCGACGGCACCGCCAAGGGCGGCATCGTCGTGACGGTTCAAAAGGAGCTGGGCGTGCCCGTCAAGCTCGTGGGCCTGGGGGAGGGCGCCGACGACCTGGCCCCCTTCGACCCGGAGGGCTTCGTCGACGCGCTGCTGGACTGAGCCGCCGATCCCGGGCCCGCCCGCCGCTGCACAACGCCTCCGGCCACTCGCCTCGTTTCAGAGGACGGGTGACCGGAGGCGTTTAGACCGGCCGGGGCGGGTGCCTGCTCACCCGTACTACTCAGCGCTGCTGAATGATCCCGCCCTTGTGGACCACGAATGAGTGTGGGCTCAGTCCCGGTCCGGGCGCGGGGGAGAGGGCAGGCCCCGCTTGCCGCTATCCTGGGTCGCAGTCGAGGTGATCGCCATGGCCCCCGGACATGGACGTTCCACCCTCATCCGCCCACAGTCTCCCGACCAACGCGCCCGACGGCGCCAGGAAGGACCATCGCGTGTTCGGCAACCTCTCCGATCGCATCACCGCCTCCTTCAACCAGCTGCGCGGCAAAGGTCGTCTCACCGAGGCCGACGTCAACGCCACGGTCACCGAGATCCGCCGCGCCCTCCTGGAGGCCGACGTCGCCCTGCCCGTGGTGCGCTCCTTCACCTCCGCGGTGCGCGAGAAGGCGGTCGACGCCGCCCGCTCCCAGGCCCTCAACCCGGGCCAGCAGGTCGTCAAGATCGTCAACGACGAGCTCATCGAGGTTCTGGGCGGCGAGACCCGGGAGATCAACTGGGCCGACCGTGGCCCCACGATCATCATGCTCGCCGGTCTCCAGGGCGCCGGTAAGACCACCCTGGCCGGAAAGCTCGGGCGCTGGCTGCGCGACCAGGGCAAGCGCGTCCTGCTGGTGGCCTCCGACCTCCAGCGCCCCAACGCCGTCACCCAGCTGAGCGTCGTCGCCGAGCGCGCCGGGGTGCACGTGTGGGCGCCCGAGCCCGGCAACGGCGTGGGCGACCCGGTGGCCGTGGCCCGCTCCGGTGTCGAGCACGCTCGCGCCAGCGGCTACGACGTCGTCGTCGTGGACACCGCCGGTCGCCTCGGTGTGGACGCCGAGATGATGGACCAGGCGATCCGCATCCGCGACGCCGTCGTCCCCCACGAGATCCTCTTCGTCCTGGACGCCATGGTCGGTCAGGACGCCGTTAACACCTCCGTCGCCTTCCGCGACGGCGTCGGCTTCACCGGCGTGGTCCTCTCCAAGCTCGACGGCGACGCCCGCGGCGGTGCCGCCCTGTCCGTGCGCGGCGTCACCGGAGCCCCGGTCCTGTTCTCCTCCACCGGCGAGGGCCTGACCGACTTCGAGCGCTTCCACGCCGACCGCATGGCCTGCCGCATCCTGGACATGGGCGACCTGCTCACCCTCATCGAGCAGGCCGAGCGGACCCTGGACCGCCAGGAGGCCGAGGCCGCCGCCGCCAAGCTCGCCAGGGGGACCTTCACCCTCGATGACTTCCTGGGCCAGCTGCGCCAGGTCCGCAGGATGGGCTCCATGAAGAAGCTGCTGGGCATGATACCCGGCATGGGGCAGATGCGTGAGGCCCTGGAGAACTTCGACGAGCGCGAGGTCGACCGCATCGAGGCGATCGTGTGCTCCATGACCCCGGCTGAGCGCAAGGACCTGTCCATCCTCAACGGCTCGCGCCGCAGCCGCATCGCCAAGGGATCGGGAACCACCGTCCAGGCCGTCAACGAGCTCGTGGACCGCTTCGAGCAGGCCAAGAAGATGATGGAGGCCATGGCCTCCGGCGGCGGCATGGGTGGACTCGGCGAGGGCGGTCCCATGCCCGGGATGGGGTCGCTGCCCGGCATGGGCAAGCACTCCAAGGCCCGTCAGGCCCCCAAGGCCAAGCGCGGCAAGGGCGGCAAGAAGGGCCGCAGCGGCAACCCCGCCAAGGCCGCCCGCCAGGCCAAGGAGGCGGCTGCCGCCAAGCAGGCCAAGATCGAGGCCGGGCAGAGCGCCGCGCCCGCAGCCGGCTCCTCCTTCGGGCTCGGTGGCGGCCAGGCCGACGCCTCCGGTTACGGGATCATGCCCCAGGCCCAGCAGAGCAAGCAGCCTTCGGGCGACGACGTCGCCGACGCCATGGGCGCCCTGCCCGAGGACCTGCGCCGCCACCTCGGGCTGTAGACACAACGGCCCGCGGCGCCTGGGAGCTGCTTGGCCCTCGCGTACGTACGGCAGGCCTCGAGGTCTGATCCTCCGCAGCTGCCCGCGAGCCCCAGCGTACGAGCTCGTGGTCAGAGCCTCGTCGCCGCCCCGGGCGGCCGTCGTGGGGCTCAGCCGGTAGCGCCTTCGATGACGGTGCCCTGGTGGAATACTGCCTGCCAGGTCGAGCCCCGGCGACGGTAGAGCGTGGATCTCCGGGTAACACGACTCGGCGTACGTAAGGTGTAGAGGACCTGGACGACGTCGTCGGCCAGTATGCGGGACTCAGCCTCCTCGATGCTGTATCCATCGGTGAGGGAGTCCGCATGCGTTCCCTCCAAGCGTCCCAGGACGATCTCCTTGACCTCGCTGCGGCTGTAACGCCGTCCCGAGGCACCGACCTCGTTGAAGTCCTCCGCGATCTGCTCATCGAAAGAGCCGGCGTCCCAGATCAGCTCCGGGTGGTGGAAGATCGGTTCTCGTCGGATCAGTTCATGCCATTGTGATGAGCTCTCCATCCTCTACCTCTCTGTGCTACGTCGACGGCTTGGAAGTGACTGGGCTCATAACCAGCCGTTGGTCTCGGCGGTGCGGGCCGCCTCGGTGCGGTTGCGGGCATGGGTCTTGGTGA
>CAUVMS010000228.1:0-2964 GCA_963552815.1 uncultured Actinomyces sp. | reverse complement strand
ACGCTTTCCAAGCGTGCGCCATAGGCCACTAGGCGAATCCTCCAGGCGCTCCACGCGGCGACAACCGTGTGCAACGAGAAAGGAATATATCGGACCGCCCATCCCCGGGGCCAGTCCGGGGCGGTGGGATCTGTCACGCGAGCCGGGTTTTGCCGCATCGGCGGCGCGCTGCAGGCCTTGAGGACGCACCTCCCAGGACAGTCCCCGAGCCCTATGGTGCGTCCACGAGCTCAGGTGGGGCGGTGCGGGGTTGGTGGGGGCCGGTTCGCAACCGGGGGCCGGATCGGGTAGTCTCTCGCTCGGCCCCTCGTGCGGCGTCATCCAGTGAATCCCCCAGGACCGGAAGGTAGCAAGGGTAAGCAGGCTCTGGCGGGTGTGCGAGGGGTCCTCACGTGCCCGGGCGGCGCAGAGGGCGGCCTGATGCGCCTATTGGCTTGCACCCGGCCGCACTGTACGAGGGTCGGACGCCACTGCCTGGGACATGGGTGTACTGCACGGGGTTCGGGGTCTCGTGCAGTGTGGACAATCCCTGGCCAGTGGCACCCCAACCTCGTGCAGTGCCCCCGGAGGGTCAGGCCTCGGCGGCGTCGACCTCCTCCAGGCGGCCGGTGGCCAGGTTCAGGACGAAGCCGCGCACGGAGTCGGTGCGGGGAATGAACGGCGAGGCCTTGATGCGGGTGATCGACCGGCGCACGTCGTCGGCCAGGTTGGTGAAGAACCCTGGTGCCCAGGCCGGCCGCACGCCCGTCTCCTCCTCCAGGGTGCGGCAGAACTCGTCGTCGGTGAAGGAGAGCATGCCGCAGTCGGTGTGGTGGATGAGGATGATCTCCTCGGTGCCCAGGAGGCGCTGGCTGATCGTCAGGGAGCGGATCGTGTCCTCGGTGACAACGCCGCCGGCGTTGCGGATGACGTGGGCCTCTCCCGGGGTGAGCCCCAGGACCGCGAAGACGTCCAGGCGCGAGTCCATGCACGCGACGACAGCGACCTTCTGCGTGCCCTTGGCCGCCAGACCACCCCGGGCGCAGACCTCGGCCGAGTAGGCGCGGTGGCGGGTAAGGAGCGACTCGGTGACGGCCATGGTTCCTCCGTTTCTGCCGACGACGGGCGAGCGCCCCCATCGTGCCAGATGCTTCTGAGGGCAGAGTGGCATCCGGTGACCCCTCGAGGCTCGTGCAGCGGATTGTTGTCGTTGGTGGCCGGTAACCTGATCCGCATGAACCTTCTGGAGCGTGCTGCCGCTCGACGCGAGGCAGCCCTGGCTGATTTGGACATGACCAGCCAAGCCGAGTTGGGGCAGTTCTTCACGCCTGTTGCTGTCGCCCGGATTATGGCGGACCTGCCGCGTTTGCCTGAGTCCGGCACGTTCCGAGTCCTGGACCCAGGTGCGGGATCGGGGGTGCTGACTGCCGCGGTGGTCGATCGCGTGCGGCGGGAGCGACCGGACCTTCAGGTGACACTGACTGCGGTTGAAGCGGACCGGAACCTATGGCCCGTCCTGGCTGAGACCCTCGTGGACTGTGAGACAGAGGCGTGTGCTGCCACTGCTCTAGTGAAGGGAGACTTTGTTGACTGGGCTCTGCATACCGACGAGCGCTTCGACCTGGTGATTCAGAACCCGCCGTACCACAAGATCCGTTCAGGATCGACGCTGAACAAAGACCTGCGTAGCGCAGGAGTGGCGGTTCCCAATATCTACGCAGGGTTTATGGCGCTTGGTGCTCTTCTGCTGAGTGCTGATGGTCAACAGGTCTCGATCACGCCACGCTCCTGGATGAACGGCGCCTATTTCAAGCAGTTTCGCCGGACTCTGCTGGCATCGTTCGGTATCGATGGCATCCATACCTTCCAGTCGCGCTCAGAGGTGTTCGGTGACCTGGGGGTACTTCAGGAGACGATTATCGTGGCTGCGACTCGTGGGGCTCAGCCCCCGATCGTCCGTCTGTCCTCCTCGGTGGATCACCGTGATAGGGCGATGACTCGGGATGTTTCGGCTTCCCAGGTCGTCACTGATGATTTTGTCTTCGTCCCCGCTTCGCGCGAGGATGCTGATGCTGTTGAGTGGATGCAGTGTGCTCATTACTCGTTGGCTGATCTGGGACTCGCGGTCTCGACGGGGCGCGTGGTGGACTTTCGTCTCCGCGAGCATCTCCGGCACCAGCCCGATGGCGATGCCGTTCCGCTGGTATATCCAGCCAATATCGTGGGAAACGCGATTCTTCACCCGCGCCTCTCAATCAAGAAGCCCCAGTGGTTCTGGGGGGCGGAGTCGCTGAGATCAAAGGTGTTGGTGCCGGCAGGGACTTATGTGCTGGTGAAGAGGTTCTCCGCTAAGGAGGAGAAGCGCCGAATCGTGGCCGCAGTCTGGTCGGATGATGCACGCCAGCCTGCCTTCGACAACAAGCTCAACTACATTCACTGCTTTGGGCGTGGGTTGGAGGAGGACCTGGCACTCGGTCTGACCGTCTGGCTGAACTCAAAGCCGGTTGATGACTTTTTCCGCGTGTTTTCCGGTCATACTCAGGTCAACGCCGGCGATCTGCGACAGATGAAGTTCCCCAGCCTCGACCAGCTGCGCCTTCTGGGGCGGAGCACGCTGGATCCTGATACCGCCGTTCGCCAGGTGATGGGCGCCGAGCATGTGGAGGCTGCATGAGTACTGTCCAGGAATCCCAGGATATTCTTCGAGCATTCGAGTTCGATCGAAAACGGACGAACGAGACCTCGGCGCGCACGCTCCTGGCCCTAGCCGGACTGGATGAGAGCAGCGCCTGGGCCGACGCCACCAATGAGCGTATGGGGGTGCGGTACATCCTGGATTGGATGCGAGGGCCGCTGCGCCACCCCATCGCTGAGAACTCTCGAGAGACCATTCGTCGTTTCGTCCTGCATCAGTTTGTCGACGCAGGATTCTGAGGCTTATTCATGGGGTGTAGGTGAATATGATTCCGAGGATGGCTGTGATGG
>CAUVMS010000227.1:0-2977 GCA_963552815.1 uncultured Actinomyces sp. | reverse complement strand
CGCATGCCGTTCTGGCCGGTGGTGGCGTCCAGGACCAGGAGGATCTCGCCGACGGGGGCGATCTTCTCCATGACGCGCTTGATCTTGCCCAGCTCGTCCATGAGACCGGCCTTGTTCTGCAGGCGCCCGGCGGTGTCGACGACGACGACGTCCGTGCCCTGGTCGGCCGCCTGGCGGGCGGCATCGTAAGCCACGGAGGCGGGGTCGGCGCCCTCCTTCTCGGAGCGCACGACCTCGACGCCGACGCGCTCGCCCCAGGTGGTCAGCTGCTCGGCGGCCGCGGCGCGGAAGGTGTCGGCCGCTCCCATGACGACGGTCTTGTCCTGGGCCACCAGGACACGGGCGAGCTTGCCGCAGGTGGTGGTCTTTCCGGTGCCGTTGACGCCCACCATGAGGATGGCGGCCGCGGGCACGCCCTGCGCTCCGTCGGCCGCAGTGGGACGCTCCAGGTTGAGGGACCGGTCAAGGGTGGGGTCAACGAGCTTGAGCAGCTCGGCGCGCAGGACGGTGCGGACGGCCTCGGGGTCCGAGGTGCCCAGGACCTTGGCCTGGGTGCGCAGCTCGTCCATGAGAGAGGTGGTCACCTCGATACCGAGGTCGGAGGTGAGCAGGGTGTCCTCGATCTCCTCCCAGTCCTCTTCCGTCAGGTCGCCGCGGGACAGGACGGACAGGACGGCCTTGCCGAAGCCGCCGGCGCCGGCCAGGCGGGCGCGCAGGCGCTGCATGCGGCCGGGGATGGACTCGGGGGACTCCAGCGTCGCGGTGGGCGGGGCGGCCGGCTCGGCCTCGCCCGAGGGCGGCTCCTCCTCTTCCTCGGATGGAAGGAGGTCCTCCACGGACATCGGCCTGTGGGCGCTGACCTCGTCGGGGACCTGTCCCCGACGTCTGCCTGCGTAGAGCCACAGGCCGCCGCCGACGACGATGACCAGGATGATGCCGAGAACGATGAGGATCGGTTCCATAGGCCCATCATGCCCGAAAGCGGGCCCTCCGTGTCAGGATCATTAGCCTCCGGCGGCCTCTCCGCAGGAGGCACTGGCTCGCCGTCAGTACGCATTCCGTCGTGACAAAACAATTCCTGCGGCACACCCGAGGGGTGCGCCGCAGGACAGGGACGGCCGATGCCACATACATGGGAAAGAGGAACGCGTTCGTGCCAGAGCAGGATGGCGCCGATACGAGACAACAAGCGCGAGGGCACCCTGCTCAGGGACGGGACTTTATTCAGAGATCGGCACCACGAATCCCACAGGTCCGTATAAATAATCTCAGGGTATAATTCTCACGAACCGACCCGCACGGGATCACCCCTGCGTCCGCGACAGCCCTCTCGCAGCCGGCTCGTGCACCTGGCGCCGGCGCCGGGAACCGGCGACACCCCGGGTCCTCTCCGCGCCATCCATCGCCTTCTCAACGACCCCGACCAGGCCACCGAAGGATTCTGTCCCCACGTAGGCCGCAGGCCCCTCGCGCGTCATGAGGTCGGCCAGACGGACCTCCTGGGGCACGACCTCGACCTCCACGTTCTGCTCCTCCTGATGCACCTCCTGCGCATTGCGGACCAAACCGCGAATGCGGGACGGCCAGGAGCGCACCGGGAAGCGCTCGGCACAGACCAGGCCGAGCACGAGAAGGCCGGCAACCAGCACGACAACGAGGGGAAGAATCATGGCACCCATGGCAAGAATTCTGCCCTGAGAAATGCGATCTGACTAGGCTTTACACGCATTTGTCGCCCAATCGACAACAAAACCTGATAACTTCCTGGCACAATGATGACTCTAATCTGACAACGACAGTCATACTGTGAGAGCACTATCACACAATCCACATGGTTCACTCAGGTATCAGGAGTCACAGCCGCACCGCGGTCGGGCTGGGCCAGCCGCTGCGAGACCGCCTTGGTGATCCCGTCGCGCATCGTGATTCCGTAGAGCGCGTCGGCCACCTCCATGGTCCGTTTCTGATGCGTGATGATGATGAGCTGGCTGGACTGACGCAGCTCGGTAAAAATCTCCAGTAGCCGCCCCAGGTTGGTGTCGTCCAGGGCCGCCTCCACCTCATCCATGACGTAGAAGGGCGAGGGGCGCGCCTTGAAGATCGCCACCAGCAGGGCGACGGCGGCCAGCGAGCGCTCCCCTCCCGAGAGCAGCGAGAGCCGCTTGACCTTCTTGCCCGCCGGACGAGCCTCGATCTCGATGCCGGTGGTGAGCATGTCATCGGGATCGGTAAGCACCAGTCGCCCCTCCCCACCCGGGAAGAGCCGGTCGAAGACGGAGGCGAACTGGCGGGCGGTGTCCTCATAGGCCTGGGCGAAGACCTCCTGGACCCGGGCGTCGATCTCCTCGACGATGCTCAGCAGGTCGTCGCGCGAGCGCTTGAGGTCGGCCAGCTGCTCAGCCAGGAACTGATGGCGCTGTTCCAGGGCGGCGTGCTCCTCCAGGGCGAGCGGGTTGACCTTGCCGAGCCGGGCGAGGTCGCGCGAGGCCTTGGCCAGGCGCTTCTCCTGCTCGGAGCGCACATAGGGATGGCCCGCGTGCCCGGACCCGGCCGGGGCATGGGCACCGGGCCGCTCGCGGGCAGGCCCCGGATCGGAGCCGGGCGCAGTGTCAGGCTCCTCGACCACCTCGGGGACGAGCATGTGCGGTCCGTACTCCTCCACGAGGGGGGCCAGCTCGAGGCCGAGCTCGCTCATGGCTCGGTCGGCCAGGGCCTCCAGGCGCATGCGCTGCTCGGCCCTGGCGACCTCCTCGCGGTGGGCGGCATCGGTGAGGTTGCCGAGCTCCTTGGTCAGCTGGTCGATCTCCTCTCGGACCTCGTTGGTGGCCTCCAGGGCCTGAGCGCGCTCGGTCTCGATGGCGGTGCGCTCGTCGGCGGCCTGCCGGACACATGCTCTCGCCGTCTCAGCGGCGGCGCGGGCCTGGTCTCGCACATGGGTGGCGACGGCGAGCTGGGCGCTGCGGCGCTGCTGGGCCCG
>CAUVMS010000226.1:0-3026 GCA_963552815.1 uncultured Actinomyces sp. | reverse complement strand
CCAACCTCACCGAGCACTTCAAGGGCCACACCCACGACCACCACTCGCGTCGTGGCCTCTACCTGCTCATCGGTAAGCGCCGTCGCCTCCTGGACTACCTCATGAAGGAGGACATCGAGCGCTACCGTGCTCTCATCGCCCGCCTCGGCATCCGCCGCTGAGCGCGCTGACAGCCGCGATCCGTGCGGCCCGGCCCCCGTCCCGGGGAGCCGGGCCGCACGGCGTTTCGAGGAGGACCTTCGCTTCTCTCGGGGGTGATTACGGTGATTACAGCAGCGAGTCGTAGAGCGCCTTGATGTCCTCGCGGGTCACGGGGCGCGGGTTTCCCGGCGTGCACACGTCGGCGAAGGCGTCGTCGGTCAGGGCCTCGACGCCGTCGGGCTCCACCCCGACCTCGGAGATCCGTGTGGGGTTGCCCAGGTCCCGCGTCAGCTGGGCGACGGCCTCCACAGCCGCGGCGCGTGCCTCGTCAAGGGGCATCGTCTGAGCGTCGGAGACCCCGAAGGCCTCGGCGATGTCGCGGTACTTCTCCCCGGTGTACTCGGCATTGAAGGCCATGACAGGGGCCAGCAGGATCCCGTTGGCCACCCCGTGCGGGGCGTTGTAGCGCCCGCCCAGCGGGTGGGCCATACCGTGGACCAGGCCGAGCCCGACGTTGGAGTAGGCCATACCGTTGATGTAGGCGGCCAGCCCCATCTGCTCGACGGCGTCGGCGTCCCCGTCGGCCGCGGCGCGCAGGTTCGCCGCGATCATCTGGATCGAGCGCAGGCACAGGGCGTCGGAGAGCTCCCACGCGCCCGGCGTGATGTAGCCCTCGATGGCGTGGGTGAGAGCGTCCAGCCCGGTGGCGACCTTGAGCGAGCGGGGCATGCCGTCCATGAGGTCGGGGTCCACGATGGCCAGGACCGGGATGTCGTGGGGGTCGACGCACACGAACTTGCGCTGCTTGGCGGTGTCGGTGATGACGTAGTTGATGGTGGTCTCGCTGGCCGTGCCCGCGGTGGTGGGCACGCCGATGATCGGCACGCCCGGTCTGGTGGTGGGGGACAGGCCCTCCAGGCTCAGCACGTCCTCGAAGTCGGGGTTGGTGGCGATGACCGAGATCGCCTTGCACGTGTCCTGGGGCGAGCCCCCACCCAGACCGATGAGCACGTCGGCGCCCGAGGCGCGGAAGGCGGCCAGACCGGCCTGGACCTTCTCGATCGGCGGGTTGGGGACAACGTCGGAGAAGATCTCCCAGCCGATGCCGGCCTGATCGAGCAGGTCGGTGATGCGGGTCGCGGTGCCGTTGTCGGCCAGGACGGGATCGGTGACGATGAAGGCCTTGGACAGGCCCCGGCGGGTGATCTCGGGTGCGATATGGGCGATGGCGCCCCTGCCGAAGTATCCGGTCTGGTTGAAAATCACGCGGTAGGTCATCGTTGACGCTCCTGAAGAGAGGTAGGACGGGACAACTGGTCCGGTCATTGCTCGGTACCTTGTCACTCGGGCGGGGACGTGGTCCAGAATCGAAGGTCCCGCGCGTCTCATCTCACGTGGTCAGCGGCGGTGCCGATCAGCATCATGAAGGCCGCGCACGATAGAATCTGCGCGGCTGCGCCTCCGTGTGCTCATCACGGCTCTTCGACGTTCTCCTGAGCGTGAAACCGGTGAGGAGTGCGGGGGAGTCGCAGTCCGCCTCTGGGGAGAGACCCGGAGAGCTACCGGCCCCGTCGGTTTTCGGTGGTGGCCTCCGGAACCGCGCCCACGTCGTCGGATCATGGCGACCCGACGTCGGACGAGGCCGGGTCCGTGGGCCTCGATCGAAGGCCACGGACCGGCACGACGATCGCGAGAAAGAGACTTCATGTTCATTGACGACCCCGAGGTCACCGCCGCCGAGGCAGTGATCGACAACGGCTCCTTCGGTAAGCGCGTGGTGCGCTTCGAGACGGGCCGCCTGGCCAAGCAGGCCGCTGGAAGCGCCATGGCCTACCTCGACGGCGAGACCGCCGTCCTGTCCGCCACCACGGTGGGCAAGCACCCCAAGGACCAGTTCGACTTCTTCCCCCTGACCGTGGACGTCGAGGAGCGCCAGTACGCCGCCGGCCGCATCCCCGGCTCCTTCTTCCGCCGCGAGGGCCGCGCCGGCACCGCCGCCATCCTCGCCTGCCGCCTCATCGACCGCCCGCTGCGCCCCTCCTTCGTCAAGGGCCTGCGCAACGAGGTCCAGGTCGTCGAGACCGTCCTGGCCATCCACCCCGACGACGACTACGACGTCCTGGCCATCAACGCCGCCTCGATGTCCACCCAGATCGCAGGCCTGCCCTTCTCCGGGCCCGTGGCCGGCACCCGCCTGGCCCTCATCGACGGGCACTGGGTGGCCTTCCCCCGTTACTCCGAGCAGCAGCGCGCCACCTTCCAGATGGTCGTGGCCGGCCGCGTCCTGGAGTCCGGCGACGTCGCCATCATGATGGTCGAGGCCGGCGCCACCGAGCACGCCTGGGAGCTCATCAACGCCGGGGCTGTCGCCCCCACCGAGGCCGTCGTCGCTGAGGGCCTGGAGGCCGCCAAGCCCCACATCAAGGCCCTGTGCGAGGCCCAGCTCGAGGTCGCCCGGCACGCCTCGAAGCCCACTGCCGAGTTCCCCCTCTACCTGGACTACTCCGACGAGCAGTACGACGCCGTCGAGAAGGCTGCCGAGGCCCACGGCCTGGCCGCCGCCATCTCCACCGAGGGCAAGCAGGCCCGGGACCTGGCCACCGACGCCGTGCGCGACGAGGTCCTGGCCGAGCTCGCCGAGTCCTTCCCCACCGAGGAGGACACCAAGGCCCTCAAGGCCGCCTTCCGCTCCGTGACCAAGAAGATGGTGCGCCACCGGACCCTCACCGAGGGCGTGCGCATGGACGGTCGCGGCCTGAAGGACATCCGCACCCTGGCCGCCGAGGTCGAGGTCCTGCCCCGTGTCCACGGCTCGGCCATCTTCGAGCGAGGCGAGACCCAGATCCTGGGCGTGACCACCCTCAACATGCTGCGCATGGAGCAGC
>CAUVMS010000225.1:0-3035 GCA_963552815.1 uncultured Actinomyces sp. | reverse complement strand
CGATCTTGTCCTTGCGGACGTAGTGGGCGAAGCGGTCGGCGTCGCCGTCGTCGGTCGACTGGAGCTCCTCGCGTTCCAGGACGGCCGTACCGACGCCCTGGGCGGGCTCGGCGGCCGGGTCGGTGGGGGCTCCGGGCGATCCTGGATCAGCGCTGGCGAAGACGTCTGTCATGTCACCCAGTCTAGGTCGCACGGTGCGCACCGGCAGTCGCCCACCCCACCCCGGCCCTGTGGGGAGGCTCTCGTCAGGGCTTCGAGGTGAGCCGGCTGGCGGCCGCGGGGTCGACGAGCACCAGGGCGTCGTCGTGGCGCTGCATGACGGTTGCCGGCCAGTCGGGGCTCACCTCGCCCTCGACGAGCTGGGCGATGGCTTCAGCCTTGCCCTCCCCGGTGGCGATGAGGACGAGTTTGCGGGCCTCCATGATGGTGGCCAGCCCCTGGGTGATGCAGTGGGTGGGCACCGCATTGACGTCGCCGTCGAAGAACCGGGCGTTGTCACGGCGGGTCTGCTCGTGAAGCTCGCCGACATGCGTTCGCGAGTCGAGATCACCGCCGGGCTCGTTGAATCCGATGTGCCCGTCGGATCCGATGCCGAGGATCTGCAGGTCGCAGTAGCCGGCTGCCGCCATCTGCGCCTCGTAGTCACGGCAGGCGGCCTCAAGGTCCTCGCTCAGCGCGTCCGGACCGTGGAGGGCGCCGGGGCGCATGTCGACGCGGGAGCGCAGATTGGTCTCCATGAAGGTGGCGTAGCGCTCCGGGTGCCCGGCGGGCAGGCCTACGTACTCGTCGAGCATGAAGCCGGTGACCTCGGCGAAGCTGATGCGGCCGGCGGAGCAGCGAGCGGCGAGCTCGTCGTACAGGGGCAGGGGCGAGGACCCGGTGGCGGTCCCCAGCACGGCTGCCGGTTTGGAGGTGAGCAGCGCCTCGATCTCGTCGGCCGCCCGCTGCGCGATCGCCTCCGCGGAATCCAGAATGACAAGCTGCACGGTGATGTCCTCTCTGACACAACAACTGGTGGTATGGAGTTTACTAATCTCTGAGGCCGCTACCTGAGTGAGCGACTTTAAAGCAATCCTACCCCGAGTCATCAGAATCAATCACTCCGCCGTGGTGTGACCAGCGCGATCACACCGGCTGAGCGTGTCCCGGCCAGGTGCGAATCGTGGCGAGCACCTGAGGGCCGCGCCGGTCCAGCAATCGGCCCCCAATGACGATCCCGCCCCAGAGCGCCAGAGAGCACCACACACCCCCAAGGACGAGGGCCACCCACTCCCACAGCAGCGAGCCCCGGGCGACACCGTAGATCGCCACCCCCAGCACGGGCGAGCAGACGCCGGGGAGGACAAGCATCGCCACCATCTGGATGACCGCGGCCAGAAAAGCCGTTCCCGAGGTCCGCGAGCGCATGGGGCTGTCTCCAGGGGCGAGCGTCTCGTAGGGCAGCAGGACGCTGGTGAGGCAGGACCACGCCAGCGCGCAGCCGTGGAGCGCCAGACAGGCACCGGTCACAGCCGGAAGCGCCGCCCACTGACCGGTCCACAGGACCATGAGCAGATCGACGGCCAGCAGCAGGGGGACCTGCCACAGCGCTGCGCCGACGACGCGTCCCAGACGGTCGTGCGCGCCGCTGACACCGGCACTGATGTGGCTCCACAGGGCGGTGGAGTCCAGGCCGAGGTCGTCATGGATCGCCCAGCCCATGAACATCGCCAGCGCCGGCGCCATGAACAGCAGGAGTACCGGAGCGTGCCCGATGGCGAGACTGGCCTCCACCCGTTGCCCGTTGACGACGAAGGTGTACCGGCTGAAGTTGAGAGCGGGGACCAGGACGAGGATGACCGGCATGAGCACAATGCTCAGAAGCTGGACCAGGTACCTGGGGTCCGTGCGCCAGTAGCGCAGGCACCGAGTGGCCACGGCGGCTGCAGGTCCCGGCAGAAGAGCACCGAGCCTGCGCGCCCACGGCAGCACATCGGGTTGGTTCTCATGCTGCGGGTCAGTGCTCGCGCCTCGCACGGCGTAGGCACGGGTGCGGGCCCGTGCGGCCCCCGGGGAGGTCATCACCCCGCCCACGACTCGTTGCCACAGGGGAAGCAGGGCCAGGGGGACGATCCAGGCACCGATCGTCAGTGCCAGCGCTGCGAGCGCCGAGCCATTGGCCACCAGCCCGGAGGCGGCGAAGGCCCAGCCGAAAGGAGTCAGTCCCAGGATCCTGGCCGCGGCCCTGATGTGCTCGACAAAGCCGGCGAGGTCGTCCCCGATGAGCCTGGAGATCAGATTGGGCAGCTGCGTGACCGCCAGAACGGCCAGGAAGGCGATGATCGCCGTCGTCTCGCGTCCTCGGCGCGACGAGGAGATTCCCGCGGCCGTCACCACGATCCGGGAGAGGATGACGCAGGTGGCCAGGGCGGCCGGGGCGCACAGCAGGGCCAGGAGCGCTGCCAGGAACTGGCCCGCCACCAGCCAGGTGAGGGCCGGGATGAGGCAGATGACAGCCGTCAGGCAGCCGGGGATGCCGAAGGCCCCGGCGGCCAGCAGTCCGACAGCCAGCCCTCGCGACGGAGCGGTCCAGGCGGCCATGGCTCGGGGGTCCAGGGTGGAGTCGACCCCGGTGACGAGCAGCGGGACAACGGCCCATCCGGCCACCAGCAGGGCCCCGAGAGAGCCCAGCACCAGCGCTATGACCTGGGGGTCGGAGCTCAGCCCCAGACCGACGGCACCGGCCAGCACCAAGCCGAGGGCTCCCAGCCCGTACAGGGCTCCGAGGACGGTTCCGATGATGGCCCAGACGTTCTTGCTCAGGGCGTTGAGGGTCAGGCGCCACTTCAGCTTGACGAGGGTCGCAACCACGACAGTCCCTCCGTCCGCACCTGGGCCCCCACCAGCTCGGTGAAGCGCTGCTCGAGATCGGCTCCTGCGGCGACCTGCTCCGTCGTCCCTGCGGCCACGACTCGGCCGGCGTTGATGATGGCCACGTGGTCGCACAGGCGCTGCACGGTGGCCATGACGTGGCTGGAGATGACCACGGTGCCGCC
>CAUVMS010000224.1:0-3047 GCA_963552815.1 uncultured Actinomyces sp. | reverse complement strand
ACCGCGGTCAGTCCCAAGGCGTCCAGGCCCAGGAAGGTCGTCAGACCAGGGCCGGCGAAGGTAGTCTCAGGCACGTCAAGGTCTCTCGTGACGGTTGTGTAGGAACTCCCATCATCGGGGGACCTCGACCCCTACCCGCCGCAACGACGCACCCACCCCTCCACCTACGCACTTCAATAGACCCCGCCTACAACACCCTCAAACACGAAGAGCCACGTAAGCTACCTCCGGAGCGCTGGTTACGGTCGAACCAGGCAACAGTCTCGATCTTGGCTACAGAAGGGTCCTCTCGGCGCATGTCAATAAGGACGTCGAGAACGGGAACAAGGTCCGTGTCCCGCGAGGCAAGGATGACGACATCCACGTCCGCACGTTGAGCTTCACGAAGACACGTCAGGGCAACTAGGAAGTCGACACCCTTTTCACGCCCGGGACCAGCGGGGATCTTATGCCCGTAGATGTTGGTAGCTGGGCTTCCGTCAGCCTGACGCTGGTAGTCGTACTTCAGGTCTCGCAGCACCACATCTGCGCCTTCCCGACGCCACTGATCGGCCTGCGCTGAGGCACGGCGGTGCTGCTCGGGGTCGTACAGGGAGCTGGGCAGACCTCGGAAGGCGTGAACCCTCAACAGTTCACCATGCGGGAAGCCCGGACGCAGGTTGGCGTTACGCTGCCGGACCGCTGAACGGGCAAAACTCATCGGGGAGATGAGAGCCTCCCACCGCTCACGCTCCGGTACGAAAAGTCCGTGAGCAGTGAGGTGGACGTTCTGGTAGTCGATGACCACCACAATGCGCTGCATCGAGTCGGACATCTTCGACACCTCCAGGCGCACGGGCAGAGAAAAATCCCCACCAACCCTTGCGAGCGGTGGGGAGTAATGGCCATATGGTAGCATGCGGCACTCGATCACCGCGCGCTTGGCTGTGAGGTGCTGGCCCACCGCGGTCACTCCCAGGGCATCCAGGCCCAGGAAGGTCGTCAGATCAGGGCAGGCGAAGGTAGGCTCAGGCACGTCGAGGTCTCTCATGACGGTTGTGTAGGAACTCCCATCATCGGGGGACCTCGACCCCTACCCAAGCAACGACGCACCCACCCCACCTATACACTTCAATAGGCTTCAGCTACCACACCCTCAAACGCGAAGAGCCGTCAACGCTTGGCGGGCAACCGGTGCCGACCTGAAGCTCTACAACCGGCAGGAGGACTGACATGGCACGAGATGTTGACACCGCGATGATCATGCGGCTGCGCGAGGAGTCCGAGGAGACCCGCCTCGATGACTATCCCGCCGGAACCCAGGGAACGCGTCCCAACCGCTCCCAGGCCCACTCAGTACGTGTAAGCCCACAGCCTTACGATGAGTGGGGGCGCGGAAGGATGGGGTCATGATCGCTGACGACCGGATTCAGGCGATGGCCGAGTCCCTCTCTCGTGTTAGCGGGGTGAAGGCCGTGGTGTTGGGTGGCAGCAGGGCGAAGGGCACTCATCACGCGGGTTCTGACGTGGACCTCGGCCTGTACTACGACCGCCGGTTGCTCGATGTGGAGGAGCTTCGGCAACTGACGGTCTTGTTCGCCGACGCCGGCCCGGTGAACGTGTCCGGCCCGGGATCGTGGGGGCCCTGGGTGGATGGCGGGGGCTGGCTCACGGTCGACGGAACGGCCGTTGACTGGATCCTGCGCGATCTGGATCGGGTCGCGCAGCAGTGCCGCCGAGCGGAAGCGGGCGAGTTCGCCTTCCACTCCCAGCCAGGGCACCCGTTGGGGTTTCTGGATGTCTCCTATGCCGGAGAGTTGGCCACCTGCCTGCCCCTGGCGGACCCGGACCGAGTACTCGATCCATTGCGGGCGGCACTGACTCCGTACCCGCCGGCGCTACGCGCTTCGATGATTGAGAACCTGTGGCAAGCCGGGTTCTACGTGGACGCCGCGCGGAAAGGGATCCCGAAACTCGACGTGGGGTACATCGCGCTGTGCTGTTCCACGGCTCTCATGCTGTGCGCGCACGCGTGGCACGCGTCGGCTGGCAGTTGGGTGACCAACGAGAAGGGCGCGATCGTCGATGTGCAGCGCCTCCCCACCGACTCGCATGACTTCGCGGCCCGAGCCGCGACCGCCCTCACCCGGCTCAGCACCGACACGCCGCAATTGGTAGCCGTGGTCGACTCTGTGGACCAGTTGGTCGCCGACACCAGGACGGCTCTGCACGAGGACTAGATGATTGGGTCCAAGCGGGCTGGTGATCCGGCGTGGTGTCAAGCTCCGGGTTCATCACCAACTCTCGTGACGCCTTGTCTTTGGATGAGGTCTCACTGGCCCTGGCCCGCCACCTCCAAGACACCACTGGGACCTCGGCTTATAGGACGTTTTCTGTTGGTCCTGGTTCTACGGGCCAGGGCGCCCACCGCTCGATGGCCGAGCTCTGTGCTTGTGGACGTGCGCGGGGGTTGCGGACGTGCGGCGGGTTTGTGGACGTGCGGCGGGGTTGTGGACGTGCCCCCGGGGCACGTCGGCAAACCTCAGGCACGTCCACACCCCCAAGACACGTCCGCAACGACACGAATCCCGCGCAGCGGCGCGACGCCGGCGGGCCCCACCCCAGGGGCAGCACGGGCGGGACCGGCAGGCCCGGGCGGAGCCCGCCCCCTGACTCCGCCACGCCGACTCTGGCGCCATCAGGGTGAAAGCCCGCCGCCAGCGGTCGGGATCGCCCTGGACGCGCTCCGTCCAGCCCGCCTGTACGCGGGTTCGAGGGTCATACCGCGGGTTCGAGTATCACGCCGGGGGTTCGGGGCACAGGACGGGGTCATTACCCCCGTCATGACGGGAAAGACCCCGCCCAGAGGGCCGAAACCCCGTACGAGCGCGCAAGGCCCCGTCCAAGCAGGCACGGAGGCGGGTTCTGAGGACGTTCTCGCTCCGAGAGGTTGAGGACGCGGCCTGGCTTCGCACGACGCCCGGAACGCAGAAGTCCCCGGCACCTTCTGGTGCCGGGGACTCCGCTCTCGTAGCGGGGACAGGATTCGAACCTGCGACCTCCGGGTT
>CAUVMS010000223.1:0-3083 GCA_963552815.1 uncultured Actinomyces sp. | reverse complement strand
GAGCGCAACACGGCCATCCCGACCAAGCGCTCCGAGGTCTTCTCCACCGCCGAGGACAACCAGCCCTCCGTGCTCATCCAGGTCTACCAGGGCGAGCGCGAGTTCGCCCGGGACAACAAGCCGCTGGGCACCTTCGAGCTGACCGGCATCGCCCCGGCCCCGCGTGGCATCCCGCAGATCGAGGTCTCCTTCGACATCGACGCCAACGGCATCGTGCACGTCTCCGCCAAGGACCGCGGCACCGGCAAGGAGCAGTCCATGACCATCTCCGGCGGCTCGGCCCTGCCCAAGGAGGACATCGACCGCATGGTCAAGGAGGCCGAGGCCCACGCCGAGGAGGACAAGAAGCGCCGCGAGGACGCCGAGACCCGCAACTCCGCCGAGCAGCAGGCCTACTCCATCGAGAAGCTCCTCAAGGACAACAAGGACAAGCTGCCTGAGGACGTCCACTCCGAGGTCTCCGAGGCCGTCACCGACCTCAAGAAGGCCCTCGAGGGTGACGACATCGAGCCGGTCAAGACCGCTCAGGAGAAGCTGAGCTCGGTGGCCCAGAAGATCGGCGAGGCCATCTACCAGGCTGACGCCGCCGCCCAGGCCGCAGCCGACTCCGGCTCCTCCTCCGCCGGCGGCTCCACGTCCTCCAGCGACGAGGACATCGTGGACGCCGAGATCGTCGACGACGAGGACTCCAAGTGACCCCGGCCGGCCCCACCCCCGAGGACGAGGGCATCGACCCCGAGCTCCAGGCGGCCGTCGAGTCGGCCTTCGAGGAGGTGCCCGACGACGTCCGTGAAGGACTCGCCCAGGGCACGCCCGAGGGCGCGGCCGGCCAGTCCGACGCCGCCTCCTCAGACGAGGAGGCGGCGGGGGACGACCCCCTGGCCCAGGCTCAGGCCCAGGCCGCTCAGGCGGCCGACGACCTGGCCCGGGCCCGGGCGGACCTCTACAACCTCCAGCAGGAGTACCAGGGGTTCGTGCGTCGGTCCCGCGAGGGCGCGGCCTCCCACCGTCAGGCCGGTGCCACCGACGTCGTCGAGGCCCTCATCCCGGTCCTCGACGAGATCGAGCTGGCCCGCCAGCACGGGGACCTGACCGGCACCTTCGAGACCACGGCCGGCAAGCTCGAGTCGATCCTGGCTGAGAAGTACTCCCTGGAGCGCTTCGGCGCCGTGGGCGAGGTCTTCGACCCCACGCTGCACGAGGCCCTCATGGCCACCGAGTCCAGCGAGGTCACCGAGCCCACCATCGCCACGGTCCTCCAGCCCGGATACCGCCTGGGTGAGCGCGTCGTGCGCGCCGCCCGCGTCCAGGTCGCCAACCCGGCCTGAGCGGTATCCACCGCACATTCACTGCACCCATCCAACCCACCAACCCCGGTCCGACGGCGGACCCGGGCCCGCCAGAAACGCTGGCTCGGGTCCGCCGTCGGCCGGGAGATACCACCGGGACGCCCGAGGGTCCCAGAGCCTTCCGGACGCGCGTCCCCCGACTTTCAGACTGTGCCGCTCATCAGTAACAAGCAGCAGTCATCAGCAGTTATCAGTAGTAATCAGTAAGGAAAGCCCACGATCACCCGGATAAGGAGGCGGTGACACGAATATGGCCAGTCAGGACTGGATGACGAAGGACTTCTACGCGGTCCTCGGCGTGAGTAAGGACGCCGACTCCGCCGCCATCAAGAAGGCCTACCGTACGCTCGCAAAGAAGTACCACCCCGACCGCAACCCCGACGACGCCGCGGCGGCAGAGAAGTTCAAGGAGATCGGGGAGGCGTACGCCGTCCTGTCCGACGAGGCCGAGCGCAAGCAGTACGACGCGATCCGCTCCATGGCCGGAGGCGGAGCCCGCTTCCAGGCCGGAGGCCCGGGTAGCGCCGGCGCCGGCGCAGGATTCGAGGACATCTTCTCCTCCATGTTCGGTGGCCAGGGCGGAAGCGTCCGCTTCGAGACCGGTGGCGCCGGCGCTCAGCCCGACCTCGACGACCTGCTGCGCATGTTCGGCGGAACCCCCAGCCCCACCCGCTCCGGCGGGCGCCCCGGACCCTTCGGGTTCGGCAGCTTCGGCTCCCCGCCCCAGCCGCAGAAGGGATCCGACGTCCTGACCTCGGCCTCGCTGGACCTGCGCGACGCCGTCGCTGGCACCACCGTGGAGCTGACCGCGGACGGACGCACCATGAAGGTCCGCATCCCGGCGGGCGTGCGCGACGGCCAGAAGATCCGCCTGCGCGGCAAGGGCCGGGCCGGCCTCAACGGTGGCGAGAACGGTGACATGGTGGTGACCATCAGCGTCAACAAGCACCCGGTGTACTCCATCGACCCGGTCGACGGCGCCAACCTGCGCATGGACCTGCCGGTCACCCTGCGCGAGGCCGCCCTGGGCGCCACGGTCGAGGTCCCGCTGCTCGACGGCGGTACCTCCAAGATCAAGATCAAGCCCGGCACCTCCTCGGGCACCGTCATGCGCCTGCGCGGCAAGGGCGCCACCACCCGCAAGAAGACCGGCGACCTGCTGGTGACCATCGAGGTGGCCGTCCCCAAGAAGCTCTCCAGGGCAGCCAAGGAGGCGCTCAACGCCTTCGATGCGGCCATGGGTGACACCGATCCTCGGGCCACCCTCATGGAGGAGGCCGGCAAGTGAGCCGGCGTCGCGCCGGGCAGGGCCTGGACTACCTGGCTGAGGACGCAGCCGAGCGCGCGGTCTACGTGGTCTCGGTGGCGGCCGAGCTCGCCGGGATGCACCCCCAGACCCTGCGCCAGTACGACCGGCTCGGACTGGTCAGCCCCGCCCGGACCCGCGGGCGCGGCCGGCGATACTCCCACCGCGACGTCGAGCGCCTGCGCCGCATCCAGGCTCTGTCCCAGGAGGGCATCAACCTCGAGGGCATCCGCCGTATCCTCGACCTGGAGGCCCGCGTCGAGGAGCTGGAGGCAGACAACGCCCGCATGCGCAGCCGGGAGGCGGTCGTCCAGCGGATCTTCGCCGCGGCCGCCGACGGCGAGGTCCAGGTCGTCGCGCCCGGCAGGTGGGGTCGAGGGCCTGAGCGCCGCCCCGAGCGGGGAGGCGAACGCCCCACGAGTGCGGCG
>CAUVMS010000222.1:0-3111 GCA_963552815.1 uncultured Actinomyces sp. | reverse complement strand
GTCCTGTACGCCATGTACGACGGCGGCTACCGCCCCACCGCCTCCTTCTCCAAGTCCTCCCGCGTCGTCGGGGACGTCATGGGGACTTACCACCCCCACGGGGACAGTGCCATCTACGACGCCCTGGCCCGCCTGGTCCAGTGGTGGTCGATGCGCTACCCGCTGGTGGCCGGCCAGGGGAACTTCGGTACGCCCGGCAATCTGGGGCCCGCCGCCCCCCGGTATACCGAGTGCAAGATGGCGCCCCTGGCCATGGAGATGCTTCGGGACATCGACGAGGACAGTGTCGACTTCCAGGACAATTACGACGGGCGCAACCAGGAGCCGGTCATCCTGCCGGCTCGGTTCCCCAATCTTCTGGTCAACGGCTCCGAGGGCATCGCCGTCGGCATGGCCACCCGGATCCCTCCCCACAACCTGCGCGAGATCGCCCGCGGCGCCCAGTGGTACCTCGAGCACCCCGACGCCTCGCGCGAGGAGCTGCTCGACGCCCTCATCGAGCGAATCCCCGGACCGGACTTCCCTACCGGTGCCACGATCCTGGGCCGCCGGGGCATCGAGGACGCCTACCGCACCGGCCGTGGCTCCATCACCCAGCGCGCCGTGGTCAACGTCGAGGAGATCCAGGGGCGCCAGTGCCTCGTGGTCACCGAGCTGCCCTACCAGGTCAATCCCGACAATCTGGCGGACAAGATCGCCCAGCTCGTGCGCGACGGCCAGGTCACCGGCATCGCCGACATCCGTGACGAGACCTCCGGGCGCACCGGCCAACGGCTCGTCATCGTCCTCAAGCGCGATGCCGTCGCCAAGGTGGTCCTCAACAACCTCTACAAGCGCACCCAGCTCCAGGACAACTTCCCGGCCAACATGCTCGCCCTGGTCGATGGGGTTCCGCGCACCCTGAGCCTGGACGGGTTCGTGCGCCACTGGGTTGCCCACCAGATCGACGTCATTGTGCGCCGCTCGCGCTTCCGCCTGCGCAAGGCCGAGGAGCGCCTCCACATCCTCGAGGGCCTGCTCAAGGCGATCGACGCCCTCGACGCCGTCATCGCCCTCATCCGACGCTCGCCCACCACCGAGGAGGCACGCACCGGCCTCATGGGCCTGCTGGACGTCGATGAGGCCCAGGCCGAGGCGATCCTCTCCCTCCAGCTGCGCCGCCTGGCCGCCCTGGAGCGTCTCAAGATTCAGCAGGAGTCCGAGGAGCTGCGCGCCCGGGTCAAGGACCTGCGCGAGATCATCGCCTCCCCGGAGCGTCAGCGGGGCATCGTCTCCGACGAGCTCGCCGAGATCGTTGAGAAGTACGGGGACGAGCGCCGCACCCGGATCGTGCCCTTCGACGGCGAGATGAGCATGGAGGACCTCATCCCCGAGGAGGACGTGGTCGTCACCATCACCCGCTCCGGCTACGCCAAGCGCACCCGCACCGACTCCTACCGCTCCCAGCACCGCGGCGGTAAGGGCATCCGCGGCGCCACACTGCGCGAGGACGACGTTGTTGACCACTTCTTCGTCACGACGACGCACCGCTGGCTGCTGTTCTTCACCAACTACGGCCGGGTCTACCGCGCTAAGGGCTACGAGCTGCCCGAGGGCGGCCGCGACTCCAAGGGCCAGCACGTGGCCAACCTCCTGGCCTTCCAGCCGGGCGAGGAGATCGCCCAGGTCATGGAGCTTCAGGACTACGACCAGGCCGACTTCCTGGTCCTGGCCACCCGTCGCGGCCTGGTGAAGAAGACGCGCCTGAGCGAGTACAACTCCAACCGCTCCGGCGGCGTCATCGCCATCAACCTGCGCCGGGACAAGGACGGCAACTACGACGAGCTCGTCTCCGCCAGGCTCCTGAGCAAGGGACAGGACCTCCTTCTGGTCTCCCGTGCCGGCCAGTCGCTGCGCTTCCATGCCGACGACGACACCCTGCGGCCCACCGGCCGGGCCACCAGCGGCGTCACCGGTATGCGGTTCCGTCCGGGCGACTACCTGCTGGCCATGGACGTCGTCGACCCCACCTGGCAGGATGCGGACCTGTTCGTCGTCACTGAGGGCGGCTACGCCAAGCGCACCAACGTCGTCGACTACCCGGTCAAGGGACGCGGTGGCCTGGGCGTCAAGGTCGCCAACCTCGTCGAGGCGCGCGGCAATCTCGTGGGTGCCCTGGTGACCGACTCCGGTGACGAGGTGCTGTGCATCATGGCCTCAGGCAAGGTGGTCCGCTCCGCCGTCGTCGAGGTCTCGCGCACCGGACGAACCACTCAGGGCGTGACCTTCGCCAAGCCCGATGTCGGGGACCGCATCATCGCAGTGGCCCGCAACACCGAGCGAGACATGCAGGAGGCGGTTGACGCCGCCGATAGCGGCCCGAGCGCTGAGTCGGCCGGCACCGCCGATGCGGCTCCGGCCGCCAGCGCATCAGATGGTGAGACTGATGACTCTCCTGCAGACTCAGTAGATGACACGGTAGCGTTGGAAGACAACGAGAGTGAGGTCGAAGCATGAGCCAGCCGGTTCCCATGTCCCCTGACGGCGGGCAGTCCACAGGCACCGAATCCATCGTGGGCGGCACGGATGCCTCTGGCAGCACGTCGGGCGGTAAGAGCAAGAAGAGCAAGAAGACCATCGCCGGACCGCGTCGTGTGCGTCTGGCCCTGACCCGGGTGGACCCCTGGTCGGTGATGAAGGCGAGCTTCCTGCTCAGTTTCGCGGGCGGCATCATGCTCATCGTGGCCACGGCAGTCGTGTGGTTCATGCTGGACGCCATGCACGTCTTCGCCACCATCGAGGACCTGGTCAAGACGGTGGCCGGTGAGCGCTCCAACACCTTCTCCGCGGTCGTGGCCTACCTGGAGCTGCCGCGAGCCCTGGCCGTCTCCACGATCATCGCCGTGGTGGACATGGTGCTCGTGACGGCGCTGACCACTCTCGGTGCCTTTCTTTACAACATCACCGCCACCCTCGTTGGTGGGATCCATCTCACGCTTGCGGACGAGTGATCGGATTTGGTCTCCCGTGCCCGGGTAGGTTAATCTTCTCCGGTCGCAAGGGCCTATAGCTCAGTCGGTTAGAGCGCATCCCTGATAAGGATGAGGTCGCTGGTTCGAGTCCAGCTAGGCC
>CAUVMS010000221.1:0-3223 GCA_963552815.1 uncultured Actinomyces sp. | reverse complement strand
GCCCGCTCCCGGGCGGCGCCGCGGGCCAGGAGCTCGCGCGGGCTGCGAGTGCCGAAACGGGCCGGGTCCTCCAGGACGACGCCGGTGACCAGGTCGGGGCGACGCCCGGCGGCGACCATGGCGGTGGCGGCGCCCATCGAGTGGCCGATGACGACCGGGGCGGGCGGCGTCGGCAGCCCCAGCGCGGCCCGGCCGCGTGAGGCGGCGGCGAGGTCCTCCAGGACGGCGATGAGGTCCTCCACGAGCACCTCCCCGGCCCGCTCGAGCTGGGCCGGCTCCCAGCGTGGGGACAGGCCGTGCCCGCGAGCGTCGACCGCAACGACCCGGTAGCCGCGCGCCACCCAGTGGTCGATCGCCTCGGCCAGGGAGACCGCGGAGCCGGTGATGCCGTGGAGAAGGACCAGGGTGGGGGCGCCGTCGGGCCCCGCAACGATGCGCGCCAGTGGAGTCATGCCCCCATCCTGCCTGGTTCCGGCCCCGTAGGCTGACCCCATGAGCGACACGAGTGAGCAGAACACGCCGAGGATGAACGTCGAGTCCTTCAACCTGGACCACACCAAGGTCGCCGCGCCCTACGTGCGTGTGGCCGACCGCAAGGAGCTGCCCGGCGGGGACGTGCTCGTCAAGTACGACGTCCGTTTCTGCCAGCCCAACCGCGCGCACCTGGAGATGGAGGCCGTGCACTCTATCGAGCACCTGAGCGCCGAGCTCATGCGCAACCACACCGACCGGCTCATCGACTTCTCCCCCATGGGCTGCCAGACCGGCTTCTACGCCCTCATGCTGGGGGTGGAGACCGAGGAGTTCCTGCCGCTGCTGGAGGCGACCTTCCGCGACATCCTGACCGCCGCGGAGGTGCCGGCGGCCAACGAGGTCCAGTGCGGCTGGGGTGCGAACCACTCGCTGGCCGCCGCCCAGAAGGCGGTGCGCGGCTTCCTCGCCGCCCGCGAGGAGTGGACGCGGGTCATGGCCTGAGGCGCCCGTACGGCCCAACCGGGGACATTCCCACACGGCCGGGGACATCCTGCGCGTTCGGAGACACTTCCACACGGCCGGGGACATCCTGCGCGTGCAGGGACAGGATGTCGGTCCCCGACGGCGTCGAACGCCCCCACCCGGAGGGACACGCCCCCGGCCGCGCGGAATGTCCCCGTCAGCGAGAGCAGAGCCGGGGAGAGGACAGTCCTCACAGTCTGGCAACACCGGGCCCGGCACAGTGTTGGGGTGAGACGGCGCGCCGTCGTCGGGCTCCGTCGTCGGGCTCCGTTGCCGGGCTCCGTCGTCGGGCCCGGCTCGGCGGACCGGCACCGTACCCTGACGCCGTCCCGCACGCGCCCACCGGGGCGCCGATCCGCCGACTTCCCGATTCCCGAAGAGCAACGAGAGCCATTGGTCACCATGGAGAGCACCGTCATCGCCAATCCCGCGAACCCCGTCCTCATCTGGTGGGTCATCGCCCAGCCACTGCTGCTCCTGCTGTCCTACCTCGTGGGGCGGGTGACGCGGTTCCTGCTGCGAGGAAGGGTGACGGTGTCGGACTCGGCGGCCACCCTCATCGCACTCATCGGGCTGTGGCTGGGACTGCTGCTGTCGGGGTGGATCTTCGACGAAGGCGACCTGTTCTCGGTCAAGATGCTGGCAACCTCCTGCGGCGTGGCGGCCGCCGTGCTGCTCGGGGCCTCCGCGATGCTGGCCCGGCTCCAGCACCACCGCACGCTGCTGCCGATCGCCGAGGTGGCCCAGATGGGCGAGTCCGACCGGCTGGAGTTCAAGTCCTCGGCCCGCTGGAACCTGCGCACGGACAAGCGCGACGACGCCATGGAGGAGGTCGTGGCCAAGACGGTGGCGGCCTTCATGAACTCCGCGGGCGGCACGCTCCTGCTCGGGGTCGACGACGACGGCGCCCTCATCGGCCTGGGGCCGGACTACTCCACCCTCAAGCAGCCCGATGCCGACCGCTTCGAGCTGTGGCTGCGGGGCATGTGGCGCACGCGCATGGGGACGAACGCCGCCGCGCTGCCGCAGGTGGACTTCGCGCCCACGCCGGACGGGACCGCGGAGGTGTGCCGGGTGACCGCGCCCCCGTCCCCGCTGCCGGTCTACCTCAAGCCGGCCAAGGGGCGCGACGGGGCGGCGCTGTGGGTGCGGGTCGGCAACTCGACGCGGCGCCTGGAGGTTGACGACGCCGTGGACTACGTCATGCTGCGCTGGCCGCGGATCAACCACGTGGCCTGGCCGATCCGGCTGGGGAACTTCCTGCTGCGCCGGGACCAGTCGCGCCGGGCGCTGCCCATCAACCCGGCCGCCGCCGTCACCGCGGCCACGGCGTCGAGGGACGAGGAGGGCACCCCCTGTAGGCTCAGCGCGTGAGTCGCACCAGTGCCGCGCCCGTCATCGTCTCCTGCGCCATGGCCGAAGAGGTTCAGCCCTTCCTGGACGCCCTGCCCGAGCGCGCGGGGGCCCGGCCTCCGGCCCTGCTCGGCGCTGCACGCGCCTGGTCACTCCAGCTGCCCGACGGCGAGCGCGAACTCATCCTGGTGCGCAGCGGCATCGGGCTCGTGGCGGCCGCGAGCGCGCTGGCAGCCACCCTGGCTCAGGTTCGCCCCAGCGCCGTCATCTCGGCGGGAACCACCGGAGGGCTCGGCCGACAGGTCGAGGTCGGGGACGTGTGCGCCTCGGCGAGCCTGGCCTACACCGATGCCGACGCCACCGCCTTCGGTTACGTCCGCGGCCAGACCCCGGGCCAGCCGGAGACCTTCGCCGGGGACCCGGCCCTGCTGGAGCGCCTGGAGCAGGCGGGCCCGGAGGCCCTGCGCGGCGCCACGGCGTCGTCGGACTCGGCACACCTGCACGTCGGCCAGATGCTGGCCGGGAGCTCCTTCGTGACGGCCGCGAACGTGGCCGACACCCGCGAGGTCTTCCCGGCGGCGCTGAGCACGGACATGGAGTCGACGGCGCTGGCACAGGTGGCGGCGAGCGCGGATCTCCCCTTCGTCTCGGTGCGCGGTGTGTCCGACCTGTGCGGCCCCGAGGCGGGCCAGGACTTCCACATCGCCGCCGAGGAGGCCGCCGCCCGCAGCGCCGCGGTCGTCCTGGCCCTGCTCGCCTGATCCGCCGACGGCCCCGCACCTCATCGACTTTTTCTTCATAGATCGACCAAAACTTCAGAAACGACCCGGAGCCGCGTCGTTTATGAAGTTTTGGTCGGTTTGCCGGGCCCGCT
>CAUVMS010000220.1:0-3238 GCA_963552815.1 uncultured Actinomyces sp. | reverse complement strand
CTGGGAAACCTGCTTCGCCGGTGTCTCAGATGTCATGACATCCGAAACCCTCAGAAGTCACGAGACAACACATGGGGTGTGACTGTCGTCGTGTACGGGAAAGGTACGTCCTGGGTGCGAAGGCACGTACTCGGTGTGTGCGGCCGGTCGTCATAGCGCGGGCATGGTGATGGCCGGGGACATCCTGCGCGCACGGGACAGGAATCCCGTCCCCGTACGCGCGGAACGCCCCCGGCCGGAGCGGATGACACCCGCCCGCGCGGAATGTCCCGCCCGCGTTGTCAGCGGGTCCGGCGTTGTCATCATCTGTGGACAGTTCGCGGTCTGCGGGCCCGGGAGCCGGGGCGGCCGCCTAGGTTGAAACCGCAGGCGCCCGACGGCGTCCAGCGGTGCCATCGGATTCACAGATGAGAGGACGGTCAGATCCATGGTGGTTCGGGGCGGGGACGGTGCGGACAGGGCGGGCGGCGCTGCCGGCATGAGCGCCGTCGGGCCGGCTGTCGAGGCGCGCGATCTGCGCAAGTCCTTCCCGACCCCCGGTGGGGAACCGATCGAGATCCTGCACGGCATCTCCTGCGCGATGATGCCGGGGCGGATGACGGCGCTGGTCGGCCCCAGCGGCTCGGGCAAGTCGACGGCGCTGCTGTGCCTGGCCGGATTGGAGGCGGCGACGTCGGGCCGGGTCAGGCTCCTGGGGCACGACCTCGGCGGGCACCCGGCGGCGCGGGTGGCCGAGCTCCACCGCGACCGGGTGGGCTTCGTCTTCCAGGCCTACAACCTCGTGCCCTACCTGACGGTGCGGGAGAACATCACGATCGGTGACACTCTGGCCGGGCGGCGCCCCGATTCGGCGCGGGTGAAGGAAGTCCTGGCCGGGCTGGGGCTGGAGGTGCGCGCCGACGCGCCCACGACGACGCTCTCGGGCGGCGAGCAGCAGCGCGTCGCCCTGGGCCGAGTCCTCTACCGCCGCCCACCGGTCGTCTTCGCCGACGAGCCCACCGGGGCCCTGGACACCCGCTCGACCGCCTTCGTCCTGGCCGAGCTGCGGCGCATGGCCGACGCCGGGGCCGCCGTCGTCCTCGTGACGCACGACCTGGGGGCCGCCGCCCTGGCGGAGACCGTGCTCATCATGCGCGATGGCCGCATCGTCGACCGCCGCTGTGGTGCCACCCCCGACGAGCTGCTGGCTGCCGTCAACCAGACGGGAGCTGCGGCATGACCCGCTACACGCTGCGCGCCCTGGCCGCCCAGTGGCGGGCCTGGTCGGGGACGGTGGCGGTGCTGGCCCTCGCCGCGGGGCTCGTCAACGTCTGCCTGGTGCACCGCATGACCGTCACCCGCCCCGACGTCGTCGCTGCGGCGCGGGCGGCGGGAGTGGACCCGGCCGAGCTCACGGTCCCCGGTGTCTCGGTCGCCTTCTACACGGCGATGGTGACGGTCCCGGTGGTGGCTGTCGTCGGGCAGTCCTGCGTGCAGGCACTGCGCACGAGCTGGGCCCTGTGGCGGCTCGCCGGCGCCCTGCCCCGGCAGGTCCTCGTCGCCGTCCTCGCCACCGTGGCGGTGCTGGGACTGGTGGCCTGCGTGCCCGGGATCCTGCTGGGGATGGTGGCGGCCCAGCCCCTCGCCTCGGTGCTCACCCGCCTGGCGGCCGCGCGCATGGGGCGGATTGAGGTCGCCCAGACGCCGACGACGCTGCTGCTCACCGTGGTGGTCGTGGTCGCCGTCGCGGTCCTGGGGGCCGTGGGCCCGGCGCTCGCCGCGGTGCGCACCCCCGCCGTGGAGGCGGTTCGCGGCGCGGGCCCGGGTGAGCGACGCCGCATGGGGGTGCTCCGGTGGGTCGCGGCGGGGCTGTGGGGGCTGGCGTGCGCCGGCCAGCTGGTGGCGGCGTTCCTGGTCCGGCCCGGCCGGATGGTGGAGGGGTGGCCGACCGGCGGGGGCCAGGCGACCCTGGCGTCCCTCCTGCTCGCGGTCCTCGTGGTGCTGCTGGCGCCCGTGCTCATCCCGGGGCTGCTGCGGCTGTGGTCGGCGCCGTTGGCGCGGCTGGGTGGGCCGTGGCTCATTGCGCGCCGTTCGGCGCTGTGGCGCAGTGCGTCGGCGGCGAGTGCCATCGGCCTGCTGGCCCTGGCGATCTCCTTCACTGCGGCACTCACGACCAGTCTCGCCACGGGGCAGGCGGTGGTGGAGGCAGCGCACCTGAGCGTGGCGATCAACCAGGTGGACTCGCTGGTGCTGGCGGCGATCCTGGCGGCGATGGCGCTGCTGGGGGCCGTGGCCGTCGTCGGCATGTCCTCCCGGTCCCGGCAGCGCGAGCTCGCAGTGCTGCGCTGCGCCGGGAGCACGGTGCGCGGCGTGCGCCGGCAGGTGGTCATCGAGGCGGGCCTGTACGCGGGGGCGGCGCTGCTGATCTCGATCGTGCCGCTGGCGGTGACGGCGGTCGGTGAGGCTGTTTTCTACGCCAGGGCCGGGCTGCCGCTGGTGGTGCGCCCCGGCGTCGGGCCGGTGCTGCTGGTGGCGCTCCTGTCCTTTCTGGCCCTGGCTATGGTGCTGCTCGCCCCGATCCGGGGCGCCACCCGAACCCCGATCGGCACCGTCCTGGCGGCCGAGTGAGGTAGTGATCGGGTCGTGTCGCTGGTTGCCTGGGGTTCGAGGAGGCTGGCAGAAGCGACAGCCCTCGCCTTGTGTCGACGCCTGCTGAGGTTTACACTCAAATCGCTCAAAACGATCAACTCGAAAACAGTGAACGAACAGCAGTGTTGGAGTGTGCCATGACCGTGACGATTGAGAGCAAGACCTACCTTCCTGAGGAGGATGTCGCCGGGCACTTTGCCGAGCTAGTGACGGAACTGGAGGCTTCCTCCGGTGCGACGCCCCGGCTGACCGTCAATGGTGAGACGATTGACCTCCCTCCCGCCGTGGCTGAGGCCCTTCTTCAGGTCGTGGATGCGATGCGTCGAGGATTGGCCGTGACGGTGGCGCCGCAGGATCAGCGTCTGACGACGCAGGAGGCGGCTGACATGCTGGGCATCTCGCGGCCGACGCTGGTCAGGATGTTGGAGGCCGGCGAGATCCCGTTTGAGAAGGTCAGACGGCATCGTCGCTTGTTCCTCACTGACGTGCTGGAGTTCCGTGATCGTCAGCGTCGGGCAGCGAATGAGGCCCTGTCGGACATGGTGGCCGACGCTCAGGCGATGGGCGCCTATGACAACGACCCCGTCGAGGCTCGCCAGGTCCTCAAGGA
>CAUVMS010000219.1:0-3313 GCA_963552815.1 uncultured Actinomyces sp. | reverse complement strand
TGCACTTGTCGAGGTTCATCACCATTGCGATCTGAGCCATGACCTTCATCAGAACGTCACCTCCTGGTTGCTGCGGCGACGGATGAGCGTGACCTCGTCGCGGTTGTTGCCCGTGGGGCCGATGTAGTTGAAGGCGTAGGACAGCTGTGCGTAGCCGCCGGCGAAGTGGCTGGGCTTGAGCACGATCCGGGTCAGCGAGTTGTGCGTCCCGCCGCGCCTGCCGCTGGACTCGGTCAGCGGGGTGTTCATGGTGCGCTCCTGGGCGTGGTGCATGAAGACCATGCCCTCGGGAATGCGGTGGGAGACGATGGCCCGGGCCGCCACGATGCCGTTGCGGTTGTAGGCCTCGACCCACTCGTTGTCCTTGACGCCGATCTTATCGGCGTCCTGGGGGCTCATCCAGATGGTCTGGCCTCCGCGCCCCAGGGTGAGCATGTGCAGGTTGTCGAAGTACTGGGAGTGGATCGCCCACTTGTTGTGCGCGGTGATGTAGCGCACCGCGACCTCCGCCGTGCCCGCCTGGCTCGTGGATACCGAGCCCGGCGCGGCCTCCCCGTACAGGGCGTGGAAGTCCAGGGGCGGACGGAAGACCGGTAAGGACTCGCCCATGTCCCGCATCCAGTCGTGGTCGAGGTAGTAGTGCATGCGCCCGGTCAGGGTGTGCCAGGGCTTGGCATGCTCGACGTTGACCACGAAGGCCGAGTAGCGCCGTCCGCCGTGCTCCGAGCCGGACCACTCCGGGGAGGTGATGACGCCCTGGGGCTTGACCTGGGTGTCGGCGAAGGAGACGAGCTTGCCGGCCTCCTCCTCGCTGAGCTCGACCAGCGCGGTGCCGGTGCGCTTGGACAGCGTGTCCCAGCCCTCGGTGGAGATACGCCCGTTGGTGGTTCCCGACAGCGTCAGGATCGCGTCAGCGGCGCGGATATCGGTGTCGATCAGCGGCCGGCCGGCGGCCTCGCCGTCGGTGGAGACCCCGTGGTTGCGGGCCAGGCGCTCCACCTCCGGCCCGGGCTTGAGCATGATGCCCTTGCAGGGCAGCCCCAGCTTCTCGGCCAGGGGGCCCAGGGCATCGAACTTGGCCCGGATCTGGGTGTAGTCGCGCTTGGTGGGCACGAGCTTGGGCATCGTCACCCCCGGCACCCACTCCTGGGGCAGGGCCGAGACGTCGCCGTGGGCCATCGTCAGGGCGTCGGGGGTGTCGTGGTTGAGGGGCGCGGCGACGACGTCGGTCTGGGTGCCCAGGTAGCGCGGCGCCCAGGCGGAGATGAGCTCGGCCAGGGTCTGGAAGACCTGGAAGTCGGTGCGCGCCTCCCACGGCGGGTCGATGGCCGCGTTGAAGGAGTGCACGAAGGGGTGCATGTCGGTCGAGGAGATGTCGTGCTTCTCGTACCAGGTGGCCGCGGGCAGGACGATGTCGGAGTGCAGGGTGGTGGAGGTGTTGCGGAAGTCCGCGGTCCACATGAGGTCGAGCTTGCCGACGGGGGCCTCGTCGCGCCACGTCACCGAGGCCGGCCGCTGCTCGGGCGGGGTCTCGACGGCGTTGACGTCGTTGTCCGCGCCCACCATGTGGCGCAGGAAGAACTCCGTGCCCTTGGCCGAGCTGCCCAGCAGGTTCGTGCGCCACGAGCACAGGATGCGGGGGAAGTTCTCGGGGGCGTCGGGGTCCTCGCAGGCGAAGCGCAGCTCGCCGGAGCGCAGCTGCTCGACGACGTAGTCCTTGGGGTCCATGCCCGCCTCGGCGGCCTGCTGGCCCAGGAGCAGCGGACTGCGGTTGAAGGTCGGGTAGGACGGCGTCCACCCGCGCTTCATGGCCTCGACCATCGTGTCGGTGGTCGTCTTGCCCGCCAGGGTCCCGGGCCCCAGCGGCGAGGCCAGGCGCTCCGCGGAGGTGGCGTCGTAGCGCCACTGGTCGGTGGTGATGTACCAGAAGCCGGTGGCGATCATCTGCCGGGCCGGGCGGTGCCAGTCCAGGGCGAAGGCGTACTGCTGGAAGCCGCTGATCGGGCGGACCTTCTCCTGACCCACGTAGTGGGCCCAGCCGCCACCGTTGACGCCCTGGGTGGCGCACATGGAGGTCAGCGCCAGGATGGTCCGGTAGATCTGGTCGGCGTGATAGTAGTGGTTGATGCCCGCGCCCATGACGATCTGGGAACGGCCGCCGGACTCCACGGCGTTGAGGGCGAAGTCGCGCGCCACCCGGATGATGGCCGGGCCCGGCACGCCGGTGATCTCACTGGCCCAGGCGGGCGTGCCCGGGACGGTGGCGTCCTGGTAGTCCGCCGGCCACTGGCCCGGCATCGAGGGACGCTCGACGGCGTACTGGGCCAGGAGCAGGTCGTAGACGGTGGTGACCATGCGGTCCCCGATACGGGTGACCGGCACACCGCGGCGCACGACGCCGCCGCCCACAGAGCCCTCGGGGGTGGAGGAGCCGGGCAGGTCGAAGCGGGGCAGGAGGACCTCGGCGGCCTGGACCTGGGGGCCCTCGCCGTGCAGGTCCAGGATGCTCATGACCGGGTCGACGCCCTCCATGAGCAGGTTCCACTTGCCCTCACCCTCGGGGGTGAAGCGGTCGGCCAGGGTACCGCCGGGGTCGGCCGGGCCGCGCTGGCGGTCCCACACGAGGGGCCGGAACTCGTTCTTCGGGGCTCCGGCGGCCACGCCGTCGACGTCGGAGGCCGTCACGAAGCGGCCGGGGACGTAGCCGGTGCCGTCGGGGGAGGGCTCCAGGCCGATGAGGAAGGGGGAGTCGGTGTGGCGGCGCATGTAGTCCAGGAAGAAGGGCTCCTGGCGCTTGACATGGAACTCGGTCAGGATGACGTGCCCCATCGCCTGGGCCAGGGCGCCGTCGGTGCCGGGGGCCACGCGCAGCCACTGGTCGGCGAACTTGGTGTTGTCGGCGTAGTCGGGGGAGACGGCCACGACCTTCTGCCCGTGGTAGCGGGCCTCGGTCATGAAGTGGGCGTCCGGGGTGCGGGTCAGCGGCAGGTTGGAGCCCCACATCATGAGGTACTGGGAGTTGTACCAGTCGCCGGCCTCGGGGACGTCGGTCTGGTCGCCGAAGACCTGCGGTGAGGCCGGGGGCAGGTCGGCGTACCAGTCGTAGAAGGAGAGCATCGTGCCGCCGATGAGCTCGTGGAGGCGGGCACCGGAGCCGTAGGAGACCTGGGACATGGCCGGGATGACGGTGAAGCCGGCGATCCGGTCCGGGCCCCAGGCGCGGATGGTGTGGACGTAGGCGGCCGCGACGATCTCCATGGCCTCGTCCCAGCCCACGCGCACCATGCCGCCCTTGCCGCGGGCCGACTTGTAG
>CAUVMS010000218.1:0-3401 GCA_963552815.1 uncultured Actinomyces sp. | reverse complement strand
AGGCGCCCGTTATGCCGCAACATTGCTGGGGTCTCGGTTGTTACACCAACGCAACTCCCTGTCTTTGTGAGGTTTCCACAAATGGAATGTGGTGCCCTGACCACGTAACGTCGTCGTCTAGCGGATCTGTCGACCTGCGCTTGTAGGGAAGGCACTGGTCCGCACCCCCGGCCCGAGGAGGGCCCCGCCACCAAACCGCCACCGTCCACAGGCAAGGAGACTCTTGGTGACCCTCTCCCGCATCCTCATCGCCAACCGCGGTGAGATCGCACTGCGCATCGTGCGAACCGCCCGCGACCTCGGGGCGACGTCAATCCTCCCGTACACGCCCGAGGACCTGATGAGCCCGGCGGCTGAGCTCGCCGATGAGGCCTATGCGCTGCCCGAGGGCTCGTCCTACACCGACGCAGCCGCAGTCCTCGAGCTGGCCCGTACCACCGGCGCCGACGCCATCCACCCCGGTTACGGGTTCCTGTCCGAGAACGCCGATTTCGCCCGCTCGATCATCGAAGCCGGCATCACCTGGGTCGGTCCCTCGCCCGAGGCCATGGACTCCCTCGGTGACAAGATGAGCGCCCGCGCCACCGCTGAGCGGGCCAAGGTCGCCCCGGTACCCGGCATCACCGACTCGGTCACCAGCGCCGACACCGTCATCAGCTTCGCCGCCGCCCACGGCTACCCGGTCGCCCTCAAACGCACCGACGGCGGCGGCGGACGTGGCATCACCATCCTGCACAATGACGACGAGGTCAGGTCCACCCCCGCCTTCGAGTCCGCAGCACTGGGCGGCGGCACCCTCATCCTGGAGCGCTTCGTCACCGCTGCGCGCCATATCGAGACCCAGTGCGCCCGCGACTCCCACGGTGGTTTCGCCGTTGTCTCCACCCGCGACTGCTCTCTGCAGCGACGCAACCAGAAGCTCCTTGAGGAGGCTCCGGCCCCCTTCCTGCCCGAAGGCATCCACGACCGTCTCGTCGAGGCCTCCCGCCGCCTCCTGGAGACGGTTGACTACGTCGGGGTGGCCACGTGCGAGTTCCTCCTGACCCCCGAGGGCGACCTGTGGTTCCTGGAGGTCAACCCCCGCCTTCAGGTGGAGCACTGCGTCTCCGAGGAGGTCACCGGCACCGACCTGGTCGAGGTCCAGCTGCGCATTGCCGAGGGCGGTCACCTCAGTGAGTTCCACGAGCCCCGCGGCCACAGCCTCGAGCTGCGTATCACCTGCGAGGACCCCTCCCGCAGCCTGGCTCCCTCCACCGGTGCCATCACGCGCCTGCGCTGGCCGGCCGGCCCCGGCATCCGCATCGAGTCCGGTGTCACCGAGGGCGACGTCGTCACCCCCATGTTCGACCCGATGCTCGCCAAGATCATTGTCACCGGTTCCACTCGGGAGCAGGCCATCGCCCGCGCCCGGCGAGCCCTGCGCGAGACGATCATCGAAGGCGTCACTGTGTGCACGGCCCTGCACGCGGAGGTCTTGGAGCGCTCCGCCTTCACCACCCCGGACGAGGCCGGCCGCCTGACGGTGACCACTCGGTGGATCGAGAACGAGGTGCTGCCCGAGCTGGCCCAGGCCGCGTCGTCGCAGTCCGACGGCTCTCAGGCCGCCTCTGAGGCGGTCGCCAACCCGCGTACCCGTTCCAGCTACATCATCGAGCTCAACGGCCGGCGAATGCAGCTGACCCTGCCCGACGGGATCCTCGCCCCCACCAACCCGGCGCGCAGCTTCAGCCAGCGCAGCAACCGGGCCCAGCCGCTGCGCGGCCGCTCCGGTGGCGCCTCGCGCTCGCCCCGCGGCGCCACCTCCGGTGATAACGACGCCGCCTTCTCCGAGCCCGGCGTCATCGCCGCCCCCATGCAGGCCATCGTCACCCGTATCTGCGTCGAGCCCGGCCAGCAGGTCTTCCAGGGCGATCTGCTCGTGGTCCTGGAGTCCATGAAGATGGAGAACTACGTCCACGCCCTGAGCGACGGGACCATCTCGGAGATCCCCGTCAATGCCGGGCGCACCGTCTCCGCCGGTGATGTCCTGGTGCGCATGAGCACCCCCGAGAACGACTCTGAGGAGGCCTGAACCGTGAGCACCGACTCCAGCACTGGTGCCAGCACCGCAGCCGGCGTGCCGGCACAGGGGGCCACGCTGGCGGACTCGCCCTCGACCTCGGCCTTCCGCCAGCGCATCGCGCGCGTGGACCGTGAGGCCGAGGAGCGCGCCGCCGCCCGGCAGCACGCCAAGGGCAAGCGCACCGCCCGGGAGCGCATCAACGACCTGCTTGACGACTCCACCTTCCTGGAGATCGGCCGCTACACCGGCTCCGGGGCGGGGGAGAAGGCACGTCCCTCCGGCGTCGTGACCGGATTCGGACAGATCGACGGCCGTCAGGTGGCCGTCTACTCCCAGGACTTCTCCGTCTCCGGAGGAGCCCTGGGCGCCATCGAGGGGGACAAGATCGTCCGCCTCCTGGACGACGCCCTGCGCCTGCGCATCCCCGTCATCGGGCTCATCGACTCCGGCGGAGCCAAGATCCAGGAGGGCGTGGGCGCCCTGCGTCAGTACGGACGGATCTTCAACCGCACCTGCGCCGCCTCCGGCCTGGTCCCGCAGATCAGCGTCATCCTGGGTCCCTGCGCCGGCGGCGCCGTCTACAGCCCGGCGCTGACCGACTTCGTCATCGCCACCCGCCAGGCCTCCCACATGTTCGTCACTGGCCCCGATGTCGTGCGCGCCACAACCGGTGAGCAGATCAGCGCCGAGGACCTGGGCGGCGCACAGATCCACGGCTCGGTCTCCGGCGTCGTCCACTACGTGGCCGACGATGAGGAGGACGCCCTGGGGCAGGTGCGCAACTTCCTGGCCTACCTGCCCTCCTCGGCCGAGCTCGATGCTCCCATGTACGCCTACGACGACACCGACGCCCAGGCCGATGCCGAGGCCGCCCACAGCGTCGGCGAGATCGTGCCGGCCTCCACCCGCCAGGCCTACGACGTCGTCGAGGTGGTCTCGGCGGTCGTCGACCACGGTGAGCTCGTCCAGGTTCAGGAGGAGTTCGCCGCCAACGTCGTGGTCGGCTTCGCCTGCTTCGAGGGCCACCCCGTGGGGATCGTCGCCAACCAGCCGCTGGTGGACGCCGGCACCCTGGATGTCGACGCCTCCGAGAAGCTCGCCCGCTTCGTGCGCTTCTGTGACGCCTTCGGGCTGCCGGTGGTCACCTTCGTCGACGTCCCCGGCTACCGGCCCGGCGCCGAGCAGGAGCACGCCGGCATCATCCGCCGCGGAGCCAAGGTCATCAACGCCTACGCCACCGCCACCGTGCCCCTGGTGACGATCGTCCTGCGCAAGGCCTACGGTGGCGCCTACATCGTCATGGGCTCCAAGGCCATCGGCGCCGACCTCAACTTCTGCT
>CAUVMS010000217.1:0-3425 GCA_963552815.1 uncultured Actinomyces sp. | reverse complement strand
CGCACTCACGCTAGCCGGCCAGGACCGGCACACTGCGCGACACCGCCCAGAATCAATGGCCGGAGTCGGTAGCCGGAGTCAGTGGCCGACGCCGTCGCGGGCCGAGTCCGCCCGGCAGACCCGATCACAGACTCCCCGCTCAGTGTCCGTACTCGCGGTGGACGCCGCCGCCGGTGCTGGCCGCCAGGATGCCGCGGCCGCGGGCCAGCAGCCGGGCCCCCTTGGCGGCGTGCCTCGGGTTGCCGATCAGAGTGCCACCGGCCGTCCGCAGGCCGCCGACGACGATACGCACCAGACCACCGGCCGCGGCCCGGGCCCGAATGGCCGGCTGAGCCCCGCCTCCTGCCAGGGCCAGCTCCACGCGCACCGAGGTGGCGGCGTGGGACCGCTGCCGGCGCAGGATCCAGGGGCGGGTGAGCCGGGAGGCCGGGACGTGGTCTCGCACGCGAGCCTCGTCGCACCACCGGATGACGCCGCCGGAGGCGCACAGCTGGCGGGTGAAGAGCGTGTCCTCTCCCCCGGTGGCCCCGAAGGCCTCATCGAATCTCAGCCCGGCCCGGCGCACGAAGCCCAGATCCAGCAGCAGGCAGTTGGAGGCCGCCACCGGGCGAACAGTGCCGGTGGGCCAGGTCCTGCGCACGAAGAACTCCCCCTGGCGCACCCACTCCTCCGGCTCCACCTCGTAGACCGGGATGACGGGCCCGGCCACCGCCTGGCAACCAGTCGTGGCCCACATCCCCACGAGGGCAGCGAGCCACCCGGGCTCAGGGTCCTCGTCGTCGTCGATGAAGATGAGCAGATCGCGCTCAGTGGTCTCATCGAGGGCGCGGTTGCGCACCGCCGCCACACCGGGCCGCTCCTCGACGACGTAGCGCACGCTCACGTCTTCCGACTCCACCCGCTCCTCCGAGGAGCTGCGCACCGCCACCCCGGCGGCCGCAGCAGCGGCGAGGGCGGCCTGGCGCCCGGAACCCCGCGCGTCGTTGTCGATGACAAGGACCTCGACGTCGGAGACGACCTCGCCGGCGCCCCCTTCCTCATCCGGCGCGCCCGCCATACCGGCGTCAGAACCGGCCGCGGTACCGGTCTCAGTATTCGCCGCCTCAGCGGTTGGACCCGCAACCAGCTCACCGGCCTGTTCCAGGACCCCGCTGACGGCCCGCTTCAGGTCCTCGGGGCGCCGGAAGGTGGGGATGGCGATCGTCAGCCGGCTCATGCGCCCCTCCTGCCGGTCTGCGCCGCACTCCGCCGGCCGCGGGGGCGGCCGTACTCGCGCACGTGAACGCCCAGCGCGCCCACGACCATGCCCAGTCCCCCGCGCGAGGAGACCTCGTGGCGGGCCTGGGCGGGCACGTCACCGCGGATGCGGGCCACGCCGGCGCGCACCCCGTCGATACCGGCCTTGGCCAGTCCCTTGGCGCCGTAGCCCAGGCGCAGCCTCAGGCGCGCGAGCCTGCCGGACGCACCGCCGTCGGCAGGCCCGGCCGTGTCGATACGCACCCGGGCCCAGGACGATCCCGAACGCAGTGAGCGCTCCAGCACCCAGGTGCGCCTGGCGCGGGTGGCGGGGACCCGCTTGGTGACGACCGCCCCGGCCGCGAAGCGGATGACACCGCCGGCCCGGGTGAGCTGGCGGGTGAAGAGGGAGTCCTCGCCGCCGGTGAGCCCGTAGCGCGGGTCGAAGCGCAGCCCCAGGCGCTCGACGACGCCCAGGTCCAGGAGCAGGTTTCCGGTGTCGGCGCTGCGCACCTGGGCGCCGTCGGCGGCCTCCCAGGACTCGAAGGCGCCCGAGGCGGTGACCCACGGCGAGGGTGCGGCCTCGAAGGTCGGCGGCGTCGGGCCGGTGACCGCGGCGCAGTCCTGCGCACACCAGGTGCTCACGAGGGCCTTGAGCCAGCCCGGTGAGGGGATCTCGTCATCGTCGATGAAGATGAGGGCGTCGGAGCCGTGGGCCTCGCTCAGGGCACGGTTGCGTCCGGCGACGATCCCCGGCTCAGGCTCGTGGACATAGACCAGCCTCGACGTCGCAGCCGAGTCAGCCGGATCAGCACCCCCGGACGGCCCCGACGACTCCGACGGCTCGCCACCCAGGGCCGCCCTGGCCGCCTCGACGACGGCCCGCGCACCGGCCTGCGGATCGTTGTCCACGATGAGGATGCCCGCCGTCGTCTCCGGCCCGGTGACGTCGTCGGCCTGCAACAGCAGCTGGGGGATGACCTGAGCCAGGTACTCGTTGCGGCGGTAGGTGAGCATCGCGATGGTCAGGTGCACGTCCGGCCCCGTCCTTCCTCCCGCCTGCTGGCGGTTCACGGCGTGATACAGGGTCTAACGGTACTATCACGAGCCGGGCGCACCTGACGGTTCGAGCACCCTCCCAGCGTCGTCGCACCGCCGGACCGGTCGGAGGTTTCACGCCCGCAACGCCATATCGCATCAACATCTATTGAAGACGTCGTGAGTCGTCGCTTCAGTTCTCGATCCGTCCTGTACCCGGAAGGCTCCTGCTCCCATGACCGCCACCCCTGAGTCCGCCCAGCGCACCGACGCCGCTGAGACCGCCGAGACGGCCGCGTCCGAGGCCGCCGGCAGGCTCTCCGGCCGGGAGCTGCTCTCCCGCACAGCGGTCGTCGTCGTCAGCTACGACTCGGCGGCGCTGCTGGAGCGCACCCTGGCGCGCGTGGCCGAGGACTCCCCCGAGGCCCGCATCGTCGTCGTCGACAACTACTCCACCCCCGAGGCCCGTGAGGAGCTGGCGGCACTGGCCTCCGCGCGCGGCTGGGAGACGGTGCTGCCGCAGACGAACACGGGCTTCGGCGGCGGCATGAACCTGGGGGCGGCCCGTGCCCGCGAGCTCGGCGCCGACCTGCTCATCCTGCTCAACCCCGACGCCGTCATCGCCCGGTCCGACCTCATTCGGCTGGCGGCCCGGGCGCACGCGGACCGGCTGGCCCTGGTGGCGCCGGTGCTCAAGGACTCCACCGGCCGCATCGTCTCCGACGGGATCGTCGTGTGCCTGGCCGACGGCTCGATGCGCTCACGCCGCTCACCGCGGCCGATTCCCCCGGGCGGCACTCATCCGTGGCTCTCGGGGGCCTGCCTGGCCCTGTCGACGGAGCTGTTCGAGGTCACGGGCGGTTTCGATGCGCGCTACTTCCTGTACTGGGAGGACGTGGACTTCTCGGCCCGGGTGCTGGCGGCCGGCGGCAGCCTGGACCTGGCGCGCGACGCCGTCGCCGTCCACGACGAGGGCGGAACCCACTCAGAGTCGCAGTCCCCGGACTCGGGGCGGGAGGGTTCAGAGGACCGCTCCAAGTCGGACATCTACTACTACTACAACGTGCGCAACCGGCTGCTGTACGCGGGCCTGCACCTGGATCGGGCCACGCAGCGCCGGTGGGTCGCCACGGCCGGCCGGGCCGCCCGCG
>CAUVMS010000216.1:0-3502 GCA_963552815.1 uncultured Actinomyces sp. | reverse complement strand
GCCATGCCGCCTTAGGATTCGGGCTTGAAGCCGATGACCTTTCCGTCGTCCTTGTCGTAGCCAACGATGAGGTCGGGTTTCGCGACGATGAGCGAGTCCCCGCTCTTCCAGTCAATCCCGCTGAAGGTGATCGCCTTACCGGTTTTGACGTTCATGAGCATCTGTATCGCGTTGACGTCCCCACGGTTCCATGTCGTCAGCTTGACGACGCCGCCGTCCTGAGAAACCGATACGCCGGACGCGCACGTGGGAGAGTCCGAGTCATAGGAGGAGGTGCTGCTGTCCTCGGGTTGAGGGACGCTGATGGACTTGCCCTTCTTCGGGTTGAGCCTAGTGACGCAGCCATTTTCATTGGCTGTCGATGTCAGCTTGGCCTCACTGTAGTCCTGGTCCTTGAAATAGGTGCGGTACTCCTCGCTGGTAAGGAGTTCCTCCTCGGTCAGGACAACCCTCTCACCCGCTGCGAAGGTCACAGTGTAGCTGCTCTGCTTCTTGCCCTTGAAATCATATATCGTTGCCTTGTACTGAGTTTTCAGTGACGAGTCGGAATCCTCGTCCTTCTTCTCCTCCTCGAAGGTCCCCCAGCCGTCCTTGAAGGAGATGCTCATGAGGTCGGGGTCGGCCTTGGAGCCTCCGCCCAGAATGAGCGTTTCCCCGCTGTCGATGTTGATGACGACGTTGTACAGCCAGGTGTAGCGCTGGTTTCCTCTGGTGAGGACGGATTGGTTGTTATAGAAAATGGAGGAGGATATCTCTCCCGCCCCAGGGATCTCACGCGTCCACTTCTGCTGCTTCTGGGAATCCCAGGCGGTGCACTTGTCACTCGCCTTGCAGGAGATGGCGATGTCGTCGGCGATGATCGCCGACTTCTCGTCACCCCACGGTGCTGACGAGGTATCGCCGGACCGAAGGTCGATAAGGGTGGACTTGTAGACGAGCGTGTCATCACCCCAGGTCTGAAAACTCGGGGTGGGGCCGTAGGGGGAGCTCAGGTCCTCGTCGTCGAGGGTGATCTGCCATGCCTCCTTCATATTGCTTCCCAACGCGGTGTAGCCGGTCAGAGTACTGTCGGATCTATCAAATGTGAGGAAATGACGACCGGCCACGTAGGGCTCCTGGTTGGCAGCGACGTCAGCGCTCCATGTCTTGTCCGCGCCGTTGACCCAGGCCCCCGATGGGCTCACGAACGGAGAGGACGAGGAGACGTCACTGCGCCACAGGAAGTACCAGGCGGCCATGCCCCCTCCGGTCAGGAGCAGGGCAATCGGCAGAACAATCGCGAGCACCTTGAGGCCCCGCCTCTTCCTAGGCTGTGCCGGTGGTGCGTACATCGGTGCTCCGTATACCGGTGCAGCGAACTGGCTCTGACTCTGGCCCTGTGCCTGCTCCTGCGGCGCGCCGACCCGTACCCCGGGCGGCATTGCGGGCTGCTGATCCATGGGCTGGGCCGCAGACTGCATCGAGGGAGCCGAGTAGCGCTGGGAGGGCGGCGGTAGGGCAACGGACTGTGCCTCCTGAGACGGCTCCTGCGGCAGCGGGCTCTGCTGAGGCTGAGCGACCGTCCCATATCCGTACCCCTGAGGTGCGGCACCATGGGCCGAGTCCCCCTGCGGTACCGCCCCGGGCGTCGTCGGTTGAACGCTGCCATAGCCTTGGGGCGACTGCCCGTAGCCAGCGTCGGCGGCAGCCTGCTGCGGCTGGGTTCCCACCGCCATCGTCGGCGCCATCGGGTCGATCTGGCCGGGGACCTGCGGCTGTGCCGGCTGCGCGGGCGGCACAGCCCCGGCGGGCTGGGGCGCACCCCGCCCGGCCTGGCGCGCCAGCACCTCCTGGACGACGGGGTCGTCGGACCGCTCCAGCACCGTGCGGACCTGAGGCGGGATCGATGGGTTGGTCGCCAGGATCGAGTGCAGATCGGGGCGGGTTTCGGCGATCCGCTCAAGGTCCTGCGGCGGGGCGAACCTGCTGAGCGCCGTCGTCGCGTCGTGGTCCGAGGAAGAAGGTGAGTGCCCCGTTGTCATGGCTCCCGAGCCTAATGGACTTTACGGCGATACACCGCGGAATCAGGGCATCAGTACCCGACTTGCGGTGGTTCGAAGGGCAGGCAGTTTTCAGTCGGTCGACGACTCAGTCGACGATGCCGTAGAGGCGGTCCCCGGCGTCGCCGAGCCCGGGCACGATGTAGGCGTGCTCGTTGAGCCGCTCGTCCACCCCGGCGGTCACCACCGTGACGTTCGCGCGCTCGCCAACGGCCTCCTCCAGCGTCTTGACACCCTCGGGGGCGGCGATGAGGCACAGCGCGGTGACGTCGCGCGCCCCGCGCTCAAGCAGGTAGTCGATGGCTGCCACGAGGGTGTGGCCGGTGGCGAGCATGGGGTCGACGACGAAGCACTGCCGGCCCGAGAGGTCGTCGGGCAGGCGGTTGGCGTAGGTCTCCACCTCCAGGGTGTCCTCATCACGCTTCATCCCGAGGAAGCCGACCTCCGCGGTGGGCAGCAGGCGCGTCATGCCGTCGAGCATCCCCAGGCCCGCGCGCAGGATCGGCACGACGATCGGCCGCGGGTCGGACAGACGGCGGCACTGCGCCAGCGCCACGGGGGTGCGGATCTCCACCTCCTCGGTGCGCACCTCGCGGGTGGCCTCGTAGGCGAGCAGGGTGACGAGCTCGTCCACCAGCTGGCGGAAGACCGCCGATGGCGTCCTCTCGTCTCGCAGCACGGAGAGCTTGTGGTCGATGAGGGGGTGATCGGCAACGTGGAGGCGCATGTGGACAGCCTAATCCCCACAGTCGGTCTCGCACCGACCCAACGCCGTGCCGGTTGCGTCTACGCTCACCGCGTGACCACACCACCTTGGTGATCGGGAGGCATGGCCTGCGTCGGGGTCCGTCGAAGTGCGGCAGTGCTGGCCGCGTTGTGTCCAAATCTGCAGCAAAGGACGTGGGCAGACTGAGGCGCGCGAAATGAAACCGCATGATTCCGCGGTTCTGTTGGAGGTATGAAGAGTGCTCCGGCCCCTTTGCTGCAGATTTGGACACGGGGCACGCCATGGGGGCCGTTTCGGCTTCCGTGACCACTGCGCTGTGCGGAAAAGTCCCCGGCCGCGCAGGATGTTCCCGTCGGCGGCCAGGTTCGGGCCCGGCGGCCAGGCTCAGGCCCGGGCGTGCAGCCAGGCCAGGACGGCCCGCACGCGCCGGTTCTCCTCGCCCGGCTGCAGGTCCAGCCCTCGGAAGATATTCGCCACGTGCTTGGCCACCGCTCCGTCGGAGAGCACCAGCCGCTCGGCGATCTGCGCGTTCGACAGCCCCTGCGCCATGAGCTCGAGCACCTCCTGCTCGCGCCGCGTCAGACGGTCCAGACCCGCTCCTCCCGGCCTCGCGTGCGCGATCCCGCCCGACGGCGTCGACGGCGAGACCGCCCTGGCCGTTGCCGGCGGGGGACCGGACGGTGTGGCAGCTGCGTCCACTGATGCTCCAGACGTCGCACCTGGCGCCGAGCCCACC
>CAUVMS010000215.1:0-3514 GCA_963552815.1 uncultured Actinomyces sp. | reverse complement strand
TGCTCTTCCGATCTATGGCCACCGCCCGCCTGGGCAAGAAGGTCCTCGACCTCGAGGACGTCACCGTGCGCTACCCGGTCTCTACCGGCCGGGCCGACGACGCCGACGGGGCCGGGGCCCCGGCCGAGCGGGAGGTCCTGCGCCACGTCACCTGGCGGCTGGCCCCGGGCGAGCGGGTCGGCGTCGTCGGCGTCAACGGAGCCGGCAAGACCACCCTGCTGCGTCTGCTCGAAGGCGTCCAGGAACCCACCGCAGGCCGCGTCGTCCGCGGCAAGACCGTCCAGGTGGCCACCCTGTCCCAGTCCACTCACGAGCTCGATGCGCTCGCGGACCTGCGCGTCGTCGAGGCGGTGGCCATGGTGGGGGAACGGATCGTCGTCGGCGACAAGGAGATGACCGCGGCCCAGCTCGTCGAGCGCCTCGGCTTCACCCGCCAGCGCGCCTGGACCCGGGTCGGTGAGGTCAGTGGCGGGGAGCGCCGCCGCCTCCAGCTGCTGCGCCTGCTCATGACCGAGCCGAACGTGCTCCTGCTCGACGAGCCCACCAACGACCTGGACACCGACACCCTGGCGGCCGTCGAGGACATCCTCGACTCCTTCCCCGGCACCCTCGTCGTCGTCTCCCACGACCGCTACCTCCTGGAACGGGTCACCGATCACCAGGTCGCCCTGCTGGGGGACGGGAGCGTGCGAGACCTGCCCGGCGGGGTGGAGCAGTACCTCCAGCTGCGTCGCGAGGCCGCGGGGTCGTCCCGGGGTGCAGCCGCCTCAGCGGCCTCCCCGACGGCGCCGGCCGACGCCGAGCCCCGGGCAGAGCGCGGCGTCACCACCGGGGCCAAGCGACACGAGGCCCGGAAGGCCCTGGCGCGCATCGAGCGGAGGATGGAGCGCGCGGACCAGGCCGTCGCCGCGCTGCACGTGCGCATGGAGGAGGTCTCGGCTGATCCGGCCCGGGTGGGAGAGCTGGCTGAGCTGGGTCGCGAGCTCGTGGCCGCTCAGGCGGCCCACGCCGAGCTGGAGGAGCAGTGGCTCGAGGCTGCGGAGGCGCTGGAGGCCTGAGAGGCGCCGTCGTGCCCTGGCGGGGCCTCGTCGCTGGAAGCGGTGGGGGAGGGAACGGGGCTCGGGGAGAGGGATCAGGAGCGGGGACGTAAGCGGCGGCGTCGCTGCTTGCGACCGCCCGGGCCGCTCAGACGACGGGGGCGACCTGGCGGGCCAGCTCGATGAGGTGGTCCAGGTTGGGGGCGATGTCCTCGGCGGCGGCGCCCCACAGGCGCATCACCAGGTCCACCGGGACGGTGGGCAGACCGGCCAGGCGCAGCACCACGACGCCCTGAGTGGGGCCGTTGGACTCGTAGAAGGCGGAGAAGCCCACCATGTCCGGTCCCGGCCGCAGGCGCACCAGCTCGGCCTCGGGCAGGAGCGCGGCGACGATCTGACGCTGGGTGGCTCGGCGCCCCTCCTTGGAGCCGTCGTCCTTGGCGATCTCCAGGCTCAGGTCGATGACGAAGGGCGGGTGGGCGACGTCGTCGATGTGCATGAGGCGCGCGAAGCGACCCTGACGCTCCATCGCCTGCAGCTCGTTGAGCAGGGACTCCAGCTCGGAGCGCCACTGCGGACCGGTCACTCCCAGGTGGGCGCTGCGGTGCCGCGCCTCCTCCCGTGCCCAACCCGGGGGTGGGAAGGGCGGGATGATCACCCATCGCTGGGGATCAGGCGTGACCGCGATCTGCACTGTGTGCTCCTTCCGAGACCTCGTCTGACTGCGAGGCAGTGGACTGGGCGCCTACCATGTCTGTCCTATGAGGACCCGAGAGCGACATACGACAATTATGCCTGCATCCGCACGCCGACGTGTGGTCCGCGTGCTGGTAGATGCTGGGCTCATCATCGCACTCTGTGTCGTCACGGAGCGCTGCTGTGGAATCTTATTCGCTGTTGGGGTGGTTGTGCCGCTTATTGCTGTGATGACCGCCATGATGGCTGCGACCGGTGCCACGGTGGGGGGACTGGTGACCGGGGTCCGACTTCGGAGGGTGACGGACCCGAATGGCCCACCCGGACGCGCTGCGGTGATTTACGTCGCATTTTTGGGTCTCTCTTTGGTGGCAACCGCAGGGTTAGCCCCCTTTATTTTATGGATCCTCTCACTATGGCGCGCTGAGCAGCGCACCTGGTTCGACCGGTTGGCCGGGACGGTCCTCCTCAGTGCCAGACCGACCTCGGTATCGACCTGCTCCCTGGTGGTTGAGGGGTCAGTAATCCCTGTTCTGGGGCCAGTTGTCCTCGGGCGCAGGCCGGCTCCGATCGAGTCCCATCCGGACGCCCACCTGGTTGCGGTGCTGCGCTCGGAGGACTCCGTGTCCAAGACGCATGCGCTGTTCGTGCCCGCCTCTGATGGGGTGCTCGTCACAGATCTGGGGTCGACCAATGGGACCCACATCGAGGACGAGGAAGGGGTCCACCGACTCTCACCGGGCCGACCGGAGTACGTGCACCGGGGACGGCAGGCATACTTGGGTGACGGTGTCTGTATCGTCCGTTGAGGAGAAATATGATGACAAACAGCCCGAACAGCAGCGCGAACAACGAGGTCTGGTGGACTGAGGGTTCGTGGACAGGCGTGGTCACGCCGCGTGCTGTGATGATCCTGCCCCCGTCGGTGCCGCAGGACCTCACCGAGCGCCTGTGGCGGCTGCTGCGTAGTGAGGAGGCCTCGCTGACGCGGGCCCTGGACGAGCTGGTGATGGGGATGGGAGGACGTCTGGGAGCGATCCCGGACTTCGTGCTCGCCGTCTCGGCGCCCGAGGACGTCTTCCACGTGGCGCTGCGCGGTGCCCCGCAGATGGAGGTCGACGGCAAGGCCCTGGACGCCTCCGCGGTCACCACCTGGTTCGAGACGACGGTGACCGCCCCGAACTCGGTCATCGTCAGCGCGCCCGACGGCGCCGGTCAGGTGCGTCGTCCGGCGGTCGACGCCGTCGTGAGCACCGGCTACCTGGTGCTGCGCGGATCCGAGAAGTCGAGTGGGACCCCGTCCCCCAGCCGCGCATCGTCGAAGGGGTCCGGCGACTCCGACGACGATGACCCTGACCCGGCCGGCCCTGACTACTCCACCACGTCCGCCGGCTCTGCCGGATCCTTTGCCGCAGAGATGAGGTCCTCGCGGACCTCCCGCCGAGCCTCGCGTCGTTCCTCGCGCCGTCAGTCCGCCTTCTCGGACCATTCGGGGCAGGAGGACTCGTCTGAAGTGGCGTTCGCCGGTACCCCGGGTTCCGCCGACGCCGTCGACGACCTCATCGAGATCGCTCAGGACAGCGCCGAGCAGCAGGCCCTCGAAGGTGCCCAGCTCGCCGCCTCCGCAGAGGCCGCTGAGGCCGCAGAGCGCAGTCAGTCGGCCGGCTTTGCCGAGGCGCCGGGTGCTTCTCAGGCGTCTGCCGGGTCCGCTCTGTCTGCGGAGTCCGCAGGCCCCGCTGACCTGCTGGCCGTCGTCGCCGGCATGACGGCTGAGCCGACCC
>CAUVMS010000214.1:0-3578 GCA_963552815.1 uncultured Actinomyces sp. | reverse complement strand
TGGCGGGGGTTCTTGCTGTTGGTGGTGAGGGTCTGGACCTCGGCGACAGGCAGATTGATGGTGTTGGTGGCTGTGACCGCGGGCAGGTCGCCGCTGGAGCCGTCGGTGGCGGTGTAGGTGGCTGAGTAGGCCACGGACACCGTCAACGGGGTCGTGCCGCCCAGGTGCGCCGAGCTGCGGTTGAAGGAGATGGTGCAGGGGCTCGATCCCTCAGGCATTCCTGAGTGCCAGGCGATCCCGAAACCCTGACATGAGGGCTTCCCGTCGGGGGCGGAGAGCTGGAGACCGGCCGAGGAGGCCGTGACTGTCGCCGACGAGCTTCCTGCGGAGGCGGTGACGGTCACCGAGCGCGGGGTGTTGCCCGTGGCCCACACCCAGGTGTCCATCCCGACCAGGGTGGCGCCCTGAGAGCCGACCTTCGGGTTGGTCTCAATGGTCGGTTGGGGAATCTTCACCGCTTTCCACGCCGCAGTCGCGAGCGCGCGCCCGGAGATATAGGGCGCCGGCGGCTTCCCGCCATTCTCGCTGTCCGGGACCCACAGATATGCTGCCCCATTGGGGGTCATACGGTTGCGGGCTGCTTGCAAGGCGCCCAGGTCCTCAAAGGCGTCCCTGTTGCACTTCACGTGCCACCAGGATCCCGGTTGCTTATCTTGTTTTGATTGTTTGTAGCCGGAGTATGCCTTTTCGACCTCGTCCTCCTCATTCTTTGTGCCTTGGTCCTGGAGGTCCCAGGCGTCTCTGTCTACCTGAGATTCGTCAGGGAGCTTCTCGTAGTAGCAGGAGGGCTTGACACTTATTGACGTAGACGACGAGACCGTTTCGCCCCCGCCGCCTCCGGATGAGGCTGTCGTATACTGCTCGGTGATGCTGACAGAGATCTCCCCGCCGCCATCCGCGCTCTGGGCTGAGGAGGCGTCCACCTGACTGCCCCCCGTCTCGCTGCTGTCCTTCTCGGCGTGTGCAGTTGGTGCTGCTGCTAGACTGGCGATGAGTAGCAGGAATGCGGATCCCGTTACTAGAGTCTGCCTGCGCATCGGGAGTCCTTTCACTAGTTCACTGAACAGGTGTTGGGGGTACCGCTATCTTCTTGGCTGGCTCGCCAGGTGCCGTCGGTTCCTTGCGTCATAAATGCAATGATTGGTTTGCGGATTTGGCTTTTGGGGCTGGTAATGTCGTTCCCTTGGGCGTCAACAGTGGTCATCTGTGTCTTATCAAGACATGCTGCGATAGCGTAACCATTTCCGTCATCGGAGGCGGTCACCTCGCTCACCGATATTCTCACTGGAGGTCGCGATAGTTGGCCGTTCATCTTAGCGGCGTTATGTGTAATTTCTGTCAACAACTGGCCTGTCGCGACGGTGTCCATGGTGTCGAGGCCCTCGTTTCTGAACCATAGGCGCCAGGTCGCCCTGTCGTAGGCGAAGTAGGCGCGCAGGACCTCGGTCTGGGTGGGGTCGAGGTTCTCGGGGATGGAGACGACCGTGTATCCCAGGTCCGGGTCGGACATCGACTCCGGGGTCACGGGGCCTGTACTGGCGGCGCTGCTCGCGCCCGGTGACGCCGAGGCCCCGGCCGACGCCGTCGCACCGGCGGATGCGCTGGCCCCGCTGGCTGCGGTGTTCAGCGGCGGCACAGTGCCGCCGCCTTTCGGGCTGCTTGACGAGCACCCGGCCAGCACCAGGGAGCCGGCGAGCACCACGGCACCCGCCACCCCCGCGAATCGACGACGAGAACCACGCTGTCCCACGAGCACACTCCAATCGGTGATAGCCAGAATCAACCGGCAGGACACAATGAGTCGACTATAGCCCGTCAGTCACGGTCGCATCACGGTTGCGCTCCCCATGCCGGAGTCGCCATGCCCGGATGATGCTGCGTCGCAGGATTGCGACAGCGTGGGGACCGCGCAGCGACAACGTAACGGTAACGTTCAGGTCATGACAAAAGCACTGGTCTCCCTGCCCTCCCTCGCCCTCATCACCACCCTCGCCCTGAGCGGCTGCTCCCTGTCCATTGGAGGCGGCTCATCGTCGCAGGCCCAGAGTCAGGAGACCCAGGTCAGCTCGGACACCGGCAACGCCGCTGGAAGCGCCAAGGGCTCTGCCTCCGCCCAGGCCACGGGAACGGCCGCCGCCACGGGCCCAGCCGTCGCCGGCTACGAGCCCGGCCAGATCCCTCCGATCCCCATGTTCGCCCTGCCCGACCTCAGCCTGCTCACCCAGTCCACGGGCGCCTTCACCCCGGAGCTCACCCGCTCCATCACCTCCCAGCCCGGCGTCACGGTCAGGCCGGCGCGCTGCGATACGAGCGGCTCGCTCGTCTCCGGCTCCACGGTGCTCGGCGGTGACGGCTCGATGACCACGAGCTCAGGAGCAACCGCGGTCACCAACAACGGCGACGGCTCCGGAACCTTCTCCGACGGCAAGGTCTCCATCGTCAACAATGGCGACGGCTCCGGAACCTACCGCGACGGCAAGGTCTCCATCGTCGTCAACGGCGACGGCTCCGGGACCTACAGCGACGACCACCTCTCCGTCGTCGTCAACGGCGACGGCTCGGGCACCTACACCGACTCCACCACCGGGGAGTCCATCGTCCTGGGCGGCGACGGCACGGGCACCTACAGCCGCGGCGAGGTCTCCATCGTCAACAACGGCGACGGCTCCGGAACCTACTCCGACGCCACCACCTCCATCGTCAACGACGGTACGGGCAGCGCCATCGTCAACGGCAAGAACGTCTCCGCCAAGCCGGTCCCCAAGGCCGGCAAGGTCGGCACCTTCCCCTCCATCGACGCCGCCAAACCAGTGAAGTCCTGCGGCACGGTCATCACCCTGGAGGACAGCGTCCTGTTCGACTTCGGCTCATCCGACCTGCGCCCCGAGGCCTCGACCACCCTCACTAACCTGGCCACGGTCCTCAAGGACTCCAAGGCCCCCAAGGTCCAGGTCCAGGGCCACACCGACTCCATCTCCGACGACGCCTCCAACCAGACGCTCTCCGAGCAGCGGGCCAAGGCGGTCACCGACGCACTCACCTCCGACGGCGTCACTGCCTCGATCGAGTCCATCGGCTACGGAGAGACCCGGCCCATCGCCCCCAATGAGAACTCCGACGGCTCCGACAATCCCGCCGGGCGCCGCCTCAACCGCCGCGTCGAGATCTTCGTCCCGACCTTCTGATCCCTCTGACGTCCCGATCACGCCCCACCGGCCCTGCCACCCACTGACCTTCACCACCCCTCACCACATCTGAATACCGGAGAGAACCATGTCCATGACCATTCGTCCCCTCAACCCCCGTCGCGCCGCCGCCGTCGTCCTGGTGGCCCTGTCCCTGACCGGCGTCAGCGCCTGCTCCGTGTCCATCGGCGGAGGATCCTCCGACCAGGGCGCCGCAACCGCGAGCCAGGAGTCCGCCCCATCCGAGCAGCCCGCCGCGGCCTCCCAGCCCTCCGCGACAGCGACGAAGGACTCGCAGGCCCCCCGATCGGAGGCCACTGCGCCGAGCACCCAGGAGCAGGCCGCACCGACGGCCTCGACCGGCGCCGGCGCCACCGAGGCCAGCGCCCCGCC
>CAUVMS010000213.1:0-3620 GCA_963552815.1 uncultured Actinomyces sp. | reverse complement strand
CAACTGAGAAACTCAACGACATCATCAACGGTGCAAACACCACCTGACCCCACCGTCCCCGACGGCGTCGAATGTCCCCACCCGGGGGTACGCGCACCCGGCCGCGTGGAATGTCCCCGTCGAGTCGGACTACTTGGGTGCGCGTTCGGCTTTCGCGGTCGGGGCGGGGCTGGCAGCATCGGTGCCGTGACCGAGAACCACGCCCAGCCCAGCCCCGCCAACCCGGACGACGTCGTCAACCCTCTCCTGCTCCAGGCCTTCGCCTGGGACCTGCCTGCCGACTCCAGCCACTGGCGCCTCCTGGCTGACAACGCAGCCCTCCTGGCCGACTGCGGGGTGAGCTCGGCCTGGCTGCCGCCCGCCTACAAGGGGCAGGCCGGGGTGGAGGACGTCGGCTACGGCGTCTACGACACTTACGACCTGGGTGAGTTCGACCAGAAGGGCACCGTCCGCACCAAGTACGGCACCAAGGACGACTACCTGGCCGCCATCGAGGCCCTGCACACCGCGGGCATCGGCGTCGTGGCGGACATCGTCCTCAACCACCGTATGGGCGGTGACGACACCGAGACCGTGCACGCCACCCCGGTGGACCCCCACGACCGCCTGCGCCCCATCGGCGATGCCGAGGAGATCACCGCCTGGACCCGCTACACCTTCCCGGGACGCGCCGGCGCCCACTCGGACTTCACCTGGGACTGGACCTGCTTCCACGGCACCGACTGGGATGAGGCCCGCCAGCTCAAGGGCGTGTGGCTCTTCGAGGGCAAGCAGTGGAACGAGAACGTCAACGACGAGCTCGGCAACTACGACTACCTCATGGGCTCCGACGTCCACGTCACCGACCCCGCCGTCAGTGACGAGCTGGACCGCTGGGGACGCTGGTACGTGGAGACCACCGGCGTCGACGGCCTGCGCCTGGATGCCCTCAAGCACGTCGGCGCCGACTTCTTCGCCCGCTGGCTGCCCGAGCTGCGCCGCGCCACCGGGCGCGCCCTGCCGGCCGTGGGCGAGTACTGGTCCCGCGACGTCGCCGAGCTGGAGGGCTACCTGGAGGCCGTCCCCTTCATGAGCCTGTTCGACGTCCCCCTCCACTTCCACCTGCACGCCGCCTCCACCTCCAACGGCGACGTCGACCTGTCCCGTCTCTTTGAGAGCACCCTCGTGGCCGCCGACCCGGCCCGCGCCGTCACCTTCGTGGAGAACCACGACACCCAGCCGGGCCAGTCGCTGGCCTCCACCATCGAGTCCTGGTTCAAGCCCTCGGCCTACGCCCTCATCCTGCTGCGTGAGGCCGGAACCCCCTGCGTCTTCTGGGGGGACCTGTTCGGTACTCCCGAGACCGGCGACCTGCCGGCCGTCACCGAGCTGCCGCTGCTGATGACCATGCGGCGCTTCCTGGCCCACGGCCCCCAGCATGATGCCCTCGACGAGCCCGACGTCGTCGGATTCGCGCGTGAGGGCGACGAGGCCCACCCCGGCTCCGGGCTCGCCGTCGTCCTGTCCGACCGTCGGGCCGGTACCAAGCGCCTCCACGTCGGGGCCAGGCACGCCGGCGAGCAGTGGCTCTGCGTCCTGGGCGGGCACGAGCCGGTCACCATCGGTGACGACGGCGACGTCGAGCTGTCCGTATCCGACGGCGGCCTGAGCGTCTACGCGCCCCAGACCGCCAGGCCGGTTCTCGACAACGCCACCCAGTACCTGCTGCGACAGCGCTGAGTGTCCCGAACCGTTCGGGACACTCAGCGCTGGCGGGAGTGGTCGAGAAAGGCTAGGTCGGTGCGTTCGTTTCTGCGGGCAGCAGCCACGCCTTGCTGGACTCGATGGAGACGTGAACGGCCTGTCCCTCCTGGAAGAACTCGTCCTCGTGCGGATCGGCGACGACGCAGACGATGGAGCCGTACTCGGTCTCGACCTCGTACTCGACAGTCTCCCCGTAGAAGACGCGAGTAATGATCTGTCCCAGAGAGCCCGAGATCGTCTGAGTCGGCTCGTGGGCGGCGGTCAGACGCACGGACTCGGGCCGAACCATGAGCACGACATCCCGGCCCTCGTCCAGCGCATCGGGGTGAGCGGGAACCGTCGTCTCGGTGCCGAGCACCTTCACCTTCGCGCACTTCTGCGTTCCCAATGTCGTGTCCGGTCTCCCGGTGACCGTGGCCACCAGGAAATTGGCGCGCCCCACGAAGTCGGCCACGAAGACCGATGCCGGGTGCAGGTAGATCTCTGCGGGAGTATCGACCTGCTCGATATGGCCGGAGTTCATGACGACGATCCGGTCTGACATCGCCATCGCCTCGGACTGGTCATGCGTGACGTAAACGGAGGTGATCCCCAGGCGCTTTTGCATGTGGCGGATTTCCAGGCGCATCTTGATGCGCAGCTTGGCGTCGAGATTCGACAACGGCTCATCGAAGAGCAGGACCTTGGGGCGTACCACCATGGCGCGGGCCAGGGCGACGCGCTGCTGCTGGCCGCCGGAGAGCTGGGAGGGTGCCCGTTTGGCCATCGCCGTCAAATTCATCGAGGTCAGGGCCACCTCGATGGCCTCGTCCATCTCCGCCGCCGACATCTTTTGCAGCTTGAGTCCGTAGGCGACATTGTCCCGCACGGACAGGTGGGGGAAGAGCGCGTAGGACTGGAAGACCATGGACATCGGGCGTCGGTTGGGTGGAACGACTGCCATGTTCTCGCCGTCGAGCATCACCTGTCCGGATGTTGCGTCCTCGAATCCTGCTATCATCCGCAAGGTCGTGGTTTTACCGCAACCTGAAGGGCCCAGGAGGGTAATGAATTCTCCGGGTTTGATGTCAAGGTTGATGTGGTCGACGGCCGTCACCTTTCCGGCGCCTTCGCCGAAGGACTTGGTGAGCTCTACCAGGGAGAGATGGCCGGTCTTGCTTGCAGTATTCTCATCCTGGGAGATCGGCTGGATATCGGTGTCTGATTTAAGGGTCATGGTGGAGTCCTTTCTGGTCGGTCTCACATGCCTGCGCGGGCCTGTGATGTCACCGAGGTGTCGCGGACGAGAAGATTGGTCATGCCGATGACGAGCATGACGATGATAATGAGGATGGTGCAGAAAGCGAAGGCATTTCCGAATCTCCCCGCATCAACCTCTGCGAGGATCTGAGAGGTCATGATCTTCGTTTTCGGAGTGGTGATGAAAATAATTGGAGAAAGTGTTGTCATGGAGCGAGCGAAGGCGTATGTGAGGCCTGCGATGAATGCCGGTCTGATAAGCGGCATCGTCACCTTCATGAAGGTTTGGAGGCCGGATGCGCCTAGTGATGTGGACGCCTCGTCGATCGATTTATCAATCTGCTGGAGGCTGGCGATGCCCGAACGCTGTCCCGAGGGCATGGAACGGGCCACGTAAACCATGATGATCGCGATGGCTCCGCCGAAGACCGCGCTGCCTCCGGCCAGAGCGGGCATGAACATGAGATTGTTGTAGATGATCGGTTGATTGAAGGTGATGAGGTAGCCGATTCCCAGGACCGTGCCTGGCACCGACAGCCCGAGCATGCCTAGGAAGTCCATGACTCCGGCACTGGCCTTGAGCCTCACAACGACGAGCCATGCCACGACCATTCCCAGGACGCCTGCGATCGGAGTGG
>CAUVMS010000212.1:0-3635 GCA_963552815.1 uncultured Actinomyces sp. | reverse complement strand
CTGGGAAACCTGCTTCGCCGGTGTCTCAGATGTCATGACATCCGAAACCCTCAGACGCCATGAGACAACACAGAAGGTCCGGGTCTCGTGCAGTACGTACAACCCCTGGCCAGTACACCCTCACCCTCGTGCAGTAGCCGCCCTGAGAGGGGCTCAGGTCGAGGTTGATGACGACGAGGCATTCCGGGATCCCCACCGGAGCGGGTGGCAGAGGCGGATCGAGCTCATCGTCCCGGTGTCGGCGACTCACAGGGCTCCGGCCTGCTGGCCTTGCAACAGTGGAGCGGAGCATCGGTCGAGGCTCGTGCCTCCGGGCAGCCCGCCCTGCTCGCGCCTCCGAAGTCGTGACACCCACACCTCTTGGAAGACAGGAGTTTCTCTCCAGCTCGGGGTTGCGCGGGGCCTGATTGGTGGCCTCCGCCAGGTGTCGAGCTGTTGGCCGGGTCCGTTCCCTTCGGTCCTTCCGGGACTGGGAGAACTGGCGGCGTTCCTTCCGCCGACCCGGTCCCGATCACGACTCTGTTGCTGACCGTGCGGCGGACGCAGACTCAGTGCACTCCGCTGTCACCGGTCAGCCTGCGAGTGGATCAGGACTCCGGCCAGGCCAGTACCGCGACCGGCTCTTCGGCGCCCGAGCCCCAGGTGCTCGACGCCGCCACTCGCGTTGTCAATCTTCTTCCCGAAGACGTACTCCGGGGAGCCGAGTCCCGCCAGGGACTGCGTCTAACGGTCGGGGGTGGGGGAGGCGGACACACTGTTTGTGATGTAGTTAACGGAAAAGTTGCCCTTGGATACCCTCCCGCAGGCACTGACGAACGTCAGTGCCTGCGGGAGGGTTGCCCGCCCTGCCGCGGTTTCCTGGGTGTTCATCGGTAGGTCTGGGAGGCGGTGAACAGCGGACGTCGTGGTGAGGAGAAAACGGTGAGCGCTTTTTCTCTTGGTGTGGGGAAGACGGTGGGAACTTTTTCCCTGCAATTTGCCCTCTTCATGGTGGCACTCACATGGATTCAGCTTTTCGAGGTCATCTCCGATATGAAGAATCCGGTCCCATGGTTTGCGGCCGATCCGGGCACTTTTGGATATTGGTGGTCAATGCGGAGCGGGAACGACAAGTAGATGCCGCCTCTGCCTCAGAAGTAGTACGGGAAGGGTGACCAGTCGGGGGTGCGGCGCTGGAGGAATGCGTCGCGTCCCTCAACCGCCTCATCGGTCATGTAGGCCAGGCGCGTGGCCTCGCCGGCGAAGACCTGCTGGCCGGCCAGGCCGTCATCGGCCAGGTTGAAGGCGAGCTTGAGCATGCGGATGGCCTGTGGGGACTTACCAGCCACCGTGGCCGCGTACTCCAGGGCCCGCTCCTCGAGCTCGGCGTGGGGTACCGCCTCGTTGACGACCCCCCAGCGCTCGGCGGTGACGGCGTCGTAGGTGCGGGCCAGGAAGAAGATCTCGCGGGCCCGCTTGTCCCCGACCTGGCGGGCCAGGAGAGCGGAGCCGTAGCCGGCGTCGAAGCTGCCGACATCGGCGTCGGTCTGCTTGAAGCGCGCGTGCTCGATGGAGGCCAGGGACAGGTCGCACACGACGTTGAGGCTGTGACCGCCGCCTGCCGCCCAGCCCGGGACGGCGGCGATGACGGCCTTGGGCATGGTACGGATAAGGCGTTGGACCTCCAGGATGTGGAGGCGCCCGGCCCGGGCGGTGTCGAGCCGGGCCTGGGCGGCTGCGACGTCGGCCTCATGGCTGTAGGCACCGGCATCCGCGTCGCCAGTGGCCGTAACCGGCACGTCAGGGGCGTCGTGCGCCTGATCCCGCTCGTAGCGGTAACCGTCCCGGCCGCGGATGCGCTGGTCGCCTCCGGAGGAGAAGGCCCAGCCGCCGTCGCGCGGGGAAGGACCGTTGCCGGTGAGGATGACGGCGCCGACGTCGCCGCTCATGCGCGCGTGGTCCAGGACCCGGTAGAGCTCGTCGACGGTGCGGGGGCGGAAGGCATTGCGGACCTCGGGGCGGTTGAAGGCCACCCGGACCACCGGCAGGTCCTTGAGCCAGGTTCCGTTCTCATCGCGGATACAGCCCCGGTGGTAGGTGACGTCCGTGAGAGCTTCCGCCTGGGGCGCCTCGGCGGCCTGAGTGCCGGGCTCGGCGTGGGTGAAGCCGGGCACCTCCCGCCAGCGAGCGGGGTCGAAGATCTCTGAGACGCGGTGCGGCAGCGGATAGGCCGGGGTGGGGATGGCGTTCATGACCCCAGCGTAGAGCTGGCCGGACTCGCTCAGTTTCCCAGGGCGGCGGCGATGAGTTCGGTGCGCGAGGTGTGGCCGAGGCGGTGGAGGACCTCGGAGACGTAGATGCGCACGGTGTTCTCCGAGATGCCGAGCTTCCGGGCGATGCGCCGGTTGGTCAGACCCTCCAGGAGGCAGGCGTAGACCTCCTGGAGCCGGGGCGGCAGCTCATCGACCAGTCCTCGGATGCGAGCCTCCGCGGTGGCGCGTTTCTGCTCCGACTGGTAGGCGTTGACGAGCATCTCTGTGGGGCGCGAGGACATGACCGGCTCGCCCCGACTGGCGCGCAGCAGGGCCGCGGCGACGTTCTCCGTGCTCTCATCCTTGGTGATGAATCCGTTGACGCCCTCGGCCAGGGCGTCGGCGAGCATCTCATCGCGGCTGAAGACAGTGAACATGACAATGGGCATCCTGGGGAAGCGCTCATAGATCGCTCTAGCGGTCTGGGCGCCATCCATATCCGGCATATCGCTGTCCAGCAGGACGACGTCGATCGGCTGCTGCCCGGTCATGAGCAGACTGATGGCCTGCCTCCCTCCGGAGGCAGCGGCGACAACGGTAATGGCCCGTTGGGCGTCGAGCTGCTCGGCGAAGGTCGTGCGGATGACGGGGTCGTCATCAACGATGAGGACTCGTAGGGAACGCAAGGTGTGGTTAGGCATAAGCGGCTCCGTCCGGTGGCGACATGATGGATCTCGCATTACTGGTTGGTGTGGCGATCTCGTTCCAGGGGAGGCTGGCGAGAACGCTCCAGGAGGCTCCGATCCGGTTGGAGCTCAGTGAGCCCCCGGCGCTCTCGAAGCGATCTTGGAGTGCCAGTAAACCGTACCCTCCTTGCATCTCCTCGGGGACTTCTTGGGCCCGCCATGGTGAGCTGCAGCTGATGAAAAGGGTGTCCGGCTCCTGCTCCACGAAGAGGGAGACGAGGTCATGCGGGGAGTTGTACTTGAGGGCGTTGAGAGTGTTCTCGCGGATAAAGGCGACCAGGAGTCGGCCGGGCTCGGAGCGGTGCAGGGAGGGAATCCTCTCAATGCCGTCGAGGTCCACGTCCAGGATGATCTCGCGCTGAGCCAGCATGGCGGCACTGGAGTCGACGATCTCCTGAAGGGTGGGCTCTTCCTTGGGCGGCCCTTCGGAGATGGCGAGGTTGCGAATGAGGGCGCGCAGGTGGGCGAGGGCCTGCTGGGTCCGGTCCTGGAGATCGAGCATGCGGTCGCGGTCGTCGCCGTTGGGAAGCCTGATGGACCGGGAGATAATGAGCATGCGGGTGAGATCGGCGGCCAGGTCGTCATGGAGGCTGTCAGCAATATCGCGGCGCAGCTGCTGAATGAGCTCGACGGCGACCTCCTTGGAACGGTCCGCCTC
>CAUVMS010000211.1:0-3649 GCA_963552815.1 uncultured Actinomyces sp. | reverse complement strand
AGCGCCCGCGATCAGCCCTGTGGATCAGCCTTGCAAACCGACGCCTGTGGCCCCCGAGGTTCAGCGGCCACGCAGCGATCGGCCACTTCCGGGAGTGTGACTGGATCCGCGCGACATGAGTCGATGAGCAACGCCAGACGCATCAGTCGGGCACCGACCAGCAACAGACACGGCAGACAAGGGCACATGCTCGCACAGGCTGTCCCTGGGACCGCCGGCACACTGCACGAGGTCTGGGTGCTACTGATCGGGAGATGGGTGCACTCCACGAGAGTCCCACCCTCGTGGAGTCCGGACACCCCAGGCCAGTACGACCCGGACCTCGTGCAGTAGCCGCAAGCCTCAGGCGCACCGAATTATCGGCGTGAACGTGGTGCTCTAGGTCCGACTTCTTGTTGGAATAACAACGGAAATTCGGGGTGATTCCGGTTCGGGGTGGTTATCGGGGCGGGTTGTTGACATCGAGGGCTGATCGTGTAGTCGGTGAGATCCCGTTCCCCCCAGGGCCAGGCTGTGCCCGATCTGCCGTACCCCGATGAAGAAGTCCGGACGCACCGCCGCCGGTACCCAGCGATAGAAGTGCACCGCCTGCAACGCCTCCACCATAGCCGCAACCAGCGCCGCGCCCGGCCCCGGGCCCCGCCGACGGCCGGGCCCAGACCGCCAGGAGGTCGCCGACCTCGACCTGTTCGTCTCCTGGGCCACCTCCACCTCGACCCAGGCCCAGCTGTGCGGCGGCGCGGGCACGTGCCAGGGCCTTGTCATCCCGGGACAGGTCGCTGGTGTGTGCGGTGACGAACCTGGGGCGGCGGGCCGTCCTCGCCCCGTCGACAACGGCCCTGGCCCTGTTCTTTCTCCTGGGCTGTGGGGGCCTGGTTGTCGTGGGTGAAGCGTCTGGAGGAGTAGAGCCACACCGCCCGCCAGTGGTCGGGGCTGGCCTGGGGTGTCCATGCCGGCCTGTCGCACCTCATGGACTCGCCCGTTAGGTCCTTGACGCCTCTCTTGGGGGTGGTGGTCTCCATCAGCTGGCCGTCGCTGTAGGCGTCGCGGTGAAAGCGGGTGTGCTCGGCCGGATCGTAGGGGGCCCTGGTCGGCTTGGAACCGACAATGAAGCCCAGGCCCGCCTCGTCCGGGGCGGTGAGGTTCGACAGGGTCATCATGTCGGCGTCCGCGACCATGACCACGCCGGCGGGGTCGGTCGAGTGCGCGTCGAGAAGCTGCTGGAACTCGGGGACAATGGTCCTGGTCTCGTCGTGGTTGTCCTCCCAGCAGCCCACCTGCAGGACAAAGCCGGTGCGGTCGACTCGCCCTACCCCTTGTCGGCGCACCGCCGCAGGCAGCGCAAGAGTGTGCGGACGCTGAGCGGCTCGAAGCCGATCTCAGCCAGGACCCTGGGGACCTACTCCTTGTTGCTCCTGGGCTCCACCGGGCATGCGAACACCATCGGCTTGAACCCCTCGTCGCCCCCAACCGCCGCGTCAAGCCCCAGCACACTTTACGCGTGCTCAAGGAGCTGAACCAGCACGGCGCTGGGCGCGTGCTGCCCATGACGGCGCCCCGGGCGCCACTGACGCGCCCAGCGGCTCCAGGTCCAGCCTCATCTGACTCGCCTCAACAACCTGGCGGACCCTTGTCATCAGCACCGCCAACTCAGTCTCATCATGAGCCGAACCCAGGTGCCTGACTGTGCGCCGACCACGGTTCTTGAAGACGACCTTGACCGCCGTCGCCCCTGAGGACGTCACGTAGGTGTTGATCGAAGGCGTCATCCACCCGATCCTACGCACCCCGACATCAGTGCCCGAACCAGCCCCCAACCCTTACGAATCCACGAAGTGTCAGGAGCCAGGTCAGAGCCCCAGCATCCTGTCTGACGTCAACAAAGGCGCACGAGTCCACAAGGTCTCCTAACCACCCACGAACTCGCGGCTACTCCTACATGAGGTACCCGGAACTCAGCGACAAACGCGTCATCCACCCACACAAGATGTTCAAGACGCGGAGGACCTTATGTCTCCTGTCTACGCTACAAGGGCCACTTTCCCCTAGTTCCACCAACGCTCCCAATCGCGCGATCAAGTGTGAAAACAAAGTCGAGGACGTTTCCCGCCCAGTGATAAGAGTCATTCACTTCAACCGCCTCAAGAGAACCTTGAGTTACCTCAGATCCCATGAGCGTCAACCTCAACCGCCAATAGGTTTTGGCGCGATTCCCGGCAACGATATCGAACCCCGACGGCCCCACGTTCTGGGCGTAGATACTCTCGACCAGCGGAGGGGTACTCAGATGCTCCAACTGGCCAAACGGAGGTCTGACTTCTGAAGAGTCATCCTGTTGGTAACTTGGTGTGCTGAAGATGACTTTCAATGCCTCCTCCGGTGAGCATGGCATCGAGAATTCACGTCTGCGGTACTCTTTTGGCGGTCCAAACAGTCCCATCCCGCTACTTCCTCCCATGGCTTCCGGCTTGACGCTTGCGAGCTTCTGCTGCTCGCATCTCAGCTGCTTGGCGCTTTTTCTCTTCCAGAAACCGCAGCTTCACACGCTCCTCGGCCTGTTGCTCAGCCTTACGAACAATCGCGGAGGCAGCCGTTGCCGCCAGATTCGGGGGGAGTGCATCCATGACGAGATGATCACATGCGGGGGGGGGAGAGTCAAGAGCCCAGCAAAGAGTCGACGAAGACCTCCCCAAGGAGACTCGGGGACTAAATCTACTTCCCCGGAGATTGTAAACGGGTTGGGTAGGTGAAGGCCTCCTGAACAGGATGTGGGTTACGACTGTCACAGTCGGTCCGAAGGAGGCGATTATGACTCACGCTGACGCACCACCAACTTCCGAGGGGTGGCGTCGTCCTGCTTGTCTGGTGGTGGAAGAGGGTTGGCCGCTGCGCCGGGCGGCTGAGCACTACCAGTGATTGCCGGCCACGGTCAGCCGGTGAGTGCGGCACTACCGGCCCGGCCGTGGAGGACCGCTCGTCGCGCCCGCACCACACCCCCTCCCGCCTGGACGTGCGCACCGAGCAGCGCGTCATCGCCCTGAGGGTCAACCGCCGGTGGGAGTCGCACCGGATCGCCTCGCACCTGCGCCTGGCGCGCTCCACGGTGGGCCGGGTCCTTCAGCCCTACCGCGTGCCCCGGCTGGCGGACGTGGACCAGGCCACCGGTCTGCCGGTGCCGGGGCCCGCCCCGGCGCATGACGAGATGACCAGCCCGCTCGGGCCGGTGCACGTGGACAGCAAGAGGCTCGGCCGCGTGCCCGACCAAGGTGGGTGCAGGGCCCACAGGCGGGGTTCCAGGGCCGCGCTGGGCGCGGGCAGGGGCAGGACCAGGGCCCGGCGCGAGGGACGGGCCGCTGGCGGCTACCGGTTGCCTGCACCACGCCTTGGACGACTACCCGCGCGTGGTCTACTCCGAGATCCTGGGCGATGAGACCAAGGAGACCGCCGCCGACTTGTGGCGGCGGGCGGCCGCGTTCGGCGCCTCCATCGGCGTGAGCGTGCAGGCGGTGATGACTGACAACGGCTCCTGCTACCGGTGGCGGGCGTGAGCCTGTTCAATGGTTTGTGTAAGCCCTTGTGGAAGGACTGACACTGATGACTGCTACTGATGATGACAACAGGGCTCCTGCTGGTGGGCGGGATGTGGTCG
>CAUVMS010000210.1:0-3682 GCA_963552815.1 uncultured Actinomyces sp. | reverse complement strand
CGTGGAGCGCCTGGAGGATTCGCCTAGTGGCCTATGGCGCACGCTTGGAAAGCGTGTTGGGTGCAAGCCCTCGGGGGTTCGAATCCCCCATCCTCCGCCACCACCCCGGGATCTGAGCGATCCCGGGGTTTTGTCGCCTCACCCCCATTCCGCCTCCCCCGGCAAGCGGCAGACTGGTACCTCTCCCCATCGACGCGGCCACCGTCTCCTGCCACGGTTGCCCCATGCGCACGAAAACATCTGCCCTCATCGCCCTGCCCACCGCACTCCTGCTCGCCCTGAGCCTCAGCGCCTGCGACGAAGACGCAGTGAGCACCACCCCCACGGACTCCTCGTCGTCGAGCAGCGACGACTCATCGACCTCCTCGAAGGACAAGGAGTCGCAGGACTCCAAGGGCTCCGACGACGCCTCGCCCTCGTCAAAGGCCAGCGCCTCGTCGTCATCCTCCGCCAACTCCACCGCCGACCCCAACGCCAAGACCGTCTCCATCGAGGACCTCAAGGCCGGAGACTGCATCTCCGACATCGCCACCGACACCCAGGACAGCCAGAAGGTCGCCACCGAGGCAACTGTCGTCGACTGCTCGACACCCCACCAGTACGAGATGGTCGGAACCGGAGACACCACGGCCTCCACCTTCGCCGAGGCCGACACCAACACCGAGATGTCCAAGATCTGCGAGCCGTTGGTGACCAGCTACGTCGGTTCCTCCTCCAAGGCCGACAGCTACAGGATCCTGGCCGTCACGCCGTCGCAGGAGACCTGGGACCAGGGCGACCGCACCTTCGTGTGCTTCGCCCAGAACAAGGATAAGTCCCCATTGAACAATTCCATCAAGAACTCCTAATCCGTCCCCGTTGAACGGGACATCAACCGGCAGGCGGTCCGTCATTCGGGAGCAACGGCTCACCCCTTGGCTCTCGTGACGCCAACCGACCTACCACCCACTCCGGCCGGGTGGCGCCCCTCCGTCTCTCCGTCTCAGGTCGCCACCCGGTCCTTATCCCAGATATTTTCAGCCCGCTCCCCACCCGCGACCAGGCTCCCGCTGACCACCGGCGCACAGGACGTCGCCGATTTCACCGCTCCCCGCATGCGGCCAGGATCCCGCAGAAAACCGGCACAATCCGGACAATCCGACTGTTACGGTTCGGTATATGCGCACGCTGACCACGTTCCTTGCTCTTCCTGCGTCCGCCGTTCTTGCCGTGGGGCTGTCCTCCTGCAGCCTGTTCTCCTCGGGTACCACCACCGCCACCAAGGACCTCAAGGTCGGGAACTGCTACAACACCGTGAGCAGCAAGGCCGGTGGCAACAACCCGGTCGGCGAGGTCACGGTGGTCGACTGCGCCAAGGCCCACACCTACGAGGTCGTCGCCCAGACAGCTTTCCCCAATGACGTCGACACGCTCCCCAACGAGGGTGCGATCAAGTCCCTGGGCGAGGGCTTCTGCCAGGGAGAGGACTTCAGCCAGTACGTCGGGGTTGAGGCCAGCGGCTCCAGCTACCAGATCGAGTACCTCTCCCCCAGCCAGGACACCTGGGCCAAGGGAGACCGCCTCATCACCTGCGTGGTCACTCGGGCAGACAAGTCAGAGGTCAAGGGCTCAGCCAAGGACTCCAAGAAGTAGTCCGCACCGGCATCCTCAGCGAGCCCGGGTCCGCTGAGGGTACCGCTCTTCGGCGACGTCCGGGGACGACGGCGTCCCATCGGCCACCGGCCCGAGTCCCGCCAGCAGGTCCTCCGTGGTCAGGCAGACCTGTGACTCGCCCACGGTGCCGGGCCCACCCGCCGGTTCAGGTGTCCCACGCACAGATTCCGCCTGCGCCATGTGGGCGGTGGAGATCATGAGCTTGATGCGGTTGAGCTGGTTGACCTCGCTGGCGCCGGGGTCGTAGTCGATGGCGACGACATTGGCCCGGGGGTAGCGGCGTCGGACCTCGCGGAACATGCCCTTGCCCACCACGTGGTTGGGCAGGCAGGCGAAGGGCTGGCAGCACACGATGTTGGGCACGCCGTGCTCGATGAGCTCGATCATCTCTCCGGTGAGCAGCCAGCCCTCCCCGGCCTGGTTGCCCAGGGAGAGCACCGTCGAGGCCTTGCGGGCCAGCTCCACCGTGGAGGGCTCGATATCGAAGGTGCCGCCGGCGGCACGCAGGGCGGCGCGGGCCGGGGCCTGGAGCTGCTCGATGAACCAGACGGCTGCCTTCTTCTTGGCCACGGACTCCTTACCGATGCCGTAGGCCTCCGCCTCCCACTGGGCGGTCACCAGCCCGGACAGGAAGAAGGGCAGGAGCCCGGGGACAGCGGCCTCGCAGCCCTCGGCCTCGATGACGTCGATGACGTGGTTGTTGGCGTCGGGCTGGAACTTCACCAGGATCTCGCCGACGACGCCGACGCGCGGGCGCCGGGGCTCGTCGCGCCGGGGCAGGTCGTTGAACTCGCGGACCATCTCACGCAGGAGGCGGCGGTAGCCGATGCGCCCGCCCCAGGTGGGGCAGCGGCCCTTGTGCTCGAAGTACTCGGCGATGATGCGGTTCCAGCGATCGACGAGCTCCTGGGTGGCGCCTTCGACCACCTCGTAGGGGCGAACCCGCAGCAGGCAGGTGTTGAGGGTGTCGCCGATGATGATGCCCTGGAGCATCTTGAGGCCCATGGTGGCAGTCAGTTCGAATCCGGGGTTGGACTCGATGCCCTGCAGGGAGATCGCCACGACCGGCACCTGCGGGTAGCCGGCCTCGCGCAGGCCCTTGCGCAGCATGGCGGCGTAGTTGGTGGCCCGGCAGATGCCGCCGGTCTGGGAGATGGCCACGACGCAGGAGTCGGGGTCATGGCTGCCGTCGGTGAAGGCGCCGATGAGCTGGCCGATGACCATGATGGCGGGGAAGCAGGCGTCGTTGTTGACGTAGCGCAGCCCCACCTCGAGGTCGTCGCGGGTGGCGGACTCCAGGAGCTCGACCTTGTATCCCAGGCGCCGCATGAGCGGCTCCAGGGGCCGGAAGTGCACGGGACTCATCTGCGGCATGAGGATGGTGTGGGTGGCGCGCATGGCCTCGGTGAAGACCGGACCGGTGGCCCCCGGCAGCTCCCGTCCTCCGACGGCGCCGCCCGCCTCGCGCCGGCCGGCCGTCTCCCGCACGGTCGTGTCCGGCATCTCCTCACCGGTCTCCTCAGCACCCCTGGCTGCGAGCTCCTCGGCAGGCGCGGTCGTGTCGATCTCGACGGCGTCGTCGAAGGTGCCGTCGGCCTCGCTGGCGGCCTCCTCGGCGCGGGCGGCCGTCCCGGCGGTCTCTTTCTCCGCGGCGCGGGCCTGGGAGGCGGCGGCCAGGGAGCGCAGGCGGATGGTGGCGGCGCCGAGGTTGGAGACCTCGTCGATCTTGAGGCTCGTGTAGACCCCTCCGGCGGACTCCAGGATCTCCTGGACCTGGTCGGTGGTCAGGGCGTCGACGCCGCAGCCAAACGAGTTGAGCTGGACGAGCTCGAGGTCGTCGCGGGTGGTGACGAGCTCGGCGGCCTGGTAGAGGCGCGAGTGGTAGGCCCACTGGTCGCGCACCCGCAGGCGCCCGGTAACGCTCTGGGTGGCCACGGGCTTGGGGGTGGGCAGGCCGACGCCGGTGACGTCGGACCAGTCGGCCGGTGCCTGCGGGTCGGTCCGGGACTCGCCCAGCCGGCGGCGCAGT
>CAUVMS010000209.1:0-3686 GCA_963552815.1 uncultured Actinomyces sp. | reverse complement strand
ATGATGGCGGCGCCGCGCACGGTGCGCTCCTGGCGCTCGCGGAACTCCTCGGTGCCGGCGATCTTCATGGCCACGGCCTTGGCGGCGATGACGTGCATGAGGGGGCCGCCCTGCTGGCCGGGGAAGACGGCGGAGTTGAGCTTCTTGCCCCACTGCTCGGCCCGGTTGGACAGGAGCATGCCGGAGCGGGGGCCGCCGAGCGTCTTGTGGACGGTGGTGGACACGACGTCGGCGTGCGGGACGGGGTTGGGGTGCAGGCCGGCGGCGACGAGCCCGGCGAAGTGGGCCATGTCCACCCACAGGGCGGCGCCGACCTCGTCGGCGATGGCGCGGAAGGCGGCGAAGTCGAGGTGGCGGGGGTAGGCGGACCATCCGGCGATGATGACCGTGGGGCGCTCGCGCAGGGCGGCCTCGCGCACCTGGTCCATCTCGATGCGCATGGTGGTCTCGTCCACGCCGTAGGCGGTGGCGTGGTAGTTCTTGCCGGAGAAGTTGATCCTCATGCCGTGGGTGAGGTGGCCGCCGTGGGCCAGGGACAGGCCCAGGAGGGTGTCGCCGGGGGTGGCCAGGGCGTGGAGGACGGCGGCGTTGGCCTGGGCCCCGGAGTGGGGCTGGACGTTGGCCCACTCGGCGTCGAAGACGGCCTTGGCGCGCTCGATGGCCAGGGACTCGGCGACGTCGACGACCTCGCAGCCGCCGTAGTAGCGGCGCCCTGGATACCCTTCCGCGTACTTGTTGGTCAGGACCGAGCCCTGACACTCCAGGACGGCCCGGGGAACGAAGTTCTCCGAGGCGATCATCTCCAGGGTCTCACGCTGGCGGGCGAGCTCTCCGGTGAGGACCTCGGCGATGTCGGGGTCGAGCTCGGCCAGAGGCTGGTTCAGCGACGGGGTGACGGCTTGCGCGGTCATGTCTCTCCTCAGGTGTGGGGGCGCACGCGCGCCGTGGCAGGCGGCTGTGCGCGCACTGGTGGCGATCCGTGGCCCAGGCGGGCGACCCCGGAGTCGTGTTCGTGCCGCTCCCCGATGGTGATCCACCCGGCGCCAGTCGCGACGGACATACCCTATCGCGCCGGGGCGGGGCCGCGTCACGCGAGTCTCCCACCTCGGGACGGACGGTCAGCTCTCCTGGCCGAACCAGTCGCCCAGGCCGTCGTCGGCGCCGATCCAGGCCAGAGCCTGGGCCATCTCCTCGGGGCGCAGGAGGATCCGGGCGAAGGCGCGGCGCACCTGCTCGCGCATCTCCTCGTCGCCCACGCCGGTGACCACGAGGTGGCAGCGGGGCTCGGCGGCTGCGTCGTCGCCGGCACCGGACGGAGCGGCTGGGACCTCGGCCCAGGTTCCGGCGTCGCCGACGCTGAGGGCGCCTCCAGCGACCTCCCAGGTGCAGACCCGGCCGGGGCGGCTGGGCAGCCAGAAGCAGCCGCGAGCGCACAGGCCCTGGCCGGCGAGGTCGACGACGAGGGAACGCAGGCGCTCGGGGTGGAAGGGCAGGGAGGCGCTGAGGTCGAGGGTCCACACGCCGTGGTCGTCGGGGCCGCCCCAGGCACTCGTGGTGGCGGGGTGGATGTGGCTCAGGGAGGCGGCGGAGTCGTGGGTGAGGCCGGTGAGGGTCTCCAGGAGGGGCGCGTCCAGGCCGGGGAGCAGGAGGGCGTCGTGGGGGCGCAGGTGCTCGATGAGGTCGGCGCCGGCGGGATCCTCGTCGCACCCGAGGGCCAGGACGACGTCGGCGAAGCCGAGGTTGGCCAGGTGGACGGCGCCCGTGCAGCGGCAGTCGCCGGGGAAGGCGGCCAGCAGGCGGTGCTCGAGGATCTCGTCCAGGGCGGTGGTGGCGTCCAGGACGTGGGCGGCTCCGGCCAGTCTCACCCCGGTGCCAGAGAGCTCCTCGGCCAGGCCTGGCAGGAGGTGGGCGAGCTCGATGGCAGCCGGCAGGAGGATGACGGTGGTGCCGTCCGGGTCCTGGGCGGCGCGGTCCTCGGCGACGGCGGACAGGACCTCGCGCAGGGAGCAGGTGGGGCAGGTGTAGGGCATGGGGACGTCGAGCCTGACCGGTTCGTCATCGAAGCCGTCAGCCGAGCTGTGGCTGACGAGCCGCACCAGATCGTCGTCTACATCACTGCTCTCGGTCTCGTTGTCGATGCAGAAGTGCAGGCCGGCGCGGATGACGACGGCGTCCTGGCCGGCCAGGGCGAGGTCGACCAGGTCCAGCAGGGCGGGGTCGACGGCGCCGATGACGGTCAGGGCGTGCCGGCCGTCGGCCCCGGTGTCGACAGCCGGGGTATCGGCGAGGGCGGAGAGGTCATCCGAGGTATCGGTCACGAGGGGCCTCCAGCAGAGTTGACGAAACTGAGAATCATTCTTATATCATGCTTGTTATGACCACCTACTGCCAAGTCACGGGAGCCCGGCCGGTCTTCGGCCGGTCCGTCTCCCACTCGCACAAGCGCACGTCTCGGCGCTGGGACCCCAATCTGCAGCGCAAGCGCTACTGGGTGCCGTCGCTGGGGCGCACCGTGCGCCTGACGGTGTCCGCCAAGGGCATCCGTACGATCGACAAGCTGGGCATCGACGTCGTCGTGGCCCAGATGCTCGCCCGAGGGGAGAAGCTGTCATGAGCGGCGCCAAGGGGAAGGACCTGCGGCCGATCATCAAGATGGTCTCCACCGCGGGCACGGGCCACACCTACGTGACCCGTAAGAACCGCCGCAACACCCCCGACCGGCTGGTGCTGCGCAAGTTCGATCCGGTGGTGCGCCGGCACGTGGAGTACAAGGAGTCGCGCTGATGGCCAAGAAGTCCAAGATCGCCGCCGAGCTGCGGCGCCAGCAAGTGGTGGCGCGCTACGCCGAGCGTCGGGCCGAGCTCAAGCGGGTCTCGGTCAACCCTCACCTGAGCCAGGCCGAGCGCGATGAGGCGATGGCGGCGCTGCACGCGCTGCCCCGCGACGCCTCCCCCACTCGCCTGCGTCGGCGCGACGCGGTCGACGGTCGGCCGCGCGGGCACCTGCGCGTCACCGGGACCTCGCGGGTGCGCTTCCGCCAGATGGCGCTGCGCGGCGAGCTCCCGGGCATCGTCAAGTCCTCCTGGTAGGCGGGCGTGGGCGCGGCCTCTGAGTCCACTCTCGCCAGAGCCTCACGGCGCACCACAGTCGTAGCCGCCCCTCACAGCGCCGCTGCCGGCACCCGCTCACCACGTCAGTATTCACATCCGCCCCCATCTCCACCCACATCCAAGGAGCTCGTATGCGCCCTGGGATCCACCCCAGTTACCAGCCCATCGTCTTTCGTGACAAGTCCGCAGGCTTCGCCTTCCTGACCCGTTCGACCCTGACGTCGTCGGAGACCATCGAGTGGGAGGACGGCAACACCTACCCGGTCTACGACGTCGAGGTCTCCAGCGCCTCGCACCCGTTCTGGACCGGCCAGGGCAAGATCTTGGACACGGCCGGCCGGGTGGAGAAGTTCGAGCGCCGCTACGGCAAGCGGAAGCGCTAGTCGCACAGGCATGGCGGCCCCGCCGCCGCCATGCCCCACAGCCACGTGCAGCACAGAAGGAAGGAGATGAGACACCCATGAAGGTTCGTGCCTCGATCCGGTCCCTGGCCAAGCAGCCGGGGTCCAAGGTGGTCCGACGCCGCGGTCACACCTACGTCATCAACAAGAAGAACCCCCGTCTCAAGGCCCGCCA
>CAUVMS010000208.1:0-3781 GCA_963552815.1 uncultured Actinomyces sp. | reverse complement strand
GGCACCGCCCTGTTCGTGGCCGGAGAGTTCTCCCTGGTCGCCCTCGACCCCTCCACCGTCGAGACCCGCGCCGCCACCGGGGACAAGCGCGCCGGTACCGTGCGGCGCGCCCTGGGCCGACTGTCCACCCTCCTGTCCGGCGCCCAGGTCGGCATCACCCTGACCACGGTGCTCCTGGGCTACACGATGCAGGCCGCCCTGGCCAACCTCCTCACCGACCTCATGAGCCGCTGGATGGCTGCCTCCGTGGCCACCGGCGCCGCGGTCGTCATCGCGCTCATCGTCGTCAACGCCTTCTCCATGGTCATGGGCGAGCTCATCCCCAAGAACGCCACCCTGGCCGACCCCATGCGCGCCGCCGGCCTCGTGGCCCCCTTCCTCATGGGCTTCACCACCCTGCTCAAGCCCCTCATCGTCGTGCTCAACAACGCCGCCAACGCCGTCCTGCACGCCATGGGCATCGAGCCCGCCGAGGAGCTCAGCGGCGCCCGCAGCGCAGGCGAGCTCGCCTCTCTCGTGCGCCACAGTGCCCAGGAGGGCACCCTCGACGCCTCCACCGCCACCCTGCTCACCCGCTCCATCGGCCTGGGGGCGCTCACCGCCGTCGACGTCATGACCGACCGCGGCCGCCTCCACACCCTTGAGGCCGACGACTCCGCCGAGGACGTCGTGCACTTGGCCCGCGCCACCGGCCACTCCCGCTTCCCCGTCATCGGTCGTGACGTCGATGACGTCATGGGCATCGTCCACCTGCGCCGTGCCATCGGTGTCCCCTACGAGCGGCGCGGTGACGTGCCGGTGGCCTCCACCTCCCTCATGACTCCCGCGCCCCGTGTGCCCGAGACCATGCCGCTGGCCGACCTGCTCGTCGAGCTGCGCGCCCGGGGCTCCCAGATGGCGATCGTCGTCGACGAGTACGGTGGCACCGCAGGCGTCGTCACCCTCGAGGATGCCGTTGAGGAGGTCGTCGGGGACGTCGCTGACGAGCACGACCGCCGCCGCGCCGGCGCCCACCTCGACCCCTCGGGTCACTGGGTCGTCCCGGGGTGGATGCGCCCCGACGAGCTCGCCACCCGCGCCGCCATCCAGGTCCCCGACGATGGCCCCTACGAGACCCTCGGCGGCCTGGTCATGACTGAGCTCGGCCGCATCCCCGTCGTCGGCGACGTGGTTGACCTGCCTCACGCCTCCCTCAGTGTCGACGCCATGGACGGGCGCCGCGTCACCCGCCTCCACGTGCGCCCCAGGGACCCTGAAGCCGCTCCCGGAGGCCGGGGCCCCGAAGGGGAGCGCCGATGAGCACGCCCCTGGCCCTTCTGGTCACCGTCATCCTCCTGGCCGGCAACGCCTTCTTCGTTGGTGCCGAGTTCGCCGTCACCTCCTCGCGCCGCAGCCAGCTCGAGCCGCTGGCCGAGGCCGGTGATGCCCGCGCCGCCACCGCCCTGTGGGCTCTCCAGAACGTCTCACGCATGCTGGCCACCGCCCAGCTCGGCGTCACCCTGTGCTCCACCGGCCTGGGCGTCGTCGCCGAGCCCGCCATCGCCCACGCCCTCGAGCCCCTGCTCGCCGCCGTCGGTGTCGGGCACACCGGCTCCCACGCCGTCGCCGTCGTCATCGCCCTGGTCATCGTCGTGGGACTGCACGTCGTTGCCGGCGAGATGGTTCCCAAGAACATCTCCATCGCTTCCCCGGAGAAGGCCGTGCGCTGGCTCGCCCCACCGCTGGTGTGGTGCTCACGCGTCTTCAGCCCGGTCGTCAACGGGCTCAACGGCTTCGCCAACGGGGTCCTGAGAGTCCTGGGCATTGAGGCCAAGGAGGAGATCTCCGCGGCCTTCAACGCCGAAGAGGTTGCCTCCATCGTCGAGCGCTCCACCGCCGAGGGCGTCCTGGAGGACTCCACCGGTCTGCTCAGCGGCGCCCTGGAGTTCTCCGAGGAGACCGCCGGCAGCGTCATGGTGCCCCTGAGCGAGCTCGTCACCCTTCCCCGGGACTGCACCCCGGAGGACGTGGAGCGGGCCGTGGCCTCCACCGGCTTCTCCCGCTTCCCGCTCGTGGCCGATGCGGTCACCACTGACGATGCGGTCACCGACGCAGCCGCCGACGGGGGAGAGGGGCCCGTCATCACCGGCTACCTGCACCTCAAGGACATCCTCTACGCTGACGGCGCCGATCGCACCGAGCCCGTCCCCGTCTGGAGGGCCCGGGCGCTCGTCCCCGTCGGTTACGACGACGAGGTCGAGGAGGCACTGGCCGCCATGCAGCGCTCGGGAGCCCACCTCGGACACGTGCGCGATGCGCAGGGCCGATTCGTCGGGGTCCTCTTCTTGGAGGACATCCTCGAAGAGCTTGTCGGAGAGGTGAACGACGCCATGCAGCGCGAGGGGCGCCAGCGCCGTGATTAAGTCGTGATCTCACGAGGCTGGTCAGAGGATATCCACAACTCGCGGGGGGTCGAGCGCCGATAGTCGATCGCGGGACGAGGCCGGCGAACCGACGCCGATCCGTTCGTACGACACGTGTTACTGCTTATGCATTGGTGTTATAGGTAGAACGGGATGGATTGTCCGAGAAGTGTAGGTCACACAAAGGTGTGCTGGTTCTCCTGGCAAGACCCACAGGAGACCGCTACTGTTTTAACCGAGCACAACATGAGACTGTCGCCCGGCAACCAGCACGTCGTTATCGTCATCGCTGGGCCGCCGGCAGCAACGACTTCCCCACGACACCAGCCACCTGGAGGCTTCCCGCGTGACCCAGCAGCCCATGAGTCGACGCCAGCGTCGCGAGGCGGAACGTGCTGCCGAGGTCGCTCGCCAGCTCGCTGAGGCGGAGGCCGGTACCGCACTCCCCTCGCAGCCGTCACCGACGTCGCACACCACCCACGCCGCCAGTTCTGCCCGCCGCTCCCACCGCGACTCCCGGGCCCAGCGCTCCCAGCCCGGCACTGCTCCCAGCGCGGTGACCGCGCCGAGTGTCTCCGCCCTCCCGGACGTCCCGGTCGCCCCCCAGAAGCAGAACCACCCGCAGAGGCCCATGGCCCAAGCGGCCCCTCCGGCCGTGGCGCCCGCCATGCGCCCCGGAACGCATGCAGTCGCTGACCCAGCGCGCTCGGCTCCCGTTGAGCAGACAGGGCAGGGTGGCCAGTCGCAGGTCGCCCCGATGAGCCGCATGGCCCGCCGGCGGCAGAGCGCCGTCGAGCAGCCCGCCCGGCCCGCGCAACCGCACCTTCAGGTGCCCGCAGCGACTGGTCCCGCCGCTTCTTCCGCACCTGCAGCGGCCCCTGCGGCAAGCACTGCGCAGCCCTCACCGGCAGGGCCCTCCGCCTTCTCCGTCTCCCCGCAGACGCCAGGAGAGACTCGCCCTACCCGGCGCTCCCGCAAGGACCTTCGCGCAGGCCAGGCCGCTGAGGACTCCCGGCAGACGCATGAGAGCCCCGCCGTCGCCCAGGCGCAGCAGCAGCCTCAGACTCAGTCGGACAGCCGGCGCAGCCGCCGCCACTCTCACGCCGCCGACCAGTCTCCCGTCTTACCGACGCCGTCGGCACCGTCGGCCCTGTCGCCACTGGTCGCGGCCTCTCTGGCCGAGTCCACCTCCGCCCGCGAGCCGGCTGCTGAGCGGCCTGCCGCCAGCGCGCCGTGGTGGACCACCAGTGAGCCCCTGCCCGCCTCGCCCAGCACGGCGCAGTCCCAGAGCCGCACCGCCGCCAGCAGCCGAGACTCCGCCGTTCCCGGAACCGCTTCCCGGTCGGGGATCCGGCGCAGGAGCCGGGCCTCGGCGGCCA
>CAUVMS010000207.1:0-3815 GCA_963552815.1 uncultured Actinomyces sp. | reverse complement strand
ACGTAGTCCTCGTTCTCCACCGGGCCGACCTCGTCGCCGATCTCGAAGCCGGAGTGTCCGATGCCCATCTTGGTGGGGATGGGGCGCTCGGTGATGAAGGTGTCGGTCACCGCGGTGACCGAGGCGATGCGCCCCACGATGTACTGGGCCAGGTCCGCTCCGTGGCTCATGAGGTCGGGGACGACGCCGGCCCCGGCCTTCTCCTTCGAGGCCCGCCAGGTCAGGGGGCCCAGGGGCGAGGAGTTGTAGTCGGCGATGAACCAGACGCGCACGTTGGTGATGCGGCCGAGCTCGCCGCCGCGCACCAGGGAGCGCAGGTACTCGATCGCCGGGGTGTGGCGGTAGTTGAAGCCGACGGAGGTGACGAGGTCCGCCTTCTCGGCGGCCTGGGCGATCTCGCGGGACTGCGCGGCACTGACTCCCATGGGCTTCTCGATCCAGAAGGGCTTGCTGGCCTTGATCGCCGCCAGGGCCATCTCGTGGTGGAGGAAGTTGGGGGCGCAGATGGAGACGGCCTCCACCTCGGGGTCGGCCAGCAGGTCGTGGTAGTCGGCGTAGGCGCGTTCGAAACCCAGGTTGTCCACCGCCTCCTGGCGCACCTGGTCCACCGGGTCGGCGGCTGCGACCAGGCGCGGGGCCACCCCCAGCTCCGGGAAGCGCTCGGCGATGGCGCGGTAGCTGCGGGCATGAAGCCGTCCCATCCACCCCAGGGAGATGACCCCGATGCCCAGTGTTCTCTTGTTGGTCATAACGTTCCTTTCCGACAACACTGTCGGCTGCTGCGTGTGTGGAGGTGCGTCCGGAAGCCCCGGGAAGCGCCCGTCGTTAATGACGTCACCGGAAGATATCAAAACACTTTTGTCCTGACAAGACGAAAGACGGATGTGAATCCCGCCAGTGTGACTCGAGGCCTTGGCAGGCCCTGCGCGAGTGCCCTCCATCCGCATGTCGTCGCGGGGCGTGTGCCGCTCGGCCGGGTCTCGGACATGGTCGACAGGCGGGATAGTGCAGCCCTATGAGTGGTCCTCTACCTGCTGAAATGGCGTTGTCGGCTAAGATAGGACGAGTGGCACCCGCTGTCGGGTGCCGGGCCTCGCGCAACGTGCGGGATCGGTAGGCACAACGATTCGGGAAGGGAGTCGTCCGCGGTGAAGGGACCTCGAGGACGCGACGGCCGAGTCACGATCAGGACCGTGGCTGAGCACGCCGGACGCTCCATCTCCACCGTCTCGGCGGCTCTCAACGGTTCCGACGGCGTCGCCGGGAAGACCCGCCAGGAGATCCTGCGCATCGCCGCCGAGCTCGGCTACCAGGCGGACCCGCGCGCCCAGTTCCTGCGCCGCAGCCATACCGGGCTCATCGGCGCCAGCTTCGCCATCGGGCAGGCCTACCAGGGGCTCGTCGTGGACGGGCTCTACCAGGCGGCCTCCACTCTGGGGCACGCACTGGTCCTGGCCACCTCCACCCCGCACCGCGACGTGGCCGACGGGCTGCGCTCCCTGCTGCTGGAGCGCTGCGAGGGCATCATCCTCATTGACCCCGACATCTCCGTGGACGCCCTGACCCGCATCGTGGACCGCACCCCGGCGGTGCTCATCGGCAGCAGCACCGAGCTGAGCGACGTCGACGAGGTCCACTCCCGCGACGACGTCGGCATACAGCTGCTCGTCGATCATCTGGTCGACACCGGGCGCCGTCGCATCACCCATGTGGACGGAGGTCGGGAGACCGCCGCGAAGCGACGGGTGAGGCGCTTCGGTGAGGCCATGGGGCAGCGCGGACTGGCGGACAGTGCCCAGGTGGTTCCCGGGGGCGGCGACGAGGACAGCGGTGCCATGGCAGCCCGCCACCTCATTGAGGCCGGTGAGCTGCCCGAGGCGCTGCTGTGCTTCAACGACCACTGCGCCGTCGGGGCCCTCATGGAGCTGCGCCGCCAGGGCGTGCGAGTGCCCCAGGACGTGGCCGTGACCGGTTACGACGGCATCCCGGTGACGGCGGCCTCGGCCTTCTCCCTGACCACGGTGCGCCAGGACGCCGGCCTCATCGCCGAGGTGGCGGTGAGGGCGCTGCTGGCCCGCATGCACCCCGACCAGGACGGCCAGATCCCGGCCGAGGTGGCCGGCGAGGACCGGCGCCGGGGAGGACGCCTGTACCGGGTGGTCCCCGACCTGGTCGTTCGGGACACGACGGCCCGCGCTGCGTGAGTCGTGAGAGCCGACGTGTCAGGGCCGGGCCCGGGCTGCAGGCCGTACCTGAGACCCTACGACCAAGCGTCTGTGGCGTACCGTAAGGCCAACCATCATGCCAATACTGTGGGGCCAAGACCCCCGCACACTGGGACAGGAACCATGATCAACGGAGAACTCATCGACCTGGTTGCCGGCGACTACGAGGCGCGCATCGCCTCGTCGGGTGCCATGCTCGTCCACCTGCGCCGGCAGGGACGCGACCTCATCATGCCCTTCGACGCCGAGGCCACGCTTCCCGCCGGCTGGCAGGGCAAGACCCTCCTGCCATGGGCCAACCGCATCGCCGGGGCCCGCTACGACTACGAAGGAGCCGAGCTCCTCGTGGCCTGCAACGAGCCGGCCAGCGGCTCGGCCCTGCACGGCCTGGCCGGCTGGATGGACTGGCAGGTCGCCGACGACGACCCCTCCGGCCCCGACGACGGCGCGCCCCGCAGCCAGGTCGTCCTCGAGCTGAGCCTGCTCGCCTCCTACGGCTACCCGTGGAGCCTGGAGGCCAGCACCCGCTTCCAGCTCGATGCCGAACAGGGCCTGAGCGTCACGGTGACCGCCACCAACGTCGGCGCGGCCCGCCCCGCCCCACCGGTTCCCGGAGCCCCTGAGGTCGACGGCGAGCCCGCCCCCGCCCCCTACGGCGTCTCCTGCCACCCCTACCTGACCCGCTCGGTGCCCTTGGACGACTGTGTCCTGACCATCCCGGCGGCCGAGGTCCTCGACGTTGACGAGCACATGGCGCCCACGCACCGGCGCAGCGTGGAGGGCACCGACTGGGACTGGCGTCAGGGCCGGCTCGTCGGCGCCACCCAGACGGACAACGCCTACACCTCCCTGCCCGAGGGCACCTGGGAGGTGAGCCTGCGCGGCGGGCAGACAGGCCGCGCCGTCGTCATGAGCTCGGATACCCCCTGGGTGCAGGCCTACACCGCCGACGAGCTCTCCCGGCGGGGCGTGGCCATCGAGCCCATGACCTGCCCGCCCAACGCCTTCAACAGCGGTGAGGACCTCATCACCCTGGCGGTGGGGCAGTCCCACTCCTTCACCTACCGCCTGCGCGAGGAGGACTGAGCGCGCAAGCGGCTTGTCAAGCGGGCTGCTGAGCCTGGCTTGTCCCCTGACGTCTGAGGTGCTCGCTCGGGTCGGGGCGGTTGCCCTGGAACCGATGGCGGTTTAATGGGTGAGGTCTGAAGAATCGCGGGTGTCCATGGTGCTGACATCAACTCCGCACCGGCGTCGCACGCCGAAGAAAAACCGCGGAATTTCAACGATCCTCGCTGGGTGCTTCGGCGGTGGGATCGTTGATGTCAGCGCTGTGGACACTGGGCTGCCTGTGGGGTCGACTCCGCGGGGTCATGGCGGCGAATCCGGGGCCCGCACCCCGGGGCCGGCCTCACTTTCCCCGACCTGGTCCCTTCTGGTGCCCGCGCGGGAGCCTGGAGGTCGTGGTTCGACGCCGGCCCCGGCCTACACCCGCCCTGGGTCGGCCTACTCCACGAGGGTGGGGATCTACTGGCCAAGGGTTGTGCGTACTGCACGAAGGCCCCACCTACCTGGAGTGCCCCCGACCCTCCT
>CAUVMS010000206.1:0-3847 GCA_963552815.1 uncultured Actinomyces sp. | reverse complement strand
CCCGACCCCCGTGGAGTGCGGAGTTTCGGGCCCGACGCGGGACCACAGGGGCGGAAACGCGTGCTCAATCCACAGGGCTGATCGCAGCGAGTGCCCGACGACGTCGTAGTGCGCAGCCTTGAGTCATGACACCACGATCATTGCCCTCTGGTTCTGCCCCCGATCTGCGCCCACGCCTGCTGCATACGTCGCGCCGCTCCCGTGGAGGCTGTCTTCCCTCTCTTGCCTGGATCCGCTTGGCGCGTGGTCACTACTGGTTACCGGATCCTCATGCTGAGCGCTGGCAGCACCGTTACACCCTGTCGTTGGCGCGGGCCGTGGTTGCCCAGCGCAGCCAGTTCTCCACGGCCTATCTGTCTCACACCTCAGCGGCCCTGGCGCTTGAGCTCGACATGTTCTCCCAGGAGCCTGACGTCTACCTCGCGGTGTCCAGTACTCCAGGGCAGGTCCACACCGTTCTGCCCTGCATCTGGGTTCCGGCCCGCGGCACGCCCGTTCCGGTCCCAGAGGGCTCCTCGGAGTCCTCTCCTTGCCGGGACATCACCCTGTGGCGACGACGTCTCGTGTTGAAACCGGAAGAGATCGCGTCCGTAGGGCAGACGGTGACGACGACGGCGGTGCGCACGGCCTACGACTGCGCCTTTGACGAGCCCGCGCACAATGCGCTGTCCATCGCCGACTCCGTGCTGCGCCGCTGCTGCCAGCCGAACCGGGAGAGGCCCGAGTTGTGCGCTCCGGCGATTGCGCGAGTGAGGCAGGAATGGGCACACATGCTCGAGCGTGAACCGAGACGCCGCGGGGTGGCTCAGGCTCGGGCGGTGCTCGGCCTGGCGACGCCGTTCGCCGAGTCCGCGCTCGAGAGCGCGGTGCGGTGGCTGGTTCTCGTCCTGGGGCTGCCGATCCCGCAGGTGCAGTACCCCATCGACGCTCCCGAGGGACGCTGGTGGGTGGATCTGTGCTGGCCTGGGTGGAGACTCGTCCTAGAGGCCGACGGCAGGAAGAAGTACCAGGGCTCCGAGGACCTGTGGAAGGAGAAGCGGCGCCAGGACTCGATCGAGGCGCAGGGGTGGACGGTGCTGCGCGTGTCCTACGGTGATCTGATGCGGCCCGACGGGCTCAGCAGGACGATCCTCGCCAGGTTCCCGCCGGATCAGGTCGCACGCCTACGGCCCCGGCAAGGGCTGGCATGGACGGGGATGAGGCTGGAGGAGGGCCTGCGTGAGGCCTCGTTGCTGGGGCGGCGGCTTCCCCGAGGAGCGGGTTGAGGGTTGTTCCGTGAGGTGAGGACGATCGTCGTCGGCCGTTGGGGTGCAAGTTCCGGGAAACAGGACAATGGGGCTGCGGGCCGCCTGACCGGAGGCCGCTGATCCAGGGATCGCCGTGAGATCGGCCAGGTGGGCCTCGTACTGCACGAGGGTGGGGTGCTACTGGGGGAGGGGCGGGTGTACTGCACGGGGGTCGGGGTCTCGTGCAGTGTGGACAACTCCTGGCCAGTACGCCCCGACCCTCGTGGAGTAGGAGCGGGAGACCATGAGCGTGGGGATCGAGGGGTGCGCAGAGAGCACCGTTGAGGAATATGCGCCGGGAGACCATGAGCGTGGGGATCGAGGAGATGCCCAGCCTTGACCCTCGTGGAGTAGGAGCGGGAAGAACGGGGCGTCCACCTAGGAGCGCGAGAGATCGGCGCAAGGATAGGGAGGACAGGGACGGTGCTGTCGTGGGGAAGCGGCCGGAGGGGGAGGACGGGGCGGTGCTGTCGTGGGGAGGCGGCCGGGCTGACCGTGCGGACCCGACCTGGGGCGGTGGTGGGGCTCGGCGGCGGTAAAGGGGCTGAAGCGGCCGGGCTGACCCGGGCGCCGCCTCAGGGCAGGCGCCAGTCGACGGGGGTCGCCCCCATCTCGGTGAGGATCGTGTTGGCGCGGCTGAAGGGGCGTGAGCCGAAGAACCCGCGCGAGGCGGACAGCGGGGACGGGTGCGGTGAGGCGATGATCGGCGTCTGCCCCAGCATCGGGGTCAGGGACTGTGCCGGACGCCCCCACAGGATCGCCACGAGCGGGCCGCCGCGCTGAACCAGGGCCTCGATCGCGCGCTGTGTCACCTTCTCCCAGCCCCAGCCCTTGTGGGAGGCCGGCGCCCCGGGCCGGACGGTGAGAACCCGGTTGAGCAGCATGACTCCCTGCTGGGACCACGGCGTCAGGTCGCCCGACGACGGCTGGGACACGCCCAGGTCGCTGACCAGCTCGCGGAAGATGTTCTCCAGGCTGCGCGGAGGTCGTACGCCGGGAGCCACGGAGAAGCTCAGACCCATGGGATGGCCCGGCGTGGGGTAGGGGTCCTGGCCGACGATGAGGACGCGCACGTCGTCCATCGGGTAGGTGAAGGCGCGCAGCACGTCCGTTCCCGCCGGGAGGTACCCGGCGCCGGAGGCCACCTCCTCGCGCAGCCGCTCCCCGATCTCATGGATCGTGGGCTCCACGGGGGCCAGGGCGCGTGCCCAGGAGGGGTCGATGAGCTCGGTCAGGGGCTTGGCGGTCGTCACGCTGAGAGCCTAACGGCCCGCCGTCGGCCTTTGCAGGATCTTGCCCGCCCGATGCGCCGGTTCTGTGAGCCCGACGTAGTGATCAATACCCACGAACGGCGCTCGGACCGGTATCTTGAGAGGGTGAGCAACTATGACTACCCCGAGGACGAGTTCGACGTCGGCGAGGATGAAGGTCCGGTTCCCGTGGGCGTGCACCGCGCTCAGGTGCCTCGGTGGCGCAGCTGGGTGCCACTGCTGGCCATCATCATCATTGTCCCGGCGCTCGCCTGGGGCGCTGTGACGCTGTTCCTCAACGGCTCGGGCGGCGGCTCGTCGGACGCGGCCTCGTCGGCCCAGCCCTCCCAGAACGGACAGGCCGCTAAGAGCCGGGGCTCGGACGCGAAGTCCGGCGGGGCCTCCAAGCCCGCCGACGGCAAGTCGGCCAGCTCCTCGGCCCAGCCCAGCGCCAGCGCGTCGGCCAGTGCCTCCGGCAACGTCGACTTCACCACCGGGATCACCGTGTTCAACGGGACCGACACCAACGGCCTGGCCAAGGGCGCCAGCGACAAGCTCACCAACGGGGGCTTCACCGTGGTGGAGGTCTCCCCCGGAATCTACGAGAACGCAGAGCCGGCCAAGTCAACGATCTACTTCAGCTCCCCGGAGAACCGCCCCGCGGCCGAGGAGGTCGGCAAGAAGCTGGGGATCACGAACATCGTGGAGAGCGCCGAGAACGCGCAGTCCAACCCGATCGTCGTCATCCTGCGCGCTGACTACAAGGCGTAGCCCAGGGATCACGGGCAACCGGCTCCTCCCCACCGCCACTGGATCCTGACTCTCGCTGCGGCGCGCCGCTCACCGCCACCGCAGCCCGTACGAGCCGGTCCGCGTATTGCGGGCCGGCTCGTACGTCACTTCGCCGACGGAGGATTCGGCACGAATCAGATCTGAGCGCCTTGCACTCAAGGGCCGAGAGTGCCAGCATTGCGGCTAGCACTCGGGGTCCTCGAGTGACAACGCATCTACGAATGCACCAAGTCCACACAGGCTGGAACGTGAGGACCGGCGTCGGGCGTGACGTGAACGCCCGGGGACCGATCCGTCCGTCGCGGGCACCAACCGGCCGCCACCTACCACGCAGTGGAGGAAACTCAATGTCCAAGATCATCGCCTTCGACGAGGAGGCCCGCCGCGGCATGGAGCGCGGCCTCAACACCCTCGCCGACACCGTCAAGGTCACCCTGGGCCCCAAGGGCCGCAACGTCGTGCTTGACAAGAAGTGGGGCGCTCCCACGATCACCAACGACGGCGTGACCATCGCCAAGG
>CAUVMS010000205.1:0-3850 GCA_963552815.1 uncultured Actinomyces sp. | reverse complement strand
CGATCCGCTCGGCCGCGGCGAGGGCCTCATCGGTCAGACCCGCCCGGGCCAGCGCACCCACCACCTCCACCAGAGCCCCCACACGCACCCGGGGATCCCCGATCCGCCCGGCCACATCTTCAGCAATAAGAAGAAAAGGTGCGACCGTATGAGCACCCCCGCCCAAACCGTCGACACCCTCAAACGAAGACGGCAATTTCAAGAGAATCTCATCCACTTTAATAGAAACAAGAACTTCGCTAGGCCAGCCTTCTGGATCGACGCCCCCTTTTCCGTCAGCCTTAGAGTTACTCGTTGCATCGCCCATGAACACGAGAACATCCACTAGCAGACGCAGAACATCATCGCTAATAGTTCGATAAAACACCAAAGATTTAATCACATCGAGAAAAAGCGTCAAGAACACATAGTCGCACCCAGACTCTATGACGGTTTCCGTCGCTTCTCTAAGTGCGTCCAGCCTGTCCTTCGGGTCATCAACAGCCATGATCGCGTCCAGTGCAACCTCGGGAGTGATGTTGAAATACAAAACATAAAGTTTGAGCAAACCAGGAACATAAGTCGACGCTTGCACAAGCAACTTCCTCGACTCGGCGACCCCAAGAAGGGGGGTCATCGTATTTTCTGAGAGTTCTCCGCGGTTCGCGCCCAATGTCTTGAAACACTCGCGATCGATCATTCGTAGAACAGGCGACTTCCGTCCGGAACGACGCCGCATCTCATTGTACCTGCCCTGGTCGAGAACAACTCGAACAGAAGAACCGTCATCTTTCTTATCGTTAAGCATGAGGTCGAAGCAGGCTCCACTCAGCACATAGCTGGGAGTGCTCTTGCCCCAACCCCCGCTGGCGCTGGCGCACTTCTTCACCCAGTCCCGGATGATCGCGCGGTAGGGAGCCAGCGCCTTCTCGCGGATCGGCGCCCACCAGCGTTCGTCTTCCGGTTCGTCGCCCTCCCCGAAGGAGTCCGGATCCAGCTCCCGAATGACGGCGCGCGTCACGACGTCGTGACCCAGACGGTAGGCCAGGACCTCCTGACCGCCGAATCCGACATTGATGGGCGTCAGTATACGCCCCGGTGATCGGCCCACATGTCCTCTCACATCCCAAGTGAGAATCCTTTGATATCCACGTATGGTGAGGAGCCTACGCAAGTCCTCCACGGTGAGGACACCACCGCAAGCCGCCAGAAATGCTCCGATATCCACGGCGATATCGGATTTGAAGAATATCTTCATATCCTTTCTATTGATGCTCTTCTCGGCGATGGGAGAGGGTTTCAGGGAGACGATTCTCCTATTCGCATCGCAAAGGACGTCTTCCGGCAGACGCGGGTTGGGGCGCGACGCAGTGATGATCTTCACCCCCTCGGGAAGGCGTCGCGGCAGCAAAGATAGGATCGACTTGGCATCCGCCCCGTCTGGATTCTCGAAGTAGGAGTCCTCGTCAATTCCGTCAATGAGGAGGACCAGGGTCCGGGGGACGGTTGCGGAGCGGGACGCCGTCGCCGCTCGACGCAGCAACTGACGGAACTCAGTGCACTGAGCTGGATCACGTACGGGTTCGGTGTACTCGTGTCCAAGAATCTTCGCGAGCTGCGCACCCATGACGAAGGCGAAACGCCCTCTGTCATTCCCATCGCCACCAATGCGACGGATGAAGAAGGACGCCATGTGCACGTCATCGGGCGGGTTCAGCGCGAAGGACGCCATGACGGTGGTCTTGCCGCTGACCATGTCCGCCTCCATGGCGTACCAGACACCGTCCGAATTGCGCACAAATGCTTCGAGATCGGCCAACTCCTGCTCGCGATCCACCAGAGCATCTGGGACGAGATGACGGAGCACCTCGATGTGATCAGTAATGACGACGCTGGTCTCCTGAACCCCTGGGCGATCGAGTAATCGCTCAATCCGTTGAAGCCTGGCGCAGTCCTCATTAACCTTTTTAAGAAGAGAGGCCAGCGCCTCCTTCTCGGTGAACAAATCGGCAATGCGCTGGCACGCCACATCGAGAACCCAGTCGAAGGCCCGCCTGGCCGACTCATCCGCCAGTTTGCGCCGTCGTTCCTCACCGCCCAGATCGAGGAGCACCGGGCGGAGCGCCGTCCCGTCATAGCCCGCGGCGAGTCTGTCCTTCTCCGAGAGCCGGTCGATGAGCGGCGCGACATGGGTCGCCGCCGCATGCCAATCGGCCTCGGAGATATCCCAACTCTCCCGGGGCAGTCGAGCGGCCACGTCGGCGGCGATCTTCTCGGCGGAGACCGCTCGCTGCCCTCCGCTCCTGAGGTTCTTGAGCAGCCCGGCGCCCTCGCCGATCAGACTGGCCGCCGTTCCCTGCCCGGAGGCGATGAGAAGCAGTCTCGTGATCGACACGCCGATATCGATGAACGTGTCGGGATCCTTGGGCTTCATGAGCGCTCCTCGGGCTGCGGCGCGTGAGGCGGGACTGCCCCACCCTATCGCAGCATGCGCTTGCCCCGAGCCGGGACACGAGCCCCGCCGTCGTCCGCCGCGCCCCTCACCCCACGAGGGCGACGCCGTAGAGGATGCCCCGCATGAGGGCCGGGTCGCCCAGGAAGTGGGTCATGGCGTGCGCGATGAGCGGCGGGGTCAGGCTCCTCCTGCCGTACATGTAGAGGGCCGAGAGCAGCCCGAACAGGACGAAACTGGAGATCATGTACGAGGGCCAGACGTGGTGGCCGACGACGCCGTGGTAGACGCCCATGACGGCCCCGGTGGTCACGATCTGGACGAGGCGGCCCGTGCCGCAGCGCTCGAGCCGGTCCAGGATGAGGCCGCGGACCGCGATCTCCTCCCCGAAGGCGAGGATCACGCCGACGCCCATCATAATGGGGCGCTGCCACGACCAGGCGAGGGGATTCCCGCCGCGCGCGTAGCTCATCGCCACCCATGCCAGCCCGTAGACGACGGCGACGGCCGCCGCCGCCCCGCGGGTGGGGCGACCCCATCCGAGTTCGCGCAGGCCCTCGCCGTGCAGGCGCTGGCGCCACCACACGAAGCCGATGACGACGAGCACGCCCGCCAGGAAGATGACGTCGATGATGAGGGCCGCGTTCAGGCTCGTGCCCCACGAGTCGTAGACCCACTGAGCTCCCGCGAAGAAGCAGGCCCCGCCGAGCACGGCCCAGAGCACCGCGACGGCGAGCCCCACCTCGCGCCAGGCCTCGGCCCGGCTCAGGGGCGGGCGGGATCCGCCGGGGGCGGGGAGACGGCCGGGCTTCTTCCGCTGCGTCATCAGTGCTCGCTTTCTTCACGTTTCGTGATCAGGTTGAGACTCAACGGTAGTGCGGTGCCGCGCCCCGTGTCCACCGGAGCCGCGCCGCCCCTCGCGCCCGCCCCGTCCGCCAATCCCCGCATCCGCCCCTCATCCGGGCGCGACGGGCGCAGGATGAGGGCATGGCACACGCTTCCCGCCCCTCCGCCGTCGGCCGCGGCACCCTCGCCTTCCTGTACGGGCTGTGCGAGGTCGAGGAGCTGCCCGGCTCCTACCTGGTCGAGGTCTTCGGCGCACTGAACATGAGCGCCTCGGGCGCGCGCTCCTACCTCGCCCGCGCGGTGGCCGACGGCCGACTCGTCTCCCACCGCCGCGGCAGGCAGACCGCCTACGCCCTGAACGGCACGTTCCTGAGGCGCTACCGAACCATCGAGCAGAGATTCATAAGTCGACCCGACTGGGAGGGCCGCTTCCACATCGTCATCTACGACATCCCCGAGACCCGGCGCTCCGAGCGCGATGCCCTGCGCGCGGCCGCGTTCGCCGACGGCTGGGCCTCGCCCCGCCCCGGCGTCCTGCTGGGCATGCGCCCGCCGGGCGACTGGGCCGAATGC
>CAUVMS010000204.1:0-3920 GCA_963552815.1 uncultured Actinomyces sp. | reverse complement strand
ACGTCGTCGCGGAAGACCATGAGGGTCGGGATGGAGGAGATGCCCAGGGCGCTGGCCAGGCCCTGCTCGGCCTCGGTGTCCACCTTGGCGAAGGTCAGGTCCGGGTTGGCCTCGGAGGCCTTCTCGTAGATCGGGGAGAAACGCTGGCACGGACCGCACCAGGAGGCCCAGAAGTCGACGAGCGTGATGCCCTCGCCGCGGACGGTCTCGTTGAACTGCTCACCCGTGATGTCGATGGTGGCCATGTGCTTCCCTTTCGAGGCTGCGGATACTGATCGGTTCCACTGCGACCAACGCCTCCGGGGACTGGCCTATTCCTGGAGTCGACACCACCCCTCCTGGCCAGGGACATCCTGCGCTTACGGGTGCAGATTCCTGGCTCTTCGCGCCTGAGGGCGTGGTAGGTAAGGTAGGGGCGGTCAAAGTAGGCCAGAACGTCCTGGCCGCGTCTGGGCAAGCCGGGTCCCGAGGATCTTCTCGGACCGACCCAGGCCGCGCCCAACAGGCGCACTGGCCCCGCCTCGAGACGTACGGGAGCTAGGACGATGATCACCGTGACGTACCTGCCAGCTCTTGCGGTGCGGCACCACACGTGCTCAAGATCACGAGTTCGCAGCCCCTATGCGACTGTCGAGCGGGTCAGCCGCATTCTGGGACGGGCCAGAAACGAGGCGTCCTGTCGCCACAGGCACCGCCAGGAAGCGCAGGCCACGCGCCGCAGGCGCACCGCAGCTACGTGCGCATCCGCCCCCACCGGCACCTGCGTCAGGTGCCGGATCACCGTCCCACAGGCTGCCCTCCGGACCTCGCAAGACCCGCACAACGCATCCGATAGCGTGGGGATCTCCTGCGAACGTGGGTGACGGGCTCCGCCCCGGCGACTCCGATTAATTTTGACGCTGTGGAGCCATCTGAGGACAGTCCGTTCCTGAACAGGCTCGCGTCCGCCCGCCTCACCGCACGCGAGCTCGACGTCGCCCGTTTCTACGAGGACAACCTGCCCGGCGCTGCCCTGCTCAACCTCGAGGAGGTCTGCTGCGCCGTGGGGGTCTCCTCGGCGACGGTGGGCCGGTTGGCGCGCAAGCTCGGATACTCCGACTTCCGCGCCATGAGTCGCAGCCTGCGCACCGGCGTGCGCGAGGAGCTGTCTTTACCGGTTGAACGCCTCCGACGGATGCACGACGACGCTGCGCCGTCGCCCCAGTCCGTCCTTGAGCGGCGCGTCAGCGCGGCGCAGGAGGTGCTCTCCGGATGCTCCTCCGCAATCGACACGGAGGCCTTCGCCCGCACCTGCGCGCTGGTCAGCGACGCCAGCCGCCCCCTCTACCTGGGCGCCGTCGCCACGGGACGGCCCCTCATGCAGTACTTCGGTCTCCTGCTCTCCTACCTCAGAGGCGGCGTCACCGTCTTGGACGGCCCCGACCGCTGGGCGCACGCCCTGTCCGGGCTGGAGGCCGACGCCGTCGTCCTCGCTGCGACTTTCGACCGTCACCCGGTTCCAGTCGAGGCTCTGCTACGCCTGGCAGACCAGCGCGGCGCCACCTCGATCCTCTTGACCAACCGACGCACCGGTCCGCTCGTGCCCCTGGCGGACATCCTTCTGACGACACCGCTGGCCACCCAGGAGGCGATGTTCCGGACACGGGTGGCCACACTCGTCGTTCTCGAGGCGATTCTGGACGCGGTGGCGGCCGAGCGCCCCGAGCACCTCCGCGCCGAGAGGGTCGAGGAGACCTTCACCCTCATGTGCGGTTACCTGTAGCGGCTTCGCCAGCCGCCGAGCTCTGCCTCGGCCGACGCGCCATCGCACCTGCACCGGTGGACGTCTCAGAAGAACGAGCGTTAGTTTACTTCCACAACCCAACAGCATCGTCACTAAACTGACGATCGGCTCCGCTCACTCTGGATGAGACCGCATGCCGGCCAAACCAACCATCGTCACCGATCCCCTGACCAACCGCGGCACCGCTTTCACCGAGGAGGAGCGGCGCCGGCTCGGACTCATCGGCCGCTTCCCCTCCGCCGTCGAGACCCTTGACCAGCAGGCGGCTCGGACCTACGCACAGCTGACCACCCAGCCCACGAACCTGGACAAGTACGTCTTCCTCGGCCAGCTCCACAACCCCAACGAGGTCCTCTACTACCGGGTGCTCGCCGATCATCTCGCCGAGCTGCTGCCAATCGTCTACGACCCCACGGTCGGCGAGGCCATCAAGAAGTGGAGCCGCGACTACCGCCGGTCGCGCGCCGTCTACCTGTCCGTGGACCGCGTCGAGGACGTGCGCCCCTCCCTGGAGGGCCTGGGTCTGGGACCCGACGACGTCGACCTGCTCGTGGTCTCCGACGCCGAGGAGATTCTCGGGATCGGGGACTGGGGCGTCAACGGCACCGACATCTCCGTGGGCAAGCTCGCCGTCTACACAGCGGCCGCTGGCATCCACCCCGAGCGGACGATCGCCGTCAACCTGGACTGCGGCACGGACAACGAGGCCCTCCTCAATGACCCCACCTACCTGGGCAACCGTCACGCGCGCGTGCGCGGAGCGCGCTACGACGCGCTCATCAACGAGTACCTGTCCGTCGCGGCCGAGCTCTTCCCCCGCGCGCTGCTCCACTTCGAGGACTTCGGTCCGTCCAACGCGCGCCGCATCCTGCTGGCCAACCAGGAGAAGTACCGCATCTTCAACGACGACATGCAGGGCACCGGCGCGATCGTCATCGCCGCGGTGATCTCCGGCATGAAGGTCACCGGCCAGGGCTTTGCCGACCAGCGCCTGGTCGTCTACGGCGCCGGTACCGCAGGCACCGGCATGGCCGACCAGATCCACGCCGGCATGGTCCGCGACGGGCTCAGCCCCGACGAGGCACGCTCCCGCATCTGGCTCATCGACCGGGCGGGCCTCGTCACCGACGACATGGAGAACCTGCCCGACTACCAGCAGGCCTATGCACGGCCGGCCTCCGAGGTGGCGGACTGGACGCGCGAGCACGGCAGAATCGGCCTGCTCGAGACGGTGCGTCGGGTTCATCCCACGATCCTCATCGGGACCTCCACGGACCACGGCGCCTTCACCCGCGAGGTCATCGAGGGGATGAGCAGCGGCGTCGAGCGCCCCATCGTCCTGCCGCTGTCCAACCCCACCGAGCGGATCGAGGCCATGCCCGCCGACGTCGTCGCCTGGTCCGGCGGCAAGGCGCTGGTCGCCACAGGCATCCCGGTGGAGCCCTTCGAGTACGAGGGGACCACGTTCACGATCGGCCAGGGCAACAACGCCCTGCTCTACCCGGGCCTGGGGCTGGGGGTCATCGTCTCCGGCGCGAGCCGGGTGACCGACGGTATGCTGCTCGCCGCCGCGCAGGCCGTCGCGAGCCAGGTCGATCCCTCCAGCCCGGGCGCATCCCTCCTCCCTCCAGTGGAGAACCTGCGCGCCTCCTCGGCGACGGTCGCCGTCGCGGTCGCCCGCCAGGCCGAGGCCGACGGCGTCGCCACTGCGAGTCACGACAACCTCATCCAGGCGGTCCAGGACGCCATGTGGCAGCCGGTCTACTCCGAGGTCGAGGTCTGAGCCGCCATCTGACGGGAGCAGAGGGACGGCGCGCGGCCGGGCTCACCGCCCGAACCGTCGCTCTGCTCCTGGACTCAGGCCAGTCCACCCACGCCGTGGTGGCCACCGTTGAACGGCTCAACGAGCTGCTGGGCACCCGGTTCACGCTGCTGCCCACCTGGTCACAGGTCACGCTCACCGACGCCGACGGGGCCGTAGCCGCGGTCCAAGCCATCCGCCCTGTAGCGGTACACATGGGACGCGCGACCCTCATCCAGCGCTGTCTGAGTGCCACCGGTTCACTGAGCCTCGACGAGCTGGAGGACCTGCTGGAGAAGGCGGAGGCCCAGCCCTCCAGCCCCACCTGGATGTTCG
>CAUVMS010000203.1:0-3940 GCA_963552815.1 uncultured Actinomyces sp. | reverse complement strand
CTGGAGATCCGGCAGGAGCTGGATGACCTGCTGGGAACCCCGCAGGCGCAGCAGGATGTGTCAACCTCTGTGGAGAACCTCAAGCGCCTGGGCCAAAACCGGCGCTGACCTGGGAGAACTCTGGGCAGAACTGCGTCTCAACAGAGGCGAGGGCCGGTTAATTTGGTGGACTCGAACAACGGTGGTGCGGTCTACCTGGCAGGAGAAACACGGTGCCAACACAGACCCATCCCACGAATCTTGTGGAATACCTACAAACAGCGGCGGTAGGAGTTGCCTGAAACCTAGGTCATAGTTGTGTCGAAACTGTGACCTAGTGCGTGTTTCGTGTATTCACTACTCCCAAGCAGTCGGTTTGTGACACAGTGGCCTTGGTCATCGCGGGACACTCTTCCCGCCTCCTGGGCGGATGGTGGGAATGTCCGGTGATGGTTCACGAGGCAGACCTTTATCAACTAAGCCAGGAATCCGGAGATCCCATGAACACCATGTCCACGGGCGCCACCTCTCGGCCGGCCCTCTCACGAGGGGCGGTGAGGGGACTCGTCGCCATCCTTGCTCTCTTCCTTGTCGCGATCATGTCTCAGCTCTCCTCCCAGGCGAGTGCCGACGAGAACAAGAGCGTCAACGTTACCAACCTGTCTTTGACGCGTGTGGACGGCAACAACGTCGAGCAGGACGGGAGGCTCTTCTACTACGACCTCGCTCGCCTGAGCTTCGACTGGAGTGGTGTCGACGCCAACCTCAAGTCGGGCGACTCCTTCACCATCGGTCTGGGTGAGTACTTCACCAACCTGCAGAACAACACGACCTACCCCATGAGCGTCGACTACGACGGCAAGAAGGTCGAGGTCGGTACCTGCTCCCTCACCGTCAGGGAGGTCACCTGCACCTTCAACTCCAAGGTTGACGAGCTGAAGGCCGCCGGCTTCCACAACTTCAAGGGCTCCGGCTCCGCCCTGGTGGCGGTCGCCAAGACCACCGACGCGCAGACCGTCGACCTCACCGCCAACGGTGTGGTGACCGCTGTCCCCCTGCCTGGTGGCGGCGGTATCGGTGGCCCTCGGGAGAGCGACTGGGAGCTCACCAAATGGGCCTCCAGCTTCTACAACAACTACAAGGAGCTGACCTGGGGTGTGAACTTCGGGACCAACCAGATCACTGGTGGCAAGCTCGGTAAGACCTTCGACGGCTCCCGGCAGACCATCGTCTTCACTGACACCCTCGGTGGAGGCATGAGCTTCAACCAGGCCGACGCCACCCGCACGGTCCTCAACCTCCGCCCCGCGGACGGCAAGATGGTCCCGCTGACCAACGCCGCCGGCCAGGACTCCACCACCCAGTACGGTGACTTCGACATCAAGGCCAGCTACTCCCAGGACGGCCGCACGGCCACCTATGAGGTGACCGGTCCGTTCCAGAACGGCACCAACTTCACTCTGGAGTACCCGGTCTTCTTCGTGGACGCCAACGGCAACGCCGTCGCCGCGACTCAGGGCGCTGCCTACGAGAACACCATTAACCTCCAGGGCACGGACCTGACCAGCAGCCGGCAGCAGTCCTATGTGCAGTACTTCGACATCTCGGTCCAGATGGAGCCCGGTTTTGGTACCTTCGACGTGACCAAGGTCATCCAGGGTGAGGTCGCAGCCCAGGCCGTCGGCTCCTCCTTCGTCGTTGACGTCGCCTACGAGCTGCCGGCGCCCGCCAGCTCCTACCCGAACTGGAAGGCTCCCGAGGGTCAGAAGGCCACCGGCGAGAGCCGCACCGGCACCTCCTCCATCACGGTCAAGCCGGGTGAGCCCGTCGCTTTCGACGGCACCTTCCCCGTCGGCACCAAGATCACGCTGAGCGAGGACACCTCGAAGGCTCAGCCCGCTGCCTCCGGCTACAGCTGGGGCGAGCCGGTCTTCACCGTGGACGGTCAGAACACCAACACCTTCACCATCCGAGACCAGGAAGTCGTCAAGGTCTCCCTGACCAACACGACGACCACCACCACGACTCCGCCGACGGCCACGCCGACGACCCCGGCCACCGCGGCCCCGCCGATCACGAGCACCCCGCCGACGACCCCGGCTGCTCCGGTTCCGCCCGCCACCACCCCGGGCAAGTCGACCGGCACCCCGCCGCTGGCGCACACCGGTGCCAACACCGCTGCGCTCCTGCTCCTGGCCGGCGCCGGCCTGAGTGGCGGTGCCCTGCTGGTGGCTCGCCGCCGCAAGGCCTCCTGAACGCGGGTAACCGCTTCTCGAGCCTGAACCCTCCATAAGACCAGTGGCTCCCTCCCGGATCATCCGGGAGGGAGCCGCTGCGCTCCTGTTCCTGGGCAGCTGCCTCCCCGGTATGCCACCGGTATGACTCCGCCCGTGTCCGGAAGCAGGAGGCGCCGTGGCATCGTGTCGGCCGAAGGGAGGAGATCTCCTCCCCTTGAATCGTTCTCCCGAGGGTCACGGCCACCCTGAGCTCCTTCCTAACCTGGGGCCATGAGCGCAGTCACATCGTCTTCACCCTCCTCTCTAAGTTCCTTCGTCTCCTCCTTGGAGCAGCCGCCCCCGGCCTGGGGCCGGGCCGACGACGAGGCGTCCCCGATGCCCATGGGCCTGGGGCGGGTCATTGGCCGACTGCTCAAGCAGATCATCTGGCGCCGCTGAGACCCCTCACTGAGCCCCTCACTGTCAAGCCGTCGCTGTGAGTCTCGCAGTCGCGGTGAGCCGCCCGGAACCCGGTCGACCGCCCTTCGTGGGCCGAGATGGTGAGCTCACCACGTATTCGCAGACGGACCCGCGAGCGCTCCGAGGCCGATGACCCTTATGCTGGCCCGCAGCGGTGGCCAGGACGGTCGGACAACCGGTCGGATGTCTCCGCCTCTCCGGGCTCCATCGCATCACGCAGTCGAAGTGCCCGCACGCGGCACGCAACACAGCAAGGTGGTCATTTCGTGGCTCAGGACTCTTCCCCCGCCCAGCGCACCCTCACCGTCGGCGTCCTCGGCGCCGGGACCGTCGGCAGCCAGGTGATTCGTCTGCTCACCGAGCAGGCCGATGACTTCGCCGCCCGCTCCGGTGCGCGCCTTGAGATCACGGGCGTCGCCGTGCGCGACGTCAACGCACCACGAGACACCACGGTGCCCCGAGACCTCCTCACCGATGACGCCACCGCCGTCGCCACCGGGAACGATCTGGTCATCGAGCTTATCGGCGGGATCGAGCCGGCCCGAACCCTCATCCTGGCCGCCTTCAGGGCCGGGGCCAGCGTCATCACCGGCAACAAGGCCCTCATCGCCGCCCACGGCCCCGAGCTCTACGCGGCTGCAGCCGCGGCCGACACCGACTTCTACTACGAGGCCGCTGTCGCCGGTGCCATCCCGGTCGTCTACGCACTGCGCGAGTCGATGGCCGGCGACCGCGTCACCAGCGTGCTCGGCATCGTCAACGGCACCACCAACTACATCCTCGACGAGATGAGCACCAAGGGCCTGTCCTTCGAGACCGCCCTGGCCACCGCCCAGGAGCTCGGCTATGCCGAGGCCGACCCCACCGCCGACGTCGACGGCCTGGACGCCGCCGCCAAGGCCGCCATCATCGCCTCCCTCGCCTTCCACACCCGCGTGGGCCTCGACGACGTCTCCGTCGAGGGCATCCGGCAGATCACCGCCGACGACATCCGCGAGGCCCACGCCTCGGGCTGCGAGCTCAAGCTGCTCGCCATCGCCCAGCGCCGCGAGGACGAGCACGCCCAAGGCGTCTCCGTGCGCGTCCACCCCGCCCTCGTACCCAACGACCACCCCCTGGCCAGCGTGCACGGCGCCTACAACGCCGTCCTCGTCGAGGCCGAGAGCGCCGGGCGCCTCATGTTCTACGGTCAGGGAGCGGGAGGAGCCCCGACCGCCTCAGCGGTCCTCTCCGACGTCGTCGCAGCCGCCGCCCACCGGGTCCAC
>CAUVMS010000202.1:0-3971 GCA_963552815.1 uncultured Actinomyces sp. | reverse complement strand
AGCTCATCCAGCCCATCGCCATGGAGGAGGGCCTCGGCTTCGCCATCCGTGAGGGTGGCCGCACCGTCGGCTCCGGCCGCGTCACCAAGGTCATCAAGTGACCCACTGACGCTCCGCGCCTCCGCGTAGCACCAGACCTCCCCGGTCAGAACTCGAGTTCTGACCGGGGAGGTCTTTTGTGTCCTGCCGCATGATCGCTGGCCGGGCTGACCGAGAATGTGAATAGTCGCGCGAATGACACAATGCGTAAAGGCTGTGACGCGAGCGTAATGAATAGCGTCGCAATGAAGTAACGGACGATTTCAGATCCATTACCGTCCCCGTTTTTCTTCTGTACTTCGGCTAGTTTATCGGTCGTAACCAGGGTGTGTGGACACAGGCGTACATGAGCCAGTGGCTCCAGCACTGTTCCGGTCTCGCTGTCATCACGGGACTTTCTAAGGAGGCGCTGTCACCGCAACCTCGACTGATCTTCCCGTCGTCACTCGTCAGGAGCTCCGTCCTGTCCGGTGACACCACCGGACAGGACGGAGCCGTCCACCGGCGAACGTACTCCCTATCCAGCCTTCTGCCATGCGTCCGTATCTCCTCACGGCGCACAGTGAAAGGAAGTCCCAACCCATGAAGCACAACGCCAGCACGCTGGGGCGTCGGGCCGTGGCCACGGCCGGTGCCCTCACTCTGGCCCTCCTCGGCCTGGCCTCCACGGCTCAGGCTGAGGACCCCAACTACGGAAACATCAAGGACAACGCCGTCGGCTCCTTGACGATCCACAAGCACCTCACCGGAAACGGCAACCCCATCGGCGCCCCCGACGGCACCGCTGCGAACAATGCGGACAAGGGTGAGCCTGTCCCGGGCGTCGTCTTCACCGCCTACCCGATCACCGATGTCAATCTGAAGGACCCCGCGGGCTGGGACACGATCAGTGCCCTGTCCCAGAGCGGGGTGCCGGACAGCGCCTGCACCAACCCTGCCGCTCCCACGCTGGCAGGGCACACGCTGGGCAGTGGCCTGCCCTCCTCTGAGACCAATGACCAGGGTGTCGCCACGATCTCCGGCATGCCGGTCAAGGCCTATCTCGTGTGTGAGACCAAGGCTCCCGGTGACGTCATCCAGAAGGCCAAGCCCTTCGTGGTGACGATTCCTCACCCGAACACCGCAGCCCAGGGCGCGGATGGCACGTGGCTCTACGATGTCAACGTCTACCCCAAGAACGAGGCCATTGACGTTGAGAAGAGCGTTCAGGAACAGAAGGTCAACGGCTACGGCGTCGGCTCCCTCGTCAGGTTCCCGGTGAGCTCTGAGCTGGCGACCCTCGACGCCACGTCCCACTACAAGTACTTCCAGATCAAGGACACCCTGGACGCGCGCCTGTCAGAGGTGACCGCCACTGAGGTCACGCTCGAGGGGACGGTGCTCGAGGCCTCCGACTACACGGTGGCGACCAATGGGCAGACCGTGACCGTCACCTTCACCGCCTCAGGTCTGGTGAAGCTCAAGGCTGCTGCCACCAAGAAGGTGTCCGCCACCTTCCAGGGCAAGGTGACCTCCGTGGGTGATGGTTCTATCAGGAATACGGCTCAGGTGCTGACTGACACCGTCTATGCCGAGCAGCCCCCGACTCCGGAGGAGCCTCCGGCCAACCCTGCTGATCCTCCGACCTCCAACGAGGTGGTGACCCGCTGGGGGGACCTGGTGATCACGAAGGTGGACACCAAGGACAAGGCTCAGAGCAAGGCCGGCCTCAAGGGTGCTGAGTTCCAGCTGTTCAAGGCCAAGGACGCGTATGCGGGCACCTGCTCCAAGGAGAAGGAGGGGGAGGCCATCTCCGTGGGCGGCAAGACCACGTTGACCACGGGTGACGACGGCACCATCGACGTCAAGGGCCTGTTCATCTCCGACTCCGTCGACGGGGCGAATCGGGACAACCAGGTGAACGCCACCGAGCGCTGCTACGTGCTGGTGGAGACCAAGGCCCCTGCCGGGTTCGTTCTTCCCTCCGGCGATGATGCCGTCACTGCCATCAAGGTCAGGTCCGGTGCTGACGCCACGGATAACGTCGTCATTGAGAACACCAAGCAGGCGGTTCCGGGGCTGCCTCTGACCGGTGCCAATGGCATGCTCATCCTGACCGCCTCCGGTGCGGCCCTGCTGATGATCGCCGTCGGCTCCGTCCTCGTGGCCCGTTACCGCGAGCGCAAGCAGGCCGCGGAGCTCTCCTCCTGATGACAACCGCCGCCGGCTGAGACTCGTGGGCCTCAGCCGGCGGTCACCGCCGAGAAGGCCGAGCCTCACGCGCGAGGTCGTGACCCGAACGGCAGCGGTGCGGGCGCCCGACGAGCCACGGTCCGTCGGGTGCCCGCACCATCAGGTGCGATCCCGCACCCTTGACCCCACAACGACTCTGGAAGCGCACGAGGCAGCCATGATCTTTCGGACCGCACGCATGTCCCGCACCGACCGGCCACCGCGCTCGCGCGCCTCGAGCGCCCAGAAGCACCGCCGCCCCCGGGCCTGGCGCCTGTCGATCTCCGCCCTGGTCACCTCCGCCATGGCGATCGTAGGCATGGGGCTCCTGGCCTACCCGACGGCGGCTTCATGGATCGCCCAGTACAACCAGTCGAAGGTGACGGCCGACTACTCCGCCCAGGTGGACAGCGTCCGCCCCGACGCCAAGACCCAGATCGCCCAGGCGCACGCCTACAACGAGGCGCTCTCCTCCGGTGCCGTCCTGGAGGCCAACAACCACGTCCCCACCGGTGCCGGCTCCAGCTCGGACAGCTCCTTGAGCTACACCTCGATCCTCAAGGCGAACGACGAGGGGCTGATGGCCCGCCTCAAGATCCCCTCGATCTCCCTGGACCTTCCCGTCTACCACGGCACCGCCGACGACACCCTGCTCAAGGGGCTGGGACACCTGGAGGGCACCTCGTTGCCGGTCGGAGGAGCGGGTACGCGCTCGGTCATCACCGGGCACCGCGGCCTGGCTGAGGCCACCATGTTCACCAACCTGGACAAGGTCAAGAACGGTGACAGTCTTATCGTCGAGGTCTTCGGCGAGGTCCTCACCTACCGGGTCACCAGCACGAAGGTCGTCGAGCCCGAGGAGACTGAGGCCCTGCGCGCCGAGGCGGGCAAGGACCTGCTCACCCTGGTGACCTGCACGCCTTTGGGCATCAACACCCACCGCATCCTGCTGACCGGTGAGCGCATCTACCCCACCCCCGCCGGCGACGTCGCAGCTGCCGGCAAACGGCCCGAGGTCCCCACCTTCCCCTGGTGGATCATCGCGCTGGTGGCCGGGCTGATCGTCGTCGGCCTGTACCTGTGGCGCTCGGGCTACGCAGCCGCTCGGGCCAGGGAGCGCAAGGAAAGAGCCTTGGCTCTCAGGCGTGACAAGGACCAGGAGCCGCGGCCCCAGACCTGGGAGGAGCAGATGCAGATCTGGATGGACGACGACGCCGGAGTGGAGCCCCGGCGCTGGTTCACCGACCTGCCGGTTCCGCCGCAGATCTCTGAGGAGGAGAACCTGAGGCTTCTGGAGGAGATCGCGTCTCTGTCGCAGCCGTCTGGTCAATCAGATGTTCAGGAGCTCATCGAGACCGTGGAGATCCCGGTGGTGGGCGCGACACGCCCGAGCGCGGGGGACAGTGGGCGGACTCACAGCCTCTAGGCCTCATCTCGGGTTTCGCTGCCCGTGCAGGCCCTGATAGCGTAATGCGGCCGGCCACGGGGCGCGCTTGCGCATGCTCCTGGTTGTGCCGCCCCGGGGTTCCCCGGGATTCATTCTGACGGACCCGTTCCTCCTGAACGGGTTTCCGTGTGTCCAGACCGGTTCACCGCCTCCTGACAACGGAGCGGTGTGCGTCGCCCAGCGACACGCCCGAGCGCGTGGACCGGCCAGAAGCAAGTACAAGAGAGGTTAGGCGCCATGGCGGGACAGAAGATCCGCATCCGGCTCAAGTCCT
>CAUVMS010000201.1:0-3987 GCA_963552815.1 uncultured Actinomyces sp. | reverse complement strand
CGTTGCGGTAGTGCTCGCCCGTACTGCACGAGGGTGGGGTGCTACTGAAGGAGGGTCGGGTGTACTCCACGAAGGGCCGGGGCTCGTGCAGTACGCACAACCCCTGGCCAGTGCCACCCCACCTTCGTGCAGTACAGGCCGGCCCGGGGCGGGAGTGGGCCGAAACCTGGAGCCGGTGCTGATCCATGGCCTCCGGGCCCCTGCACAGGAACCGCAAGGAGGGCCGGCAGGCCAAGGCACGGCCGACCCCGACCGGGAGCGCCCGGCCCCGCTACCACGACCCCGCAGAGTCGATCAGTCCCGCGGTTTAGTGTCCACAGCGCTGACATTAACGGGCCCAATCGTCAACGCGCCCAGCGGGAATCGTTGGAATGCTGCGGTTTCTCCTCGGCACGCATCGCCGGTGCGGGGCTGATGTCAGCGTCGTGGACACCGACACCCCACCCGGCCGCATCCAAGTGGCCCACCCCCGCCTCCAGCACCACCAACCCACCCCGGATTCCCGCCCGAGCGAGCATCTCAGAAACCATGACACTCACATGTCTCAGAAATGAGGAGACAAGACAGAGCCCCGGCCCTTCGTGGAGTACACCCACCTGTCGGCCAGTAGGACCCGAGGTTCGTGCAGTAGCCCGCTTGGGGCCTCCGGTTGGAGGCGCAGGCTGGTCGGGCGCCCTCAGAGGCAGAGGGGCCAGAGTGTCCATATCTGTCGCAAAGGGTCTCCCGCACCCTGACTCTACGGACGACAACGTTCGAATCATGCAGTTTTCTGTCACCGGTTCGTTTGCGCTCGGACAACCCACCCCCACCCCTGTCTCAGACGTCATGACATCCGAAGCTCTCAGAACTCATGAGACGGCACAACTGAGGCGGCAGCCGTGGGAGAATCGGTAGTGCCGCACCGGCGCTGGCCCGCCGGCCTCACACGGCCGCACCACCCGACGACCAGCCCGCATGCGGCATGTTCCCAGATATCTCACAGTGACAAAAGGTGGACGCCGGTTACTGTGTCCCCATGACGTTGCCGGCACCCGACTCACAGGTGCCCCCGGCAGGAGGCGCCAGCTCGGGCGCCTCAGAGCCTGCGGGAGCCTGCGAGACCACCTCCGAGGTCTCATCCGACCCCGCCTGTGCGGACCACCCCCAGCAGCAGGACCCTCACGATCCGCAGGAATCCGGGACGTCCCCGGGATCCCGGGCCGCCGGTCTCCTGGGGCCCACCGAGGTCCGCGGCCTGTCCCAGGCGCTGGGCATCCACCCCACCAAGACCCTGGGCCAGAACTTCGTCCACGACGCCGGTACCGTGCGACGCATCGTCAGGAGCGCGGACGTGCGCCCCGGGGACACCGTCCTGGAGATCGGTCCGGGCCTGGGCTCCCTGACCCTGGCCCTGCTGGAGGCCGGGGCGCGAGTCGTCGCCGTCGAGATCGATCCCACCCTCGCCCGTGCCCTGCCCGTCACCGTCGCCGACCGCATGCCCGAGGCCGCAGGTCGCCTCAGCGTCATCGAGGCTGACGCGCTGAGCATCACCGGACCGGAGGTCCTGGGGGGAGCCGGGCAGCCCCCGCCCACCCGCCTCGTGGCCAACCTGCCCTACAACGTGGCCGTTCCCGTCCTGCTCACGGTCCTGGAGGCGCTGCCCAGCCTGAGGGCCGTCACCGTCATGGTCCAGGCCGAGGTCGCCGACCGCCTCGCGGCCGAGCCCGGCTCGCGCACCTACGGCGTCCCTAGCGTCAAGGCCGCCTGGTACGCCGCCGCCCGCCGCACCCTGACCATCTCCCGTCACGTCTTCTGGCCCGTGCCCAACGTCGACTCCGCCCTCGTCGAGCTCGTCCGCCGTCGGCCCCCGGCCACCCGCGCCACCCGCGAGCAGGTCTTCGCCGTCGTCGACGCCGCCTTCGCTCAACGGCGCAAGACCCTGCGCAAGGCCCTGGCCAGGATGGCCGGGGGAGCCGACGTCGCCGAGTCCGCCCTGCGCACCGCCGGCATCGACCCCGCACGGCGCGGCGAGACCCTCGACATCACCGCCTTCGCCGCCCTGGCCGAGGCGTTGCATCCCGTCGACGCCGATGAGCCCGCCGCGCCGACGCCTCCCGTCACTTCACAGGAGCAGCCATGACCCACCTGCGCGCCGTCCCCGGCGGTCACACTGGTCCTCGCGATCCCTCGACGTCGCCCCGCAGCGGCTCGGCCAGCTCCGTGCGCGTCGAGGCCCCCGGCAAGGTCAACCTCTTCCTGTCCGCAGGCGCCCCCGGCCCCGACGGCTACCACCCGCTCATCACGGTCTTCCAGGCGGTCCGCCTCATCGAGACCGTCACCGCCCGCCGCCAGTCGGCACGGGACCGCGGCACCGTCACCCTGACCCTGGAGGAGCCCGACGACGCCGTCCCCACCGACGCCTCCAACCTGGCCGTACGCGCCGCCGAGCTCCTGGCTGAGGCCACCGGCGTGAGCGAGGGCGTCGACCTTCTCCTGCGCAAGCGCGTCCCCGCGGCCGGGGGCATGGCCGGAGGCTCGGCCGACGCCGCCGCCACCCTGGTGGCCTGCAACGTCCTGTGGGGCACGAACCTCTCCCTGACCGAGCTCTCCGCCCTGGCCGCCCGCCTCGGGGCCGACGTGCCCTTCCCCTTGACCGGGGCCACCGCCGTCGGGAGCGGCCGCGGCGACCTCGTCACCCCGATTATGACCCGGGGCTCCTACCACTGGGTCTTCGCCCTGTCCGAGGAGGGCCTGTCCACGCCTGTGGTCTTCCGTCGCTTCGACGAGCTGTGCGCCTCCGGCCTCACCGAGCCCGCCGTGCGGGACGTGCCCGAGGCCCTCACTGCGGCCCTGCGCGCCGGGGACGCGCGTGCCCTGGCATCCTGCCTGCACAACGACCTCCAGGACGCTGCCCTCGACCTGCGCCCCGAGCTGGCCCGGGTCATCGCCGTGGCCGAGGAGGCCGGGGCTCTGCGCGCCATCGTCTCCGGCTCCGGCCCCACCATCGCCGCCCTGGTCGAGGACCCGGGCAGCGCCCAGCGGGTCTCACGCGCCCTGATGGCCTCGGGCCTGGTCGCCGACGTCCTGCGCGCCGACGCCCCCGTGGCCGGCGCAAGGGTGGTGGGCTGATGGCGCACCTGCTCGGCGTGGAGAACCTGCGCCTGACGGTCGGCTCCCGCCTGCTCCTGGACGAGGTCACCCTGGGGCTTGAGGACGGCACCCGCGTGGGGGTCCTGGGCCCCAACGGCGCGGGCAAGTCCACCCTCCTGGCGGCCCTGGCCGGCCGGCGCGAGCCCGACGGCGGACGCGTCACCCGCACCGGCGGCGTGAGCGTGGCTCTCCTCAGCCAGGCCGATGACTTGCCTCCAGGCGCCACCGTGCGCACTGCCATCCACGGCCAGACTCCCGAGCACGAGTGGGCCTCCGATGCGGGCGTGCGCGACATCCACACCGGACTCATCGCCGACCTCGACCTCGACGCGGACGTTTCCACCCTCTCCGGTGGTCAGCGCCGCCGCGTCGCCCTGGCCGCGGTCCTCACCCGCCGCGCCGACATCGTCATCCTCGACGAGCCCACCAACCACCTCGACGTCGAGGGCGTGGACTGGCTGGCCCGCCACCTCCAGGCCCGCTTCTCCGGCTCCGGAGGACGCAGCTCCGGCGCCCTGGTCACCGTCACCCACGACCGCTGGTTCCTGGACGCCATCTGCACCAACGTGTGGGAGGTCGTCCCCGGCGTCGACCCCGGAGGCGGCCGCCCCCAGGTGGCCGGCCGCATCGAGACCTACGACGGCGGGTACGCCGCCTACGTCCTGGCCCGCGCCGAGCGCGCTCGGCAGGCCGCCCTGGCCGCCGTCAAGCGCGAGAACCTCCTGCGCAAGGAGCTGGCCTGGCTGCGCCGCGGCGCCCCGGCCCGCACCTCCAAGCCCCGCTTCCGCATCGAGGCCGCCGAGGCCCTCATCGCCGACGTGCCGCCCCCGCGCGACACCGTGGCCCTGACCGCCATGG
>CAUVMS010000200.1:0-4072 GCA_963552815.1 uncultured Actinomyces sp. | reverse complement strand
CGCCCACTCCCTGGAGCCGCTGCGCCCCTGGAAGGCCGAGCAGCTCGGCGGCGGCTACGCCCTGTCCTCCTGGGCGGAGAAAACCGCCTACGAGGCCGCCTCCGGCATCATCGCCGTCTCCAACGGCATGCGCGAGGACATCCTGCGCTCCTACCCGGCCATCGACCCCGAACGCGTCAAGGTCGTCCACAACGGCATCGACCTCGATGCCTGGAGGCACCCGCAGGGCGAGGATACCGACGCCGCGGCCGCCGCAACCCTCAAACGGCTCGGCATCGACCCCGACCGCCCCACCGTCGTGTTCGTCGGACGCATCACCCGTCAGAAGGGCCTGCCCCACCTGCTGCGCGCCTGCGAGCAGCTGCCCGACGACGTCCAGGTCATCCTGTGCGCCGGCGCTCCCGACACCCCCGAGATCAAGGCCGAGGTCGAGGGCCTCGTGGCCCGCCTGCGCGAGAAGCGCACCGGGGTGGTCTGGATCGAGGAGATGCTGCCGCGCCCCGAGCTCATCGCTGTCCTGGCGGCCTCCGACGTCTTCGTGTGCCCCTCGGTGTACGAGCCCCTGGGCATCGTCAACCTCGAGGCCATGGCCGTGGGCCTGCCGGTCGTCGGCTCGGCCACCGGCGGCATCCCCGACGTCATCGTCGACGGCGAGACCGGTCTCCTGGTGCCCATCGAGCAGGTCCAGGACGGCACCGGCACCCCCATCGACCCGGCCCGCTTCGAGGCCGACCTGGCTGAGCGCCTGACCACCCTGGTCACCGACGCCGAGGCCGCCAAGACCATGGGGCAGGCCGCCCGGCGCCGCGTCGAGGAGCACTTCGCCTGGGAGGCCATCGCCCAGCGAACCATGGACGTCTACAACTGGGTCCTGGCCCAGGGCTGACAGAACCGACCAAGGGACCTGATTTCCCCGCCGTGCCGGCCGGTACCGGCCCACGTCGTCGGAAGCCGCCGAGTGGCGCGCCCCTACCGGGCCCACCACTCGGTGGCCGCCGCGGCGCCGTGGCGGGCCACCGCCAGCAGCGGGCGCAGGATGCCGGATCGCTTCCGGGCCTGAAGCGCCGTCGTGGCCGCGCCGTCGTCGTCCAGAGCCAGCTCGCAGACGCCCGCCAACCGCAACGAGCGCTCCAGCAGCTCCCGGTTGCGCGCCGGCAGCCAGGGCGGGATAAGACGCGGGTCCACCACGGCGGTGAGCAGGTCGTTGAGGGCGTCGGCCATCTCCGGGCGCTCGCGGGCCAGGTCCAGCTCGACGAGCGAGTCGATCGCCTCCTCGGTGGCGGAGTGCACCCGCCTGCGGGCATCGGCGGCGTCCAGCGGTGGCAGCGGGCCGGCCACCGGTTCGGTGCGCCAGGTCATGGAGGTACCGGATTCCTCGGGCACCAGCAGGACCCGCCCGGGCGCGCCCTCGATGACAACGCCCTCCTCGATGTCCGGGAGGATGCCCCAGGCGCCGGCGGCAGCGGAGGGGAGAACCGCCGTCACCCGGGTGAGCGGGCGGGCGCCGGCGAGCCACTGATCCAGACCGACCCGCTCGGTTTCAGCGGCATCGGCGGTGCCGGTCGACGTGCCGACGACGTCAGGGACGCCGTGGGGTCCCTGGACCAGCGACAGGCCGTGGGAGGAGGGGACCGGCGCCCACAGGGCCAGCACGATGCTCACGGGCAGGTTGAGGGGATCCATGAGGCTCAACCATAGTGAACGGCGGCACCGCGGCCCGGATTCGAATGGTCGGTCCGTATGGTCGCCGCCCCACCATCCCGCATCTTCGCGGTGTGACGTCTGCTGCACGATAGGATCGGCCCATGACCAGTGTCCTCCGCCTCGACGATGTCTCGCTGCACCGCGGCAGCAACCAGATCCTCAACCACGTCAGCTGGACGGTGGAGGAGGGGCAGCACTGGGTGCTGCTGGGACCCAACGGTGCGGGCAAGACCACCATTGCCAGAATCGCCTCGGCCAGGCTCTTCCCCTCCTCGGGGACGGTGGAGGTCCTCTCCGAGCGGCTCGGGCGCGTCGACGTCTCCGAGCTTCACCCCCGCATCGGACTGTTGTCCTCGGCGCTGGCCGCCAACGTCCAAGATGGTGAGAAGGTCCTGGGAGTGGTGCTGTCGGCCTCCTACGGGCGCATCGGGCGCTGGCGCGAGGAGTACGACGACTTCGACGTCGAGCGCGCCCACGCCCTGCTGGGCGCCCTGGGTGCCGGGCACCTGGCCGACCGCGTCTGGGGGACGCTGTCCTCCGGGGAGCGTAAGCGCGTCGAGCTGGCCCGCGCCCTCATGCCGGACCCGGAGATGCTCTTCCTCGATGAGCCGGCCTCGGGACTGGACCTGGCCAGCCGTGAGCAGCTTCTGGCTGCGCTCACGGAGATCATCTCCGCGCCCGACTCGCCCTCCATGGTCCTGGTGACCCACCACATCGAGGAGATCCCGGAGGGCTTCACCCACGCGCTCACGCTGCGAGGGGGAGAGGTCGTGGGCGCCGGCCCGCTCGAGCAGGTCCTCACCGAGGACACCATCAGCTCGACCTTCGGTATGCCGCTGGAGGTCACCCACGACCGTGGCCGCTACACCGCCCGAGGCCGACGCACCAGTCACGGCAGGCGCGTCGCCGAGGCGAAGGGCTGAGCGGCTCGGGCGCTACCGGCCGAGCCGGACCGTGCCCCCACCACGTACTCACGCCAACCGCGTTCATCGGGAGGTTCCTATGGAATGGCTGTTCTGGATCGGAGGGGCCCTGCTCCTCATCGTCGTTGAGACGATGACCGCCGATCTCACCTTCCTCATGATTGCCGGTGGGGCGCTGGGAGGAGGCTTGACGGCCTTCCTCGGAGGCCCCCTGTGGGCTCAGGTAGTCGTCTTCGCGTGCATCTCCACCCTGTTGCTCTTCGCCGTGCGACCGTGGGCTAAGCGTCGCCTGGCGGCCACCACCCCGCAGGTGAAGACCAACGTCGATGCCCTCATCGGCAGACCCGCCACCACCATCACCGCGGTGGATGACAGCGGCGGCCGGGTCCGCCTGGGCGGTGAGGAGTGGAGCGCTCGCCTGGCTTCCGCTGCTCAAGGAGCGACTCGCCTGGAGGCGGGAGCTCGTGTCACCGTCATTCAGATCGACGGGGCCGTGGCCGTCGTCGCCCCGGCGGCGACATCCGTCGACGCCTCTGGGGCCTGAGCGTCGGACTCAGACCGATCCGAGCCCTGCGCTGCCGCCAGGCCGGTGATGTCCTACCGTGTTGGCATCGGGCGGCATCATCGGCATCGTACCCGCCCACCTGTCTGCCCTCTCGACACCTTCAGCTCCCGCAGCCGGCTCATCGCCGTCCTGACCATCTGTTCAACCCGCAGGAGGAAACTCGTGCCCGTCATCTCCATCATTTTGCTTCTCGTGGCTGTGCTGGTCATCGTCGTCATCTTCCGGGCGGTGAGGATTGTCAAGCAGAGCACCGCCATCATCGTTGAGCGCCTGGGCCGCTTCCAGGCGGCCTATACCGCAGGGCTTCACTTCCTGGTGCCCTTCGTCGACCGGGTGCGCAACGTCATGGACCTGCGTGAGCAGGTCGTCTCCTTCCCGCCCCAGCCGGTCATCACCTCCGACAACCTCGTCGTGAGCATCGACTCGGTGGTCTACTACCAGATCACCGACCCGACGCGCGCCACCTACGAGATCTCCAACTACCTGCAGGCCATCGAGCAGCTGACCGTCACCACGCTGCGTAACGTCGTCGGCTCCATGGACCTGGAGCAGACACTAACCAGCCGCGACCAGATCAACGGGCAGCTGCGCGGCGTCCTGGACCAGGCCACCGGCCGCTGGGGCATCCGCGTCAACAGCGTCGAGCTGAAATCCATCGACCCGCCCGCCTCCATCCAGGGCTCCATGGAGCAGCAGATGCGCGCCGAGCGCGATCGCCGCGCCGCGATCCTGACGGCCGAGGGCGTCAAGCAGTCCCAGATCCTCACTGCCGAGGGTGACAAGCAGTCCGCGATTCTGCGCGCCGAGGGGCAGGCGCAGTCCGCGATCCTCAAGGCCCAGGGCGAGTCCCGCGCCATCCTCCAGGTCTTCGACGCCATCC
>CAUVMS010000199.1:0-4078 GCA_963552815.1 uncultured Actinomyces sp. | reverse complement strand
CGCCGCGCCGTCAGCCCAGTCCTCCGGCCCCGCCTGGGGCGTGACGGTCTCAGACCCGGCCGAGCTGCTCTCCGGCCTCAACCCCGCCCAGGAGGCGGCCGTCACGCACGCGGGCGCGCCACTGCTCATCATCGCCGGCGCGGGCTCGGGCAAGACCCGGGTCCTCACCCACCGCATCGCCCACCTCATCGCCACCGGCCGCGCCCGCCCCGGCGAGATCCTGGCCATCACCTTCACCAACAAGGCCGCCGCCGAGATGCGCGAGCGCGTCACCGCCCTGGTGGGACCCGCCGGCGAGCGCATGTGGGTCTCCACCTTCCACTCCGCCTGCGTGCGCATCCTGCGTCGCGAGCACGAGGCCGCCGGCCTGCGCTCCACCTTCTCCATCTACGACGCCGCCGACTCCACCCGCCTCATCACCCTCATCGTGCGCGAGCTGGGCATCGACCCCAAGCGCTTCACCCCCAAGACCTTCGCCCGCCGCATCTCCGACCTGAAGAACGAGCTCATCACCCCGGCCCAGTTCGCTGAGCGGGCCGTGACCTCCAACCCCCTCGAGCGCCACCTGGCCGAGGTCTACCGCGCCTACGCCGAGCGCCTGAGCGCCGCCAACGCCCTGGACTTCGACGACATCATCATGCGCACCGTCGCCCTGCTCCAGACCCGACCGGCCGTCGCCGAGATGTACCGGCGCCGCTTCCGCCACATCCTGGTCGACGAGTACCAGGACACCAACCACGCCCAGTACGTCCTCGTGCGCGAGCTCGTCGGCGGGCCCGGCACTTCCGGGGCGGGCTCGGCTCTGCCGGTCGGTGAGTTGACCGTCGTCGGCGACTCCGACCAGTCCATCTACGCCTTCCGCGGCGCCACCATCCGCAATATCGAGGAGTTCGAGGAGGACTACCCGTCGGCGCGCACCATCCTGCTGGAGCAGAACTACCGCTCCACCCAGAACATCCTCTCCGCCGCCAACGCCGTCATCTCCCGCAACAGCGGAAGGCGCGAGAAGAACCTGTGGACCGCCGCCGGGGACGGCGCCCCCATCACCGGTTACGTCGCCGACTCCGAGCACGACGAGGCCCGCTGGATCAGCCAGGAGATCGACCGCCTGGCCGACGAGCACGGTGTGCACCCCCGCGACGTCGCCGTCTTCTATCGCACCAACGCCCAGTCCCGCGCCCTCGAAGAGGCCTTCATGCGCGCCGGCCAGCCCTACAAGGTCATCGGCGGCACCCGCTTCTACGACCGCCGCGAGATCAAGGACGCCATCGCCTACCTGCGCGCCGTCGACAACCCCGACGACGACGTCAACCTGCGCCGTATCCTCAACGTCCCCAAGCGCGGCCTGGGGGACAAGGCCGAGGGGGCCCTGGCCGAGCACGCAGCCCGCTATGCCGTCTCCTTCGGACAGGCGATCGCCGACGCCGCCGGAGCGCCCCGCGAGGCCCAGACTGACGAGGCAGGCGAGGCCGAGGGCGCTGAGAGCGCAGGCGGGCAGGCTCCCTCCACCGCCGAGGCCAGTGAGCCGCCCGAGGTCGAGGGTCTGACCACCCGGGCCCGCAACCAGGTGCGAGGCTTCCACGAGCTGCTCACCACCTTGCGGCACATGGTCACCGCCGGCGACGGCGTCGCCGATGTTCTCGACTCCGCCCTGGACGCCTCGGGCTACCTCGCCGAGCTGCGCGCCTCCGACGACCCCCAGGACGCCACCCGCGTGGAGAACCTCGCCGAGCTCCACTCCGTGGCCAGCGACTTCCAGGCCGCCAACCCTGACGGCACCCTGGCCGACTTCCTTGAACGCGTCTCGCTCGTGGCCGACTCCGACCAGCTCCCGCCCAGCGCCGACCTGGAGGACGAGGACGCCCGGCAGGCCGAGGAGCAGGGGCAGATCACCCTCATGACCGTCCACACCGCCAAAGGCCTGGAGTTCCCGGTCGTCTTCGTCACCGGCATGGAGGACGGCACCTTCCCTCACACTCGCTCCCTGGCCGAGGAGACCGAGCTCGCCGAGGAACGCCGACTGGCCTACGTGGCCCTCACCCGCGCCCGCGAGCGCCTCTACCTCACCCGCGCCGCCGTGCGCTCGGCCTGGGGCGCCGCCAACGCCATGCCCGCCTCCCGCTTCCTCGACGACGTCCCGGACGAGACCATCGACTGGAAGCGCCTGGCCTCCTCGATGGAGGCGCTGCGCGGCGGCGGCACCGGCTGGGGCAGCAGCTGGGGCGAGGGCGGTTTCGGCTCGGGCGGTCGGCGCTCGGGCGGCTCCCGGGAGGGCTCCTACTCCGGCGGCTACTCCGACGATGATGACTTCGCCCCACCCGTGGGGGGAGGCACCAAGCGCTCGGGCAAGCTGGGGCGCGTCGAGACCGCTCGGGACCGGGCCGCCAAGCGCGCCTCCTCCCGCCTCGAGGCCCGCGGAAAGCAGAGCAAGGCCTCACCGGCCGGGGGCTCGGCCGCCTCGGAGGACCTGCCCGCAGCCGTCGCCGGGCTGAGAACCGGCGACCAGGTGCGCCACGACTCCTACGGGGTGGGCACCGTCGTCGGCCTGGAGGGTAGGGGGCGCTCCCTGACCGCCCGCGTCGAGTTCATCATCGACGGGGCCCCTACCACCAAGCGCCTCATCCTGCGCTACGCCCCCGTCGCCAAGATCTGACGGATCCGTCCCTCATCACCTCCCGCGGTATCGGACACTGTGCTGAGGACAGTGGGTGCCGGTTCCTCCTGGCGGGGGAGGCGTGGCGACCGTCAGGTGGGAAACACTGGAGTCATGAGCACCCCGGCTTCCTCCCCGGCTTCATCAGTGGATCCTCGGACTCCTCGCCTCCTGGACCGGCTCGTCCCGGTCAGTCCCCAGTGGCGCATCCCTGCGCGAAAGGCGGAGCGTCTCGCCTGGCTCCAGCTCGTTGGCGGAGTCCTGGTCGTCGGCGGCGCTCCGATGATCGTCTGGATGCTGGCGGCGACGGCCGGACTCGTGCGACTCGGTGCCGGTGGTGCAACGGTGGCCCGGCCGGGTGTCGCGTTCATCGTTGCGATCAGTGTGGTGACCCTGACCGTGCTCGGGTACTGGCTGCTGGTGCGCTTCGTCGGCGGCCGGCCTGTCATTGAGCTGGGCGGACGCGGGGCGGCGCTGCGTGAGTTCCTGGTCGGCCTGGCCATAGGTGCGCTACTCATGTGCGCCGTCATCGCGGTTCTGGCCCTGGTCGGTTCCTACCACGTGGTGGACGTCGGCTGGAGCGCGGGGATCCTCATCGGTCTCCAAGCCGGAATCCTCGCCGGATTCACCGAGGAGATCCTCGTCAGGGGTGTCATGCTGCGCCTCATCGAGGGATGGGTGGGGACCTGGTGGGCGCTGGCCATCACCGCGGTGTTCTTCGGTGCCGCTCACCTGGGCAACCCTCAAGCCACCGTCTTCGGTGCGGCGGCGATCGTGCTGGAGGCGGGCATCCTGCTGGGCGCCTGCTACCTGCTCACCCGGCGCCTGTGGCTGGCGATCGGGGTGCACGCCGCCTGGAACTTCGTCCAGGGCGGCATCTTCGGCTCTAACATCTCCGGCACCGGGTCGGGACGCGGACTCATCGAGGCCCGCTTCACCGGCCCCGACCTGCTGACCGGCGGAGTCATGGGGATTGAGGCCTCCGTCGTCGCGATCATCGTGTGCACGGCGGCCGGGCTGGCCGTGCTGGTCGCGGTCCACCGGCGCGGGCTCATCGTCCCGCCCTGCTGGTGCCGCCCGGCTCAGGCCGCACTGGACAGCACGCAGCCGGCCTAGGGGCTGTTGCGAAAGCAGGATGGAGCACCTTGTGTTCGTACCTTAAGGCGCGCGTTCGTACCCTCTACCCTTCGAACGCGAGGCATAAGGTACGACCGCGACGTCGAGCACCACGGACGGTGACGGCTCGAGCGGGCCGCGACCGGATCAGCTGCGAGTTGGCACCAGGCGCACGGCCCGCCGCTCGGCCCGGAAGTCGTTGACCGGCGCGTCGGAGGCGTAGCCCAGGGCGAAGCCCGTGATGAGGCGGTAGTCGGCCGGCGCCTCGAACTCGGCGTCGAAGGGACGGCGCCAGGTGGCCAGGACCCC
>CAUVMS010000198.1:0-4080 GCA_963552815.1 uncultured Actinomyces sp. | reverse complement strand
TGACGACGCCCTCCTGCGGGAGCGCTCGCTGCTGTACGTGGCCGCGACCCGCGCCCGGGACCAGCTCGCCATCTCCTGGAGCGGTGAGGCCAGTCCTCTCATCACCTCCCTCGCGCCGTAGGTCCCAGTTGACATCTGTGACACCTAGGCGTGTAGTGTCATCTATGACATCTGCCGATCAGCGCAAAGGACCCCCATGACAGACCTGATCGACGTCGCACCGTTGTCCGTGAATGAGCACGAGCGCGCCGCCCTCAGAGATTTCGCCCACACCCTCAACGAGGGCGAGCTACAAGACCTTCTTCTTGCCCTGACCGCCTTCCTCGAAGGAGACAACCCCATCACACTCATGGGTGCAGACACCCACTTCACACCCAATCAAGTAGCAACACGGCTTGGCATGAGTCGCACCCACCTGTACAAGCTCCTCGATGAAGGCTTGATCCCGTCGTACCGAGTAGGTCGCGATCGACGGATCGCCGGCCGTGACGTCGTAGCATTCATACATCGTCGTCAGGCCGAGCGCCGCGAGCTTGCTGAACGTTTTGCGACTGCAGAGTCGATTCGCCACAGCGCCATCGACGAGCTCGCCAACGAACTCTGAGACACCTACGGAGTCCGACTCAATGATGTCGGCACCACATGCAAGAATGCTGCCGTGCAGCACGATCGCACCACCCGCCCCACCGTCCGACTACTTCATGAACTGAACGACGGATGGTCTAATTCGTTTCAACTACGAGCAATTTCTGACGAGCGCTGGGAAGACATACAACCCCTCTCCCACCTCGATCACCCCATTCTCACCAAGTGCAGGACTGCACTTGGTGAGAATGGGGTGCCGAACAGGACTATTTCTTGCTCACAGGACCTTCGTCTCATCGAGATCCGCTCCAGCCAATGGCGAGCAGGAGTATGGACCGCGGACGACGGCACCCAATGGACTCTCGCAGCAGGCCTCGCAAAGGGTGGGCATGAAGATCGCGAGGACTTCTACGAGACACTGAAGCGTCAATGCAGCACACCTGAGGGGCGACAGGCTCTGCTTCCCACGGAGCTAGACTGGGACCTTCTCAAGCGAGAGACGGCCGCTCGACTGCTATCCGAATGGGAACTCTCCGTTCAGGACGAAGTATGTCAACTCCTACAGGAGGCATCACACGGCAACACTGCCCGCGCCACAATTCCACACCCGCTGCCCCCTTCAAAGAGAGACCAGCAGAGCACCAGACGAGAACCGCTGGCAACAGTAGAACTCAGCATTACAACCGAGGACGGAATCGAAGATATCTGCCTGTCATTCATAGAACAGAGCAAACCCAACTCCAGATTGGCACACAGACTGGAATACCGTCTACTGACATGCATCGCCCCACCAGAACAAGATTGGGACAAATCCTTCGGCATCTATTCCGCGATGGAGGCCGAAGGTCATTGCTCTCACCAAATCTCTATCCTTGAAAAGGCCAAATCACAAGGACGCCTTGTCAATTCAGTTCCAGGCTGCGTCGCACACGTGACGCACCGCCGCCACATCGCCGACGCATCCGTCGAGGGCAAGGCGGTGCGCGCCCTATGTGACACCTTCTTCGTACCACGAACAGACCCTGCCCCTCTGCCTCGATGCCCAGAGTGCGAGCGCCGATACAGGGAGCTCCCCCAGCGGTGAACATCGCTCAGGGGCCGCCCCTCGCTCGAGAGACCCGCCTTTCACCCCCGACACACAACCCATCACACCTGCTACCAACACTCTCGGCGTGCTCGCCAAGGATGCCGCCGGGTCACCTCCTCGAGCGCACCTCAAAGGGACAAGAACTGGACCCCGAGGATCAGCTCTCGGCCCCCATGGTGCGCCCTCTCGCTATAGGCCTCGCCACCTCGGGGCACATGTTTTGACTGTGTGATGGCTGCTGGAATCGTGCGAGGTCAGGTGGCACGGATCCAACCGCCCCCGAAACAGACCGTCCTCTGCCAGTTCCAACCTGAGCGGGCCGACACAGTCCCAAGGCATGTCCCGGCTGCCGGATCTGGGCGGAACCAGCCGGCGGTGTCCACGCAGCGGGCATGAACGCCGCACACCGGCGTCGGAACCCGAGCACGAACCGCAGCATTTCCGAGGTTTCTCGCGAGGCGTGATGGTCGTGGAGCCACTCATGTCCGCTGCATGGACACCGACCACTCAAGCAACACGAGCGCGCCGAGTGTTCGGCAGCCGCAGAGTCGATTCGCCACAGTGTCTCCGACGAGCTCGCCTACGGGTTCAACATGACGACAGCGCTGACGCCGAGGCCCGGTGGGGACGTACTTTCCGCATGAGGACTGCGTTCTGTTGCAGATGACTGAGATCAGGACGTAGCCGTCTTTGATGAAAGTACGTCCCCGACACAAAGCGCAGTCCTCACCCCGGGGAACCGAGCCCCGCCGCACCACCAGGACACCGACCCGCCCGCCCCTTGATCTCGAGGACGCACCGCAGGGGGCGTACAGGCTGAGGAGGCGCTCGCTACTCGCCCCTTGCCCACAAGGACGCACCACAAGCCTCAACAACTACCTCCTGAGAGCCCCCTCGCCCCCTCACGCGCGTCCTCGCGGCCCGGTCAGCCAAGCCGCCTGCACACACGTCAGGGCCACCGCCTACGCCGCCGGCGAAGTACTGCCACCCACTCGCCAGGCAGCCCCCACCCCACCTTCCTCCCAGGGGCCGTCGAGCCGGCTACCTCGAAGGCCCCTGACGTCCCGCCTCTCTGGGGACTTTTCGGGCCGTCGTTGGACTACATCCACAGGTTTACTGAGTTTCTACCGATAGCTAACTGGACAACTCCTGAACCCCTATTGGACCCTCCGTCCCATATGTGGGGTGTGCGTCACCACGGCTCTCATCCGGTGTCCGAATGGTGTTCGTACGCATTGACGTTGTACGGTTGGCCCACGACATATTTGACCAGGAAGAGCGCGCCCACGTGCGCGCCGTGACACGTTGGAGGGGGTCGAGCCTATGGGGCGCGGCCGTCAGAAGGCCAAGGCAACCAAGGTTGCCCGTAAGCTCAAGTACTTCAGCCCGGAGACCGACTACAAGGCTCTGGAGCGGGAGCTCGTCTCAGCATCCTCGGGATCTGAGCCTGATGACGAGATCGACTACGAGGAACTGGCCGCCAAGTATGCCGTCGACGACGATGACTGGGACGACGAGGACAGGAAGTAACCTCACCCCCAGTCAAGGAGGGCCGGAGGGACGCACCTACCGGCCCTTCAGCGCGCCTACCAGCGCGTGAGTCGAGGCTGTCGGGCAGCCATCCGTGTCACTCTCGGCGACTTTTCACTCCTGACCCGATTCACCTGCGTCGCATCGACCCAGGTCAGGGCGGTGCCGCCCTGACGCCCTACTCCAGAACCGGCCTGATCGGGATTGAATAGTCTCCAAGCGTGACACTTCATGGCGCGAGGCCCCCGTCGGACGCATTCCGTATCCGGCGGGGGCCTTGCTGCTCGTGGCTGCTCATGGCTGCCCGCGGCAGCTCTCAGGAGGTCCGGTAGGTGCCGTGGATATCGACGGCGCCCCCGTCGACGCCCTTGGTTCCGGAGACCACTCGGTCCCGAGCCGAGTACTTCCCAGCCTCGTGCACCTCGCCGAGCACCCAGGCGGGGATGTCGGAGCCCTCGGCGACGCGCAGGACGGCGTCGACCGCGGTGGGGTCGACGACGGCGACCATCCCCACACCGAGGTTGAGGGTCCCCTCGAGGTCCTCCCACGGCACCGAGCCGAGCTCGCGCACGGTGGAGAAGACCGGTGGCACCATCCAGGAGGCCCGGTCGACGTCGGCGATGAGCCCGGCCGGCAGGACCCGGGCGACGTTGGCGGCCAGTCCCCCGCCGGTGATGTGGGACAGCGCGTGGACCGGCCCCGGAGCGGCCGGCGACGACAGGGTCTCCAGCATGGCCAGGCACACGCGGGTGTACAGGCGTGTGGGCTCGAGCAGCTCCTGACCCAGGGTGCGGCCGAACTCGGGGACCTCCCGTTCCAGACCCCAGCCGGCGTGCTCGATGACGCGGCGCACCAGGGAGTAGCCGTTGGAGTGCAGG
>CAUVMS010000197.1:0-4145 GCA_963552815.1 uncultured Actinomyces sp. | reverse complement strand
TCGGGCCACGGCGGTGGCCGTGGAGGCGCTGGGCCTGGGGACGGGTACCGGCTTGTCGTTGAGCTCGCGCTGCAGGAGCATGACGCGCGAGATACTCCGGTGGTGCGGTTCCGTCCCCGGCTGCTCCGGGGGCTCGGGGCAGCCTGTGGGCTCGACGGTGCCTACGGCGCCTGTGGGGCTCAGCTTGCTCATGGTTGGGTCCTTGCTCTGCTTCGTCGGGAGCCGCCTGCAGCGGGTCCCTCGGCGACAGCGCGCTCAACCTGGGCGCGCAGCTCGCCGCCGCGCAGGTCCTCGAGGCTCCCGGCGCGGGCGGCGTGCATGTTCAGGAAGTACTCGACGTTACCAGCGGGGCCGGGCAGCGGTGAGGCGACGACGGCGTCGACGCCCACTCCCAGCGTGTGCGCGTGCTCGGCCACGGCCAGGACGGTCTCCACGTGGAGCTCCGGGTCACGCACCACTCCCCCGTGCCCGATCCGGTCCTTGCCCACCTCGAACTGGGGCTTGACCATGAGCAGGAGGTCGGCGTCGTCGGCCGCGGCGCGCAGCAACGGCTCGAGGACCAGGGTGAGGGAGATGAAGGACAGGTCCCCCACCACCAGCTCGGGGGCCGGGGCAACGGCGGCCGGGTCGAGGGTTCGGATGTTGGTGCGGTCCAGGGCGGTGACACGTGGGTCGGAGCGCAGGGACCAGGCCAGCTGGCCGTAGCCGACGTCGACGGCGACGACGTGCTCGGCACCGCGGCGCAGGAGGACGTCGGTGAAGCCTCCTGTGGAGGCACCCGCATCCAGGCAGCGGCGGCCGTCGATACGAGGCGCCAGGCCGCGTTCCCCCAAGACGTCCAGGGCGCCTGCGAGCTTGTGGGCGCCGCGGGAGACGTAGTCGTCTCCGCTAGGGGTGAGGACCTCGATGGCCTGGGCGGGGTTGACCTGACGGGCCGGCTTGGTGACCACCACGCCGTCAAGGGTGACGTGGCCGTCGGTGATGAGCGTGGCGGCGTGGGTACGGGAGCGCGCCAGTCCACGGCGTACGAGCTCGGAGTCGATGCGGATGAGGCGGGCCATGTCAGCCTTCCGCCTCGTGCAGAACGGCGGTGAGCTCCTCGTGGATGGCGGACAGCGCGGCGGCACGCTCCTCCAGGGGCATCCGCTCGATCTCGGCGAGCTTGTCGGCGTGGTCGGTGAGGTGGTGGGAGGCGGACAGCGCGGCGTCGGCGCGCGGGGGCGCGGGGACCGGCGGCCTGGGAGCCTCGGGGCGCTCAGGCGCCCTTGAAGGCGGGGCCTGCTGTCCGGCGGCTTCCGGTTCGTTGCGGCTCATTCCTGACTCACCTCGACGTCGTTCTGTCCTTCCTGCGGACTGTTCCTGAGACCGGAGCGGTCTCAGGGCTCGATGACCTCGATCTTGGGAAGGTCCAGCGCGGCGGCCTCTGCCCGGGCGGCCTGGGCGTCGGACCAGTCCCAGGCGGCTACGGCCAGGGCCCGGTAGGAGTCCAGGTCGATGCGCACGGGGGCGCCGTCCTGGGCGGTCACGGCTCCCCCGTCCTGCAGCTCGAGCCTCGAGCCGACGACGCGGGCGCGCCGGTCGCCGACCTGCCACCACTCCTGGCCGTCCTGAACGACTCGGACGGGCTCGGGATGCGGCTCGGTCAGGCCGCGCAGGTCGGTGTGGAGGAAGCAGGGACGCTCAGTGGCCGGTGCCGCGATGACGTCTCGGGCGTCTGAGACACCGGTAAGGACATGGAGCCCGGGGATACCGGCGGCCCGGGCACCGACGTGGTCGGTGTTGAGCCGGTCTCCGACGGCCAGCGGCCTGGTGCCGCCGGCGCGCTTGAGGGCTCGGGTGTAGATCCCGGGGAAGGGCTTGCCCCCCGCCAGGGGCTCCTTGCCGGAGGCGTTGACGATGGCGGCCACGAGGCTGCCGTTGCCCAGGGCGAAGCCCCGCTCGGTCGGCAGGGTGGCGTCGAGGTTGGTGGCGACGTGGAGAGCGCCGGCATTGATGGCGTAGACGCCCTCGGACAGCAGGGCCCAGTCGACTGCGGGGTCCCATCCCTGGACGACGGCGGCCGGCTCGTCCTGCGCGCTGCTGGTCACTCGGAAGCCCTCGTCGAGGAGGGCCTGTCGTACGCCGTCGCCGCCGACGACGAGGACCATGGACCCGGGTTCGACATGCTCGGTGAGCATGGCGGCCGCATCCATGGCGGCACTGAAGACCTCTGTGGGCTCGGCGACGATGTCATTGGCCTTGAGCTTGTCCACGACCGTCTGAGGCGCCCGGGAGGCGTTGTTGGTGACGAAGGACAGGCGCATCCCGGCTGCACGGGCGGCGTTGACGTTGTCGGCGGCATAGGGCACCCGGGCCTCGCCTGCGAAGCAGACGCCGTCGAGGTCCAGGAGCGCGACGTCGTAGGCGGCGCACAGGGGCTGCTCGCTGACCAGGAGGGTGGCGGGAGTGTCGAGAGGAGTCTGTTCGGGCAGGGTCATCGGGTCTCCTCTGAGGCGTCGTCGGTCGGGGCTGTTGTCGGGCTTGTGGTTGCGCCCGCGTCATCCGGGGGTGACTGTTCTTCTGCCTCATCTGCCGACGGGGACGCCGACGTCTCCTCAGCCTCCTCCAGCAGCTCTGCCATCTCGGCCTCGACGCGCTCAGCGAAGGACTGCGTCCACTCGGCGTCATCCTGGTCGGCCACATCGAGGTCCGAGGCATCGCTCTCAGCGGGCGTCTCCGTGGTGACAGAGGCCTCCGTAGCCTCATTCCGATCGTGTCCCTCGTGAGGAACCGCTTCTGGAGAGTCCTGCTCCTGGGCCTGTGAGTCGTAGTCGTCCTCGATGTCGAAGACCTCGACCTCGTCCTCCTCGGTCGGCTCGGGGCCGATGCGGTCTCGGATCGCTGCGGCCTCCTGGTGACGCCCGAGCTCCTCGAGCCTGTCGGCACGCACGGAGTGCAAGCGCCTGAGGGTGTCGCTGTCAGAGGGACGCGCCCGGATGGCGTCCTCGATGACGATGAGACCGAGATCGGTCTGCCCCATCTCGTGGCGGAGACTGGAGATGACCATGGCCAGCTCGGCGCGCTCGATCTCGTCGAGCTGGCGGGGGTCGGCCGCCTTGGCGGCCTGGAGGGCCTTGTCGGTATGCCCCAGTGCGCGCTCGCAGTCGACCTCAATGGCTCGGTGAAGGTCGAGGCCGGACAGTCGCCTGGCGGCTCGGATCTCTCGAAGCGCCTCGCTGTAGTGGCCGGCGAGGTACGCGGCGATGCCTGCGGTCTCGCGTACGACGGCCACACGCCCAGCGTGGGAGGCGGCGTAGCGAGCGTGCTCGTAGGCGGCGTGGGGGTCGTTGTCCAGCAGTCGCTGAGTCATGACAAGGTGGCGGGCGACGTTCTCGGCATTGGCTCGCCCTAGGGCACGCAACTCGGCCCTTGCGCTCCGCTCGAGGTCACCGGGTTCGACGTCGTCAGGGACAGCGGGTTCCGGAATGCGCTGGCGCTGCGGAGGGCGACCTCGGCGGTCGTCCTTCCTGTCCCGGGGGCCTCCCCGTCCAGAGCGGTCGGTGAGGCGTCCTGGCTTCCTGTCTCCGTGGAAAGGCCGCCGCTCTTCGGCTCCGACGTCGCGACGGCGATCGCTGCGCCAGTCATCCCGCTGGCGGCGCTGACCACGAGACTCGCCCTCGTCACGGTTCGGGGAACGCCTCTGTCCATCGTGGGAGCCATTGTTGTTCCAGCCGGAGTGGCGGCCATGCCGAGAGCGGTCATCATCCCCATCAAAGCGCTTGCGTCGGCCGAAGCCGTGACGGTCGCCGTCCCGGCGACGCCTGGATGAGTCGCCGTGGTCCGCGTCGTGCCGACGGTCCTGATACGCCATGGTCCTTCTTTCGCTCCGGGACTGCCGTCAGTTCCCTCATGTCCTGATTGCCTGGGAGGAGCCTACCCGGACCGCCGCCGGATGGAGTAACCGCACTCGCTGCGACAAGTGTGGCGCGTGGCGCGGGTGAGCGGAGCCGACGCTGGTGTCCACGGTACCGATGGGCGTAGATCCCGGTGGGTGTAGACAGACTCATCGGGTCCGTTCCCGGCTGAGGCTGGGAACGGACCCGATGATCATGTGTGTGCTCGGTGGTGTCCTACTCTCCCGCACCCTGGCGGGTGCAGTACCATCG
>CAUVMS010000196.1:0-4155 GCA_963552815.1 uncultured Actinomyces sp. | reverse complement strand
GGCCCGGACGGCCGTGGCAGGTTCGTGGTGAGTGCGCATCTGCCCTGGCGCTCCGCGGACTCCTCCCAGACCGGCCGCTGACCCGCCCGGGCCTCGGGAGATATCGGCAAGGGCACTGAGCAGCCAGCCTGAAGAAACAGCGCGCCTGGGCCGTTGGGACGGTGAACGTGTCGGTGCGCGCACCTAGGCTGGCCCCGTGCCCCAGCCTTCCGCCGCCTCGGCCCCCTCGCCCTCCCAGTCCGGCTCCCCGGTGCCACAGGTGTCCCCTGTCCGCATCATCCTCGTCGACGACGACCCGCTCACCCGCGCCGCCATCAAGCCGCTCCTGCGGCCACGAGAGGACTACGTGGTGGTCGCCGAGGCCGGAGACGGCCGTCAGGCGATCGAGGCCGTCGGCCGCGTCGAGGCCGACATCGTGCTCATGGACTTGGGCATGCCCGTCATGGACGGGATCGAGGCCACGCGCCAGATCTGCCAGGCGCCGTGCCACCCCCACGTCGTGGCGCTGACCACCTGGGACGTGGACGACGCCGTCGTGCGGGTCATCGAGGCCGGCGCCGTGGGGTACCTGCTCAAGTACTCCGCCTCCGAGGAGCTCGACGCCGGGCTGCGTCGGGTCATGGCGGGCGAGTCCATCCTGTCCCCGGGGGCGCTGGCCGAGCTCCTGCGGTACGTGCGCTCCCAACCAGCGGCCGCGGCCCCGGCGGTGGCGGTCTACGACACCCGAGCTGAGGAGCGTGGGCGTGCCGTGGCGCAGGCCAGGCAGGCCGCGGCCGGGCTCAGCCGGCGGGAGCTGGACGTTATCGCGGCGGCGGCTGAGGGGCTGACCACCGAGGAGATCGCCGGCAGGCTCTATATCTCGCCCTCCACCGTCAAGACCCACCTGCACAGTGCCCAAGAACGGGTGGGCGCCCGCAACCGGGTGCACCTGGCGGTCCTCGCCGAGCGCGCCGGCCTGTTGGGGTGACGGGTATGCGACTGGCCCCTGAGACTGCGACGTCTCAAGGGCCAGTCATATGAGCAAAGGATCAGATCGAGTCAGAATGGGGGCTCTGCGATGATCAGTTGACGCCTCCGTTACCGGGAGCCTGGTTGCCTGGTGGCTGGTGGCCATTGTCTCCCCCACCTTTACCCGTGGAGACCGTGAGGTTGACGCTCGAACCGGTAGGAACCTGAGTACCGGCTTTTGGATCCGTGCCGATGACCTTACCGGCGTCCACCTTGTCAGAGGACTTCTGTTCCTGAGTAACGCTGAGACCGAGCTTTTGCAACTCGGCAGTCGCTTCCTCGGCAGTCTTCCCGTTGAGGTTTGAGGGGACGGTGACCATGGTGGTCGGCGCCGGTGTCGGCGTGGCTGCCGCCCCGCTGGAGAAGTACACGGTGATCGTGTCCCCCACCGAGGCGCTGGAGCCTGCGGCCGGGTTGGAGGAGACGGCCTTACCCTGCTCGACGTCGGCGGAGGCGACGTCGTCGCCCCGCTTGAACTTCAGGCCGGCGTCCTCGATGGTCTTCTTGGCCGTGGCCTCGTCCTGGCCGGAGACGTCGGGGACGGAGGCTCTACCGGTGGACACCACGAGGTCCACCGTGGTCCCGCGCTCGACGGAGGTACCCGCCGAGGGGTTGGTGTAGAGGATCCGGTCCTTGGCGACCGCGGCGGAGTCCTCCTGGGTGACGTTGCCGGCCTCGAGTCCCGCATTCTTCAGGGCGTCGCGGGCCTCGCTCTGAGACTTGCCCTCCAGGTCCGGCACCTTGACCATGGCCGAGCCGGTGGAGAAGTGGACGGTGACGGTAGTGCCGGCCTCGACCTTTGTCCCCTTCTCGGGGTTGGAGGAGACAGCCAGGCCCGCGCTGACGGTGTCGTTGGCGACCTCGTCCTTGGCGAACTTCAGGCCGGCGTCCTCAATGGTCTTCCTTGCCGAGTCCTCATCCTGACCACTGACCTCAGGCACCTCCACCTTAGTGACAGTGGCGCTCGGCGTCGGGGTCGGATCGTTGTCGAAAGCGCCGGAGGCCCACCGGCCGGCGACGACGGCCAGGGCCACGAACAGCAGGAACACGAGGATCCAGATCCAGGCGTAGCTCTTGGGCTTCTCCTTGGGCTCCTCAGCCTCTTTCGCCGCGGGCGTTGGGGAGGCCCCGGAGGGCGCCTGGGCGAAGGCGGAGGTGGGGTGGACCTGCTCGGCGGCCGGTGAGGCCATGACCGAGGTGGCCGGGGACCAGGAGTCGGCGGCCGGCGCGGCCACGGACATGCCCTGGGCGGCCGCCTGGAGGTCGGCACGCATATGGGCGGCGTCCTGGTAACGGTCCTCACGGCTCTTGGCCAGCGACTTGAGGATCACCCGGTCCAGGGACTCGGGGACGTCTGCCGCCAGTGAGGAGGGCCGCTTGGGGATCTCCCGCACGTGCTGGTAGGCGATGGCCACCGCGGAGTCGCCCTGGAAGGGGGGCAGGCCGGTGAGGAGCTCGTAGAGGAGGCATCCGGTGGAGTACAGGTCCGAGCGGGCGTCCACGGACTCGCCGCGGGCCTGTTCCGGTGACAGGTACTGGGCGGTACCCACCACCGTGTGGGTCTGGGTCACCGTCGAGGCGGAGTCCTCGATGGCGCGCGCGATGCCGAAGTCCATGACCTTCACCGCGCCGGTGGAGGTCAGCATGATGTTTCCGGGCTTGATGTCCCGGTGGACGATGCCCACCCGGTGGGAGTACTCCAGGGCGTCCAGGACGCCGGAGACGATCTCCACCGCCTCCGGGATCGGAACGGCCTCGCCCTCGCTGAGGAGCTCGCGGACGGTGTGCCCCTCCACGTACTCCATGACGATGTAGGGGACGGTGCGGCTGGCGCCGCCGGGCTGAAGGAGCTCCTCCTCACCGGAGTCGTAGACGGCGACGACGGCGGGGTGGTTGAGTGCGGCCGCGGACTGGGCCTCGCGGCGGAAGCGGGCCTGGAAGGTGGGGTCGCCAGCGATGTCCGAACGCAGCAGCTTGATGGCCACGACCCGCGACAGGCGGGTGTCGTAGCCGAGGTGCACCTCTGCCATACCTCCACGTCCGATGAGGTCGCGGATCTCGTAGCGGCCCGCGAGGACCTGGGGGAACTGACTGGTCACAGTACCTCCTTGACAGGGATGCTCAGCATCAAGGCTGGCATGACCTGATGCGCATGGGCAAGCGTACCCGTGCTGTGCGGGGTGATGACGACGAGGGCCAGGATGAGAACCCTCAGGGTCAGCAGGTTGAGACCGAGGAAGGACCGACCCGAGGCGTGCCGGGCGGTGCGCGACGGCGTCGGCTCCTCGGCGGCGTGACGGCCGGGACGCACCGCGGCCGGCTGCGGAAGCTCGTGGGTCTGCGGGCCGCGCCGGCCGGTGGACTCCCAGCTGAGCGCCTCACGGGGGTCCCAGGGGTCCGTGGGCAGGTTCACGACTGCCCGGTCCAGAGCGCGGGCCACCTCGCGAGCCGAGTGCGGTCGGTCGGCCGGCTTCTTGGCGAGCAGCTTGAGGACGATCGCCTGCACCTGCGGCGGGACGGCGTCGGGAAGGGCGGGGACCTCCTCATTGACGTGGGCGAAGGCGATATCCACCTGGGTGGCACCGCTGAAGGGGCGGCGCCCCACCAGGGCCTCGTAGGCGATGATGCCCAGCCCGTAGAGGTCGCCGGCCGGGGTGGCCATGTTGCCCATGGCCTGCTCGGGGGCGAGGTACTGGGCGGTGCCCATGACCATGCCCGAGGCCGTCAGTGGGCGCTGGTTGATGCCGGTGGAGATGCCGAAGTCAGTGAGCTTGGCCAGGCCCTCGCGGTTGATGAGGATGTTGGAGGGCTTGACATCGCGGTGGACGACGCCGGAGTCGTGAACGACCTGGAGGGCACGGGCCACCTGCGCCAGGATCGGCAGGATCTCGGCGGGGGACAGAGTTCCCTTCTCGGCGATGATGTCGGACAGGGCACGGCCCTGGACGAGCTCCATGATGAGCCAGCCGGTGCCGTCCTTCTCCCCGGAGTCCAGGACGACGGCGAGGTTGGGGTGGCGCAGACCCTGGGAGTTCTTGGCCTCCGCGCGCAGGCGGGACAGGAAGATCTCGTCCCCGGTCAGCTCGGGTCGCAGGATCTTGGCGGCCACGGCCCGGCCCGAGCGCAGGTCGGTGGCGCGCCACACCT
>CAUVMS010000195.1:0-4190 GCA_963552815.1 uncultured Actinomyces sp. | reverse complement strand
CCGATCGGCAACTCCCGCGTCAAGCTCACCAACGCCAAGAACCTCGTCGAGCGCGGCCTGGTCGCCGAGGGCGTCAACCCGCTGGAGTTCGCCGCCGAGCAGCTGCGCAAGGACGGCGTCGACGTCCTGCACACCATCGGTGGCGACGACACCAACACCACCGCCGCCGACCTGGCCGCCTACCTCCACGAGAACGACTACGAGCTCACCGTCGTCGGCCTGCCCAAGACCATCGACAACGACGTGGTCCCGATCCGCCAGTCCCTGGGCGCCTGGACCGCGGCCGACGAGGGCGCCGGCTTCGCCTTCAACATCATCGGCGAGCACCGCTCCAACCCCCGCATGCTCATCGTCCACGAGTGCATGGGCCGCAACTGCGGCTACCTCACCGCTGAAACCGCCCGCCGCTACCACGACCTGCTTCAGACCAAGCAGTGGGTCCCCTCCCTCGGTCTGAGCAAGGAGCGCTGGGACGTCCACGCCGTCTTCGTTCCCGAGATGAAGCTCGACATCGCCGCCGAGGCCGAGCGCCTCAAGGCCATCATGGACGAGCAGGGCAACGTCAACATCTTCCTGTCCGAGGGCGCCGGCGTCCCCGAGATCATCGCGGAGATGGAGGCGGCCGGCCAGGAGGTCCAGCGCGACCCCTTCGGCCACGTCAAGCTCGACACCATCAACCCCGGCCAGTGGTTCGCCAAGCAGTTCGCCGAGCTCATCGGCGCCGAGAAGGTCATGGTGCAGAAGTCCGGCTACTACTCGCGCGCCGCCCACGCCAACGCCGAGGACCTCGCCCTCATCAAGAAGATGTGCGACCTGGCCGTCGACTGCGCCCTGCGCGGCGAGTCCGGCGTCATCGGCCAGGACGAGGAGAACAACGACGAGCTCACCGCGATCGCCTTCCCGCGCATCGCCGGCGCCAAGCCCTTCGACATCACCCAGGGCTGGTTCACCGACCTCATGGCCGAGCTGGGTCAGAAGGTCGAGCCCGCCGAGGTCGCCCCCGAGCACTGAGGCTGAGCCCGCACCCCTAGCACCGTGGCCGGTGCCGTCCCCGCGACGGCACCGGCCGCTCTGTTTCGCGATGCGGCGCCGATTCCGGGCGATATCCCGACTGGCCTATGCTGATGGGCGTGATGAACGAGCTCTCCGCCGCCCGCACGGACGCCCAGGCGCCCTCATGGCGTCACCTGCCCGCTCTCCAGCAGCCTGCCTACCCCGACGAGGCCGCGCTGGCCGACGTGGTGGCGGACCTGCGCCGCCGGCCCCCGCTCGTCTTCGCCGGAGAGGTCGACTCCCTGCGCGACCTCATCGCCCAGGCCAGCGCCGGGGACGCTTTTGTCCTCATGGGCGGGGACTGCGCCGAGTCCTTCGCCCACAACACGGCCGACAACATCCGCCTCAAGGTCCAGACCATCCTCCAGATGGCCGCTGTCCTCACCTACGGCGCCTCCACGCCCGTGGTCAAGGTCGGCCGCATGGCCGGCCAGTACGCCAAGCCCCGCAGCTCGGACACCGAGACCCGCGGCGAGGTCACCCTGCCCTCCTTCCGGGGCGACTCCGTCAACAGCCACGAGTTCACCCCCGAGGCCCGCATCCCCGACCCCACGCGCATGCTGGACGCCTACCTGCGCTCGGGCACCACCCTCAACCTCATCCGCGCCTTCACGATGGGCGGCTACGCGGACCTGCGCGAGGTCCACTCCTGGAACCGCGGCTTCACCGCCAACCCCGCCTACAAGCGCTTCGAGTCCTTCGCCGAGGAGATCGACCGGGCCATGCGCTTCATGGAGGCCGCAGGCGTCGACTTCGACGCCCTGCGCCAGGTCGACTTCTACGCCGCTCACGAGGCCCTCCTCCTGGAGTACGAGGACGCCATGATCCGTGAGGACTCCCGCACCGGGCGCCTCTACAACACCTCCGCCCACATGCTCTGGGTGGGCGAGCGCACCCGCGAGGCCGACGGAGCCCACGTCGCCATCCTCGCCGGCGTCCACAACCCCGTCGGTGTCAAGGTCGGCCCCACCACGTCCCCCGACGACGTCGCCCGGCTCATGGACCGCCTCAACCCCGACGGCGTCCCCGGACGCCTGTCACTCATCACCCGCATGGGCGCCGACCGCATCCGCGAGGTCCTGCCGACGCTGGTCGAGGCGGTGCGCGCCGACAGGCGCCCCGTCACCTGGATCGCCGACCCCATGCACGGCAACACCATCACCTCGGACAACGGCTACAAGACCCGCCGATTCGAGACCATCCTCGACGAGATCCGCGGCTTCTTCGAGGTCCACCGCTCCCTGGGCACCGTCCCAGGCGGCATCCACGTCGAGCTCACCGGCGATGACGTCACCGAGGTCCTCGGCGGCGGCGAGCACATCGACGAGGCCGGCCTGGCCGAGCACTACGAGACCCTCGTCGACCCGCGCCTCAACCACCAGCAGTCCCTCGAGGTCGCCTTCGAGATCGCCGAGATGCTCAAGGGCTGAAGGCCCCACCGGGGAACCCACCCACCCCGCCGGGCCGGCAACGCGAGGCCCGGTCCCGACCTCACCGGACCGGGATGCCGCCCTCAGAAGATGTTGATGGTGACCTTGGAGTCCGGCTTGACGCTGGAACCTGGCGCGGGGTCGGTGGAGCGCACGGTCCCGAACGGGCCGCCCAGGCGCCTGTTGACCTCCACCTTGAGCCCGGCGTCCTCCAGGGTCTTCTTGGCCTCGTCCTCGCTCTTACCCGTCACGTCGGGGACCGTCACCTTCTCCGGCCCCTTGGAAATGGTCAGGTCCACCGAGTCGCCCTTGGAGTAGCCCGAGGCGCCGGCGATGGGGGAGGAGGAGATGACCTTCCCCTTGTCCATGGAGTCGGAGTATTCCTGACTGACCTTGCCCTTCTTGAGGCCGACGTCCTCCAGGGTCTTTTTGGCCTCGTCCTCGCTCATGCCGGTGACATCGGGGATGGTGACCGGTTCCTTGCCCTTGGAGACCACGATCGAGACCTTCTCGGTGTGCTGGATGACCTTGCCGGCCTTGGGGTCGGAGGAGATCACCTTGCCCGAGGCGACGCTGGCGGAGTACTCCTCGGTGACGGTCCCCAGGGTCAGGCCCGCCCCCTTGATCGCGGCGCTGGCCTGGTCCTTGGTCTTTCCGACGACGTCGGGAACCGTCTTGGTCTCCACGCCCCTGGAGATGACGGTAGTGACGGCGTGGCCGAGCCCCACCTTCTGGCCGACCTTCGGCTGGCAGGAGATGACGTGTCCGGCCGGAACCGTGTCGGAGTAGGCCCGCGCCGGCGTGCCCCAGTCGAGCCCCTGCTTCTCCAGGGCGGACTTCGCCTCGTCCTGGGACATGCCGATGATGTCGGGGACAGGCACCCGCCGGCCTGGGCCGGCCGTCAGGTACCAGGTGACGCCCGCCCCGGTTCCGGCCACCGCCAGCAGCCCGACGATGACGGCCGTGCGGCGGTTGAGACTGCCGTCCCGCCCCCGGGTGGGGACGGAAGTGGTCTTCTGGGAGTCGGCCGCCAGGGCCCTGCGCGAGAGCGCACGCGTCCTGCCCTTGACGTCCGGGCCGATGGAGCCGATGGGCAGGGACACGGTGCGCATGCCGGCGTGCGGGGCGGCGGAGTCCTCACCGGAGGCCTCGTCATCGCCGTCCTGGGGCTCGTTGTCGATGGCGGAGCGGGCGGCCTGGGCATTGGCCGTCATCACCTCCTGGGTCCTGATCGACCCGGTCCCACCCCCACGGCGCACGGAGAGCTCGGAGTCGGTGAGCTCGTCGACGACGTTGCGCAGCAGCGTCAGCGCCTCATCGGCGTCGGCGGGACGGTCCCGCGGCTCACGGCGGGTCATGGTCGCCACGAGCTCGTCGACGTCCGCCGGCATGTCGGAAACCAGTGTGGAGGGCAGGGGCACGTCCTCGTGGACGTTGCGGAAGGCGATCTGGATGGGGGAGTCCGCGGTGAAGGGCTGCTGGCCGGTGAGGAGCTCGTAGAGAACCACCCCGGCGGAGAAGACGTCGGCGCGGGAGGTGGAGTCTCCTGAGGTGATGAGTTCGGGTGCCAGGTAGGCCACCGTGCCCAGCACGTTGCCCGTCGTCGTCTGCGTCACCTCCGTGACCGCCCGGGCCAGGCCGAAGTCGGCCACCTTGGCCACCGAGCCGTCCGAGGGCAGCAGCACGTTCTCCGGCTTGATGTCGCGG
>CAUVMS010000194.1:0-4193 GCA_963552815.1 uncultured Actinomyces sp. | reverse complement strand
GTCGACGTCGGCGCTGATTCCGGCCAGGGCGGCGTTGAAGGCGGTGAAGGCCAGGGCGCGTGCGGAGATGTCGGTGGCGACGACATGCTGGGCGTGTCGCAGCAGGTAGAGGGTCTGGATGCCGCAGCCGCAGCCCAGGTCCAGGGCGGTGCGTACCGGCGTGCGCGGGGTGAGGCCGGCCAGGGTGAGGCCGGCGCCGCCGATGCCCAGGACGTGGTCGGGGGCCAGGACCCGGCCGGTGACGAGCCCGCCCAGGTCGGAGGCCACCCACCAGCGGACCTCACCGGCGTCGTCGACGGCCTCGTGGGGGCGCAGGTCGACCAGGGCACGGACGCACCCGGTCTCGTCGGGCTCGCCGACCAGGCCGATGGCGACGGCGCCCGCCGCTGCGGTACGGGGCAGGGCGGCGTCGAGGGCGGTGGCGGGGACCGGCTCACCGAGCATGAACAGGGCGGTCAGGACGGCCACGGGCGAGGGGGCGGGCCCGGAGGCCAGGGCGGCACGCACGGCTCGCAAGGCGGGCAGGCGGATCTCGCGGCGCAGGGCGGCGTCGGCGACCTCGCCCAGGAGGGCGGCCACCGCCTCCACGCCCCAGCCGGAGTCGGCCAGGTCCGCCCGCAGGCTCGCCGCCTGCTCGGGCGTGGCCGCCGGGGGCGGGAAGGAGGAGGACTCAGAGGCGGACCGGGCGCTCGCAGGGCTCATGGAACCGACCGTAACGCGGGGCTCCACTCATCTCCGGCGCCCCGCCGCACGAGGGGACTCCGGGCACCCGAAGGCTCACAGGAGACGGGCGGCGAGCTCGGCGTACTGGCGGGTCCTGACCTCGACGTCGTCGATGTAGCTGATGAGCATGACCTCCTCGGTGCCGTGGTTCTCGGCGAAGGAGGACAGGGCCTGGGCGACCTCGTCGTAGGTGCCCACGATGATGGCGGTGTCGCGCTCGAGGTAGCGTTCGACCTCGGCGCGGTAGGCGGCATCGAGAGTGGCCGGATCACGGAAGCGCATGGGGCGGCCGGTGCGCAGGCTGAAGCGGGCGTCGGCGGCCACGAGGGCCTGCTCACGGGCCTCCTCGCGGGTGGCGGCGGCGCTGACGCACAGGGCGGAGAGGGTCTGGCCCCCGTGGATGGAGCCGCGGCCGGACCCCTCGGGGAGGTGGGCGCGGTAGTGGTTCATGATCTCGACCTGCTGGTGGCCGGTGAAGAACTGGGCGTAGGCGTAGTTGAGGTCGTGGACGCCGGCCCAGGCGGCCGACTGCCCCGAGGAGCCCAGGAGCCAGACCTCCGGCATCTGGGCCGGGAGGGGGTGGACCTCGACGGAGGCGTAGGGGTGGGTGGCGGGAAGCTCGTCGCGCAGGAGGGCGACCGTCTCCTCGATGAGGGTGTTGATGGCGTCGGGGTCGATGACGCGGCCCTGGTTGAGGGCTGCGGCCGCGCGCATGTCCCCGCCGGGGGCGCGGCCCAGGCCCATGTCGACGCGACCGGGGTGGAGGGTGGCCAGGGTGGCGAAGCGCTCGGCCATCTGGAGCGAGCCGTAGTGCATGGCCATGACGCCGCCCGAGCCCACCCGGATACGGTTGGTGGCGTCCAGGATGTGCATCATGAGCAGGTCGGGCGCCGAGGACAGGAAGGATCCCGTGTTGTGGTGCTCGGCCAGCCAGAGGCGGTGGTAGCCGGACTCCTCCAGGCCGCGTCCCAGGTGGACGAGGTCCTCCAGGGTGCGGCGAACGTCCCCCCCCTCGAAGAGAGGGACCTGCTCGAGGACGCTGATCCGGCTGAGACGAGTACTCATGGCTTCTCCTGACCTGGTTGCGCGGGCGTGCGGCGACAGTGTGACAACACCGCCGGGCGGCGATTCATTCCGACGGGGAGCACTGTCTGGTGGAGGCACTCAGCCGCCGGGCTCCGACAGCCGGGATCGGACGGCGTCACCACAGCGTCACCAGATAAGGTATACCTTCTTAAAAATAGGACACGGCTTAGTTGCACCTATGACCCTGTCCCCTTACGGTTGGACCGACGGAGCCGCCCCGCGCCGGCCCCACCCGGGCCGGCGCGGGCCAGCGCAGACCCGCACCAACTCGCACCGCGATTCGCATCTTTCAGGAGGCACCCATGGCCGTTCTCACCATCGGAGACCAGTTCCCCGCCTACGAGCTCACCGCCGTCGTTCCCGGCAACCTCAAGGAGGTTGAGGCCAGCAAGCCCGAGGACTACTTCACCACCGTCTCCTCGCAGGTCCCCGCCGGCACCTGGCGCGTCGTCTTCTTCTGGCCCAAGGACTTCACCTTCGTGTGCCCCACCGAGATCGCCGCCTTCGGCGACCTCTACCAGGACTTCAAGGACCGCGACTGCGAGGTCGTGGGCGTCTCGGTGGACAACGAGTACACCCACTACGCCTGGCGCCGCAGCCACGACAAGCTCCAGGACCTGCCCTTCCCCATGGCCAGCGACCTCAACCGCGAGCTCACCGAGGCCCTGGGCATCAAGCGCGCCACCGGTGAGGCCGACCGCGCCACCTTCATCATCGACCCCCACAACGTCATCCAGTCGGTCTCCGTGACCGCCGACTCCGTGGGCCGCAACACCGAGGAGATCCTGCGCCAGCTCGACGCCCTCCAGTCCGACGAGCTGTGCGCCTGCAACTGGCAGGCCGGCGCCGCCACGATCGACGCCCTGGGCCAGATGGGCTGACGGGCGCAGGCCGCCCCACCCGCTTCCTCCTTCCTTCACCCGCACGACGAAACGAGAACACATGAGCATCGACAACCTGCGCTCCGCCCTGCCCGAGTGGGCCAAGGACCTCTCCCTGAACCTGTCCACCCTGTCCCGCTCCTCCTCGCTGACCGAGCAGCAGCAGTGGGGCACCTTCGTGGCCGCGGCCGCCGCGACCCGCAACGAGTCCGTGCTGGTCCAGGTCATGGAGGACGCCCGCACCCACCTGTCCGAGGAGGCCATCAACGCCGCCCTGGGCGCCGCCTCCATCATGGCGATGAACAACGTCGCCTACCGCACGCGCCACTTCCTGGGCTCGGCCTACGAGAACGAGCGCATGGGCCTGCGCATGAACATCATCAGCACCTCCGGCGGTGTGGACAAGGTCGACTTCGAGCTGTGGAGCCTGGCCGTGTCCACCATCAACGGCTGCGAGAAGTGCGTGACCGCCCACGAGGCCACGGTGCGCGGCGAGGGCCTGAGCACCGAGCAGGTCTGGGAGGCCGTGCGCATCGCCGCTACCCTGACCGGTGTGGCTCAGGCGATCAGCGTCGTCGAGACTCTCGACTGACCTCGACCTGAGCAGTACGACGGCGGCCGCCGGCTCCTTGTGGGGAGCGGGCGGCCGCCGTCGTTCGTTGCTGCTGGACCCGCTGCGCTCAGCTGCGGGGGTCGGCGTCGATGGCGCCCTGGACGTCGTCGAAGAGCAGGTTGGAGATCTCAACCTGGACCATCTCGACCTGGGGGACGTCATGCAGGAGGAGCGGGTCGTCCGCGGAGGTCTGCAGGGCCAGCGTCCCGCAGCCGAAGAAGCGGTCGGTGACGCCCTTGTCGAGCTGGATGTCGGAGATCCGGGTCAGCGGCAGGTCGTGGCCGACCCGGTTGAAGACGCCCGAGCGGGTGATGATGCGCTTGGTGGTGACCGTGTAGGTACGCGTGTACCACTGCAGCCACGGCACGAGCAGCAGGGGAACGCTCACGACGAGAACCACCACCCAGATCGCCAGGACGCCCCACGGCTGCCAGCTGGCCGGAGCCATGACGGAGCCGACGACGCCGGCCACCAGCAGGAGGATCTCGACGACGACCCGCCACAGGAGGACCTTGATGTGGGTGTGCATGTGCCGCACCACGACCTCGTCGCGGCTCAGGAGCTTTTTCGACAGTGCCATGGCTCCATCGTGCCAGGACAACACGGGTCCGCGCACCCAAGCCGGTGAGATCGGGGCGCTTCAGGGGAGTGCTGTCCACGGTCCCCGAGGCGACCGCCTGCCCCGGGGACCGGGGGAACCGGGTGCGCTCGCGGCGGGAGGACACCCGCCCTCAGCCGGTGAGCATGCCCATGCCGACCGAGGCGACGACCGGGGCGATCCCCAGGATGACGAAGGCGGGCAGGTGGCAGGCGCCCAGCGGTAGAACGAGGCGGACCGCGAGGCGCTCGGCGGCCTCCTCGTCGCGGGCGCGCCGCCCCGCGCGCAGGCC
>CAUVMS010000193.1:0-4208 GCA_963552815.1 uncultured Actinomyces sp. | reverse complement strand
GAGGCCCTCGCCGAGGCCGAGGCCGCCGCCAGCGCCTGGGCTCAGGACGGTCCCGCCCGGCTCCTGTCCGACGGCGCCCGTGACGCCCGCGACCTGGACCTGGTCACCATTGACCCGCCCGGGTCCATGGACCTCGACCAGGCGGTGCGCCTGGAGCGCCTGACCGGGCAGGCGGAGAGCGCCGGCGCGGCGACCGGGAAGGCGCCCAGGCCGGCGGCCTACCGCGTCCACTACGCCATCGCCTCGCTGGCCACCTTCGTCACCCCCGGCGGCGCCCTGGATGCTGAGCTGCGTCGTCGCGGCGAGACCATCTACGCCCCCGACGCCGCCACGCCCCTGCACCCCGAGGTCCTCTCCCACGGCGCCGCCTCCCTCCTGGAGGACGTGGACCGCCCGGCCTGCCTGTGGACCATCGACCTCGACGCCCGGGGCGAGGTCGTCTCCGCCCGCGTCGAGAGGGCCCTCGTGCGCTCGCGGGCCCGCCTCACCTACGCACAGGTCCAGGCCGCCATCAACGGTGAGGGCGCGCTGCCGCCGTCGGCTCCCGACGACCTGCCCGGGCTCCTGGCCGAGATCGGCCGCCTGCGCCTGGAGCGGGAGGCCGCCCGAGGCGGTATCAGCATGACCACGCCCGAGCAGGTCATCGAGGTGACCGAGGCGGTAGGGCCGGCCGGGGAGTCGGAGTCCGCCGAGGTCCCCGGCCCGGACGGCTACCGGCTCGCCTACCGAGTGAGTGAGCCCGCCGAGCAGTACAACGCCCAGATCTCTCTGCTCACCGGCATGTGCGCCGCCCGGATCATGGTTGAGCGCGGCGTCGGCATCCTGCGGACCCTGTCGCCGGCGCGCCCCGAGGACTACGCCCGTCTGCGGCGCGTCGCCGCGGCCCTGGGCATCGACTGGCCGGCCGCCCGGTCCTACCCCGAGCTCGTGCGCAGCCTGGACCACGCTGTGCCCGCCCACGCGGCCTTCATGGACCAGGCCATGTCCCTCTTCCGCGGGTCGGGCTACCTCGCCTTCGGCGTCGACGGTGTCGGCGTCCCGGCCGACGATGAGGCCTCCGACGTCGAGGAGGCCGTCCACTCCGCGATCGCCGCCCGCTACGCCCACGTCACCGCCCCGCTGCGCCGCCTCGTGGACCGCTACGGCGAGGAGGTCTGTATCGCCGCCTGCGCCCAGGCGCCCGTGCCCGAGTGGGTGCTCCAGGTCCTGCCCGAGCTGCCCGGCATCATGGAGCAGACCGGCAAGCGCGCCCGGGCCATCGGCCGCGGAGCCGTGACCGCCCTGGAGGCTCTGGTCCTGCGCGGCCACGAGGGCAAGGTCTTCGACGGCGTCATCACCTCCGAGCGCGACGGCCGCGGCGAGCTTGTCCTGACCGAGCCCGCCGTCGTCACCGAGATTCGTGCCGGCAAGGGGGCCTCCGACGGCGGCCGCCTCCCGGTCGGCGAGCGCGTGCGGGTCCGCCTGCTGGCCGCCGACCCCGCCGCCGGCATTCGCTTCGAGCTCCTGACGCACCAGGCCTGAGGCGCCCGGCGCGTCAGTCCTGCGGGAGCAGCTGATCCAGCAGCTCCTGGGGCCTGGTCCCGACCAGGTCCAACGCGCCCCGTGAGGCGAGGGAGGCGACGCCGTGGACGGCCGCCCAGGCGGCGGTCGCGGCCAGGAGCAGCGCGAGGGTGGGGAAGTGGCGCCTCGGTGCTCCGTGGGAGACGCCGCAACGCCGGGCCACCTCCCGGAGCCGTCCGCGGGCCGGTAGCTCAGACCTCGGTCCGCAGGGCATCAACGTGAGGAGGGGCGCGGCGAGGCGAGGTTCAGGGGGCCTGCGCTCTACCCGCATCACGTGTCGGGGAGAACGTTCTCCGGGAACTTTCAGACATCAATCGTCGCTTACGTCGACAACCTCCAAAACCGCGCGATCTCAGTATTCAGCCGCTGTTCCGCGAGCCGGCTCCGGCGCCCGCCGATGGTCAGACGACGCCCGGTCATGACAGACTGTGCGTGTGCGTACCGGTGAGAATCCCTCGCAGACCGCCTTCGACCGCCCCGACGACGCCCGTCGCATCCCGCGGGCCGGCTCCTGGGAGCCTCTCGGTCGGTCCAGCCAGTTGAGCCAGGCCGATCCGACGGCTCCCGCGGTACCCGTGAGCGCGCCCAGCTTGACGGCCCTGCCCGACGACCACTCCGACGAGCTCGAGCCTGAGCCGCGCGAGGAGTGCGGCGTCTTCGGCGTGTGGGCGCCCGGCGAGGAGGTCTCCCGCCTGACCTACTTCGGCCTGTACGCCCTCCAGCACCGCGGTCAGGAGTCGGCTGGCATCGCCACCTCCAACGGCTCCCAGATCCTCGTCTACAAGGACCTCGGCCTGGTCTCCCAGGTCTTCGACGACCAGGCCCTGTCCAACCTCACCGGCCACATGGCCGTGGGCCACGTCCGCTACGCCACCCAGGGGGCCACCACCTGGGAGAACGCCCAGCCGATGCTCGGCCCGGCGGCCGGCTCCACCCTCGCCCTGGCCCACAACGGCAACCTCACCAACACCCGCGAGCTCATGGACGCCGTGCACGCCACCTCCGGGGAGGATCTCAGCGGCGAGCTGGGCCGCGGCTCCTCCACGGACACGGCGGTCCTGGCCGCCCTGCTCAACCTCGTCTCCGAGCGCGGCACCCTGGAGGGCTGGGACTCGGCCGCCGACATCCTCACCTCCGGCATCACTGACGACGCCGATCTCGACGCCGCCTACTCCGCGCCGGCCCCCTTGAGCGTCCACCAGGCCGCCCGCCGGGTCCTGCCCATGCTGCGCGGCGCCTTCTCCCTGGTCTTCATGGACGAGGGCACCCTCTACGCCGCCCGCGACCCGCACGGGGTGCGCCCCCTGGTGCTCGGGCGTCTGGGCAACGGGTGGGCCGTGGCCTCCGAGACCGCCGCCCTGGACATCGTCGGCGCCGCCTTCGTGCGGGAGATCGAGCCCGGTGAGCTCATCGAGATCGACGAGGACGGCGTGCGCTCCACCCGCTTCGCCACCGCACGCCGGGCCGGCTGCGTCTTCGAGTACGTCTACCTGGCCCGCCCCGACACCCGCATCGCCGGGCGCAGCGTCATCGCCTCGCGCAACGAGATGGGCGCCGCCCTGGCCCGCGAGCACCCGGCGGAGGCCGACCTCGTCATCGCCACCCCGGAGTCGGGCACCCCGGCCGCCATCGGCTACGCCCAGGAATCCGGCATCCCCTACGGGCAGGGCCTGGTGAAGAACGCCTACGTGGGGCGCACCTTCATCCAGCCCACCCAGACCCTGCGCCAGCTCGGCATCCGCCTCAAGCTCAACCCTCTGCGAGAGGTCATCGAGGGCAAGCGCCTCGTCGTCGTCGACGACTCCATCGTGCGCGGCAACACCCAGCGGGCCCTGGTGCGGATGCTGCGCGAGGCCGGCGCCGCCGAGGTCCACGTGCGCATCTCCTCCCCGCCGGTGCTGTGGCCCTGCTACTACGGCATCGACTTCGCCACCCGCGCCGAGCTCATCGCCACCGGCATGAGCGTGGAGGAGATCGGTGAGTCCATCGGGGCGGACTCCCTGGGCTTCCTGTCCGTGGAGGGAATGGTGGCCGCCAGCGGCCAGAAGGCCGACAACCTGTGCCTGGCCTGCTTCACCGGCGACTACCCGATCCCGCCGCCCGTGCGCAGCCTGAAGTCCGCCGCCATTCCCGTGCGCCGCGTCCCGGCCGCCTACCGCAGGCGGCGCCGCGAGGAGGCCGACGACGTCGTCCGCACCGTGCCGCTGGGCAGCATCACCCGCCCGGACCTGGCCTCCGGCAGCCCGCTGGGTTCGACGACGTCGTAGCCCGGGACCCGGCGGCGGCCGCGCTGCCCTCATGCGGCTCGCCGTTGCCGCCTGTCCGCGCCGCGTCCGCCGCTTCGTCCTCGTCCCTCCGCCCACCACCGCACCTCCGACCCGAGTCTTCAAGGAGCCACCACATGACCCAGCAGCCCGAGCAGTCCGCACCGGGAATCACCTACGCCGCCGCCGGCGTCGACACCGCCGCCGGGGACCGGGCCGTCGCGCTCATGAAGGACGCCGTAGCCGCCACGATGACCCCGGCCGTCGTCGGCGGCGTCGGGGGCTTCGCCGGGCTCGTGGACGTCTCCGAGCTGCGCGACTACCGCCGCCCCCTGCTGGCCACCTCCACCGACGGCGTGGGCACCAAGGTCGCCATCGCCCAGG
>CAUVMS010000192.1:0-4221 GCA_963552815.1 uncultured Actinomyces sp. | reverse complement strand
CAAGAGAGGTTAGGCGCCATGGCGGGACAGAAGATCCGCATCCGGCTCAAGTCCTACGACCACGAGGTCATCGACTCCTCGGCGCGCAAGATCGTCGACGTCGTGACCCGCGCGGGTGCGACGGTCGTGGGCCCGGTGCCGCTGCCGACCGAGAAGAACGTGTTCTGCGTCATCCGGTCGCCGCACAAGTACAAGGACAGCCGCGAGCACTTCGAGATGCGCACGCACAAGCGGCTGATCGACATCGTCGACCCGACGCCCAAGGCCGTCGACTCGCTCATGCGTCTCGACCTGCCCGCTGACGTCAACATCGAGATCAAGCTCTGAGGACTGCCATGACAACGCTTAACACGCCGGCTGCCGCCGCGCCTGCCAAGGCGCTGCTCGGCACCAAGCTCGGCATGACGCAGATCTGGGACGAGAACGGGGTCCTGCGCCCCGTGACCGTCGTCCGGGTCGACACCAACGTCGTGACCCAGGTCCGCACCATCGAGACCGATGGCTACGAGGCCGTTCAGCTCGCCTTCGGCGACATTGACGCCCGCAAGGTCACCAAGCCGCTCGCCGGCCACTTCGCCAAGGCCGGGGTCGCCCCCCGCCGCCACGTGGCCGAGATTCGCACCTCCCTGGCCTCGGAGTTCACCCCCGGCCAGGAGCTGGCCGCCGACACCTTCGAGGTCGGCCAGCTGGTCGACGTCACCGGGACCTCCAAGGGTAAGGGGTTCGCCGGTGTCATGAAGCGCCACGGCTTCGCCGGTGTGGGCGCCTCCCACGGTGCTCACCGCAACCACCGCAAGCCCGGCTCCATCGGTGCCTGCGCCACCCCCGGCCGCATCTTCAAGGGCCTGCGCATGGCCGGTCGCATGGGCCACGCGCGCCGCACCGTCCAGAACCTCAAGATCCGCGGCGTCGACGTTGACAAGGGCGTTCTGCTCGTCAACGGCGCGATCCCCGGCCCCAAGGGCTCGGTCGTCGTCGTCCGCACCGCCGTGAAGGGAGCCTGAGACCATGACTGAGGCACTCACCGTCGACGTCGTCGACTCCACGGGCAAGAAGACCGGCAGCGTCGAGCTGCCCGCCGAGGTCTTCGACGCCCCCCTCAACATTCCGCTCATGCACCAGGTGGTCGTCGGCCAGCTGGCCGCGGCCCGCCAGGGAACCCACGCCACCAAGACCCGCGGCGATGTCCGCGGCGGTGGCCGCAAGCCCTACCGTCAGAAGGGCACCGGCCGCGCCCGCCAGGGCTCGACCCGCGCCCCGCAGTTCGTCGGCGGTGGCACCGTCCACGGCCCCCAGCCGCGTGACTACACCCAGCGGACCCCCAAGAAGATGAAGGCCGCCGCCCTGCGCAGCGCCCTGTCCGACCGTGCCCGCAACGGCCGCGTCCACGTCATCACCGAGTTCGTCACCACCACGGTGCCCTCCACCAAGAACGCCCTGGTCGCGCTGCGTAACCTCACCGACCGCAAGGCCCTGGTGATTGTGGACCGTCAGGACGACCTGTCCAGGCTCAGCCTGCGCAACGCCCCCGAGGCGCACGTCCTGTGGGCCGACCAGCTCAACACCTACGACGTCCTCAAGTCTGACGACGTCGTCTTCACGGCCTCTGGCCTGGACGCGTTCCTGGGCAAGGGTGAGGAGGAGTCCAAGTGAGCCTCGAGAAGTCCAAGAACCCCCGCGACGTCATCATCGCGCCGGTGGTCTCCGAGAAGTCCTACGCCTGCATGGACCGTGGCCAGTACACGTTCATCGTGGCGCCGGGATCCAACAAGACCGAGATCAAGCAGGCCATCGAGGCCATCTTCGACGTCAAGGTCTCCTCGGTGAACACCATCAACCGCAAGGGCAAGACGCACCGCACCCGTACTGGGATCGGCAAGTCCAAGGACACCCGCCGTGCGATCGTCACCCTGCGCGAGGGGACCATCGACATCTTCGGTGATGTGGCCTAGTGCGCCACGGAAGGTAAAGGACCGATATGGGAATCCGTAAGTACAAGCCCACGACCCCGGGTCGTCGCGGCGCCTCCGTGGCCGACTTCGTGGAGATCACGCGTAGCACGCCCGAGAAGTCGCTGGTGCGCCCGCTGAGCAAGTCCGGTGGACGCAACTCCTCCGGCCGCATCACCACCCGACACAAGGGTGGTGGCCACAAGCGCGCCTACCGTCTCATCGACTTCCGTCGCCATGACAAGGACGGCGTGCCCGCCAAGGTCGCTCACATCGAGTACGACCCCAACCGCACCGCGCGCATCGCCCTGCTGCACTACGTCGACGGCGAGAAGCGCTACATCATCGCCCCGAACAAGCTCCGTCAGGGCGACGTCGTCGAGGCCGGCCCGAACGCCGACATCAAGCCCGGCAACAACCTGCAGCTGCGTCACATCCCCACCGGTACGGTCGTCCACGCGGTCGAGCTGCGTCCCGGTGGCGGAGCCAAGATCGCCCGCAGCGCCGGCACCTCCGTCCAGCTGGTCGCCAAGGAGGGTAAGTACGCGCAGCTGCGCATGCCCTCCGGGGAGATCCGCAACGTGGAGGCCGCCTGCCGCGCCACCATCGGCGAGGTCGGCAACGCCGAGCAGTCCAACATCAACTGGGGCAAGGCCGGCCGCATGCGCTGGAAGGGCGTGCGCCCGACCGTCCGCGGTGTCGTCATGAACCCGGTGGACCACCCGCACGGTGGTGGTGAGGGCAAGACCTCCGGCGGTCGTCACCCCGTCTCGCCGTGGGGCAAGCCCGAGGGCCGCACCCGTCGTCCCAACAAGTCCAGCGACCGTCTCATCGTGCGTCGTCGTCGGACCGGCAAGAAGCGCTGATAGGAGCCTGAATCATGCCGCGTAGTCTGAAGAAGGGTCCCTTCGTCGACGACCACCTCCTCAAGAAGGTGGACGCTCAGAACGAGAAGGGCACCAAGAACGTCATTAAGACCTGGTCCCGTCGTTCGGTCATCACGCCGGACTTCCTGGGGCACACCTTCGCCGTCCACGACGGTCGTAAGCACGTGCCGGTCTTCGTTACCGAGTCCATGGTGGGCCACAAGCTCGGTGAGTTCGCTCCGACCCGCACCTTCCGCGGGCACGTCAAGGACGACCGCAAGTCGCGTCGCTGACGGACGTCGGAAAGTTTGAGAGGCAGAGAACATGGAAGCCAAGGCGCAGGCCAAGTACGTGCGCTGCACGCCGATGAAGGCGCGCCGAGTCGTGGACGTCGTTCGCGGCAAGCGTGCCGTCGAGGCCGTCAACGTGCTCCGATTCGCCCCGCAGGCCGCTGCGGTGCCGGTGCGCAAGGTCCTCGAGTCCGCAATCGCCAACGCCCGGTTCAAGGCTGAGCGTGATGGTGAGCGTTTCGACGAGAACGACCTGTTCATCATCGAGGCGTTCGCCGACGAGGGTCCCACCCTCAAGCGGTTCCGTCCCCGGGCACAGGGCCGGGCCAGCAGGATCCTGAAGCGCACCAGCCACATCACCGTCATCGTCGGGGACAAGTCCGACGCCGCAACGAAGGAAGGAGCCCGGTAATGGGGCAGAAGGTCAACCCGACCGGGTTCCGCCTGGGCATCACCACGGACCACCGCTCGCGCTGGTTCGCCGACTCCACCAAGCCCGGTCAGCGTTACCGCGACTTCGTGGAGGAGGATGTCAAGATTCGCCGCCTCATGGAGGACGGCATGGAGCGGGCCGGTATCTCCAAGGTCGACATCGAGCGCACCCGTGACCGCGTGCGCGTCGACCTGCACACCGCCCGTCCCGGTATCGTCATCGGTCGCCGCGGAGCCGAGGCCGAGCGCCTGCGCGGTCAGCTCGAGAAGCTGACCGGCAAGCAGGTCCAGCTCAACATCCTCGAGGTCAAGAGCCCCGACCTGGACGCCCAGCTGGTCGCCCAGGGCATTGCCGAGCAGCTCGCCTCCCGCGTGTCCTTCCGCCGCGCGATGCGCAAGGGGATGCAGTCCGCGATGCGCGCCGGCGCCAAGGGCATCCGAGTCCAGTGCTCCGGCCGCCTGGGCGGCGCCGAGATGAGCCGCAGCGAGTTCTACCGCGAGGGGCGCGTGCCGCTGCACACCCTGCGTGCGAACATCGACTACGGCTTCTACGAGGCCAAGACCACCTTCGGCCGCCTCGGCGTCAAGGTGTGGATCTACAAGGGTGACATCACCGAGCGCGAGTTCGCCCGCCAGCAGGCCGAGTCCGGCTCCCGTGGCCGGGGCCGGGGCGAGCGCCGCGGC
>CAUVMS010000191.1:0-4253 GCA_963552815.1 uncultured Actinomyces sp. | reverse complement strand
GCTGCCACCAACAGCAGCCCAACCACCGCGCTACACCACACTACGGGGCACTACCACAGGCGACCACTTGACTCGCGGGCAATCCGCTCCTGCGCGCTCTTGCCCGCGAAGTAGCCGTATCCCTGCACCTGGGGAAGGTCGCAGCCGACGATCGAGAGCAGGACGTGCCTGGCGCCCAGAGTATTCGCCGCCGCTGAAACGGCGCGGGTCGAACGTGTGAAGAACTCGGTGGCGACCCTCCTGCTGGTGGTGAACCTGCCGGTCGCCTCCACGATGGCGTCCGCTCCGGACAGCTCGGCGGCCGCATCGTCTCTCAGAACATCGAAACCGGTGCGTCGCGAGTGCAGGGTCGCCTGTGCTCCGGCCGCCTGTAGCGCCCGCTTTATGGCCTCACCGGAGGCGCCGCCCCCAACAACTGCCACCTTCACTGCATGACCTCCTCAGAGTTGCCGTCCTCGTGAATCTCTACGATCGTAGAGTACTCTATGATCGTAGAGATGTTGACGGCCGGAACGCAAGGAGCAGGCAGCATGGGCCGCAAGGAGCAGATCGGTGACGCCGGGGTCAGGCTCATCGCCCGTGACGGGGTGCACGCCCTGACCCATTTGCAGGTTGATACCGAGGCGGGGCTGGCGCGCGGGTCGACCTCCTACTACGCCCGCACTCGCCGCGATCTGCTCGCGCTCGTGGTCAACCGTCTCTCCGAGGGCTCGCAGGCCGACATCGACGATATCGAGATTCCCTCATCTGTCAGCCGGCAGGAGGCGGCTGACATCGTCGTCGGCATTCTGACGCACATGGCGCGACGCGCCGATGCCCAGGCGGCGCGCGGCGCGCTCCTGTTCGAGCTGCGTGACGACATCGAGCTCCGGAAGCTGCTGACGGCGGAAGCACCGGTCAGGCTGCCCTTGACGCGTCTGGCTGAACGAATCCTCACGGCTGCGGGCATCGCCGGCGCGGGCGCCCGCGCCTCCGACCTGGTGGGCCTGGTGGACGCCCTCCTCATGTATCAGGCGGCCAAGGCGGCACCCGTGGACGCACGGGAGGTGCTGAGGGCCTACCTCAAGGGGCTCAGCTAACCGGCCCCTGTGCTTTAGCGCTCTCAGGCGCCGAGCTCCTCGGCGACCAGGGCCATCTCCTCATCGGCGCGGCGGCGCAGCTCGCGGTGACGCGTCCAGGAAGCCAACGAGACCTCGGTGATGGCGTCCACCAGCAGGAAGGCGCCCACGGCCGCCACCCCGCCCGGAAGGCTCCCAGTCGAGCGCCGACGGCGCACAGCGGCCCCCAGCAGCGCGCCGCCCAGGCCGGCCTCCAGCAGCGCGGCGCCCCGCACCGCCCACGGCTTGTCCGTCACGGTGCGCACGTAGCCCTGCCAGAAGGCTGAACCCGGGGTGGAAGGGTCCGCTAGCAGCAGGCCCACACTGCGGCCCACGGCGTTGGACAGCCCGCGCGGCTCGTGCACGACGACGCCGGGGACCTCCACCGGGGCCAGGCGGCCGGTAAGGACCTCCAGCACCCAGTCGGGCAGGCCCAGGGCCTGAAGCATGGCGGCGAAACCGTCGACGCCGGGCTGGACGATGGCGGCGGTCGCCGCCTCCAGGTCGGCGCCCGGGACGGCGTCGACGATCCCCGAGGCATCGGTCAGGTCCGCCAGGAGCTCATCGACCAAGGCCTTCAGAGCCGGGCCGGGCGTCTCGACCCCGCCCCACACGTAGCGCGACGTCATGCCCCAGGAGAAGACGGCGTCGTCCTCCGGGTCCCCGGTAGGGATGGCGCGAATCGACATGTCCTCGGCGTCGGAGGTCAGCACCAGGGCCGGCAGGGACTCCTCGTCCCAACCGAAGGTGCCCAGGTCCGTGCCCTCTCCGGAGTACATGACGATGCGGCGGTCCAGGCTCGGCGCCGAGGCCACCGCCAGTGGCCGCTCCAGCAGCGTGGCCTGCAGGGGAACCATGTAGGCGCTCATCGGAGAGACCACCATGGTGCGGGCGCTGGCCGATCCGTGAGTGGAGATCGAGGGCAGCTCGACGTCGTCGGGCAGGGCGTTGAAGGTGGCCGGCCCCACGGCGACGTCGGCGGTGAACTCCCGGGCCAGGGACTCCACGAGCTCGCTGACGCGCGGGCCGGGCACGACGCCTCCGCGCGAGGGCGGCGTCACGGCGACCCGGCCGTCGACGTCGGTCATGAGGGTGAGGCTGAGCAGGTGGGTGGTGGCCGGGAACCACTCCAGGCGCACGACCACCCCGCGCGAGGCGAAGGCGTCGGCGACCGCCTCCGGCGTCGTGCCCGGCGCGATGAGCACGCCATCGGTGCGGTTCCAGCGCTGTGAAGCGTCCTGGGCCATGGGGACCTCCTGTGGATCGGATGCGGCCCATTGTGTCAGCAACGGGGCCGTCATGGGGAAGTGTAAACCGGGCGCTTTCGACCGGGTCAGCCGGATCGGCCGGGTCGGCCGGGTCGGCCGGCTCAGGGCCGGGCCTGGTGAGCGGGTCGGGTCAGCTGTCGCCGCCGGCGGCCCGGCGCCGCAGACGGTCGACCTCGTAGAGACTGATGCCCGTGGCCACGGCGGCGTTGAGGGACTCCACGCTGCGGCTGATCGGCACCGAGGCCAGCACGTCGCAGGTCTCGCGCACCAAGCGGGACATGCCGGAGCCCTCCGCACCGGTGACGAGCACCAGGGGGGAGTCGGCCAGGGTGAGGTCCTCGACGGCGGTGCTGCCCGAACCGTCCAGGCCGACGACGAAGCAGCCCTCCTTCTTCAGCTGCTCCAGGGCTCGTACGAGGTTCGTCTCGCGGGCCACGCGCACCCGGGCGGCGGCGCCGGCCGACACCTTCCAGACGGTGGCGTTGACGCCCACCGAGCGGCGCTCGGGGATGATGACGCCATCGGCCCCGAAGGCCCCGGCGCTGCGCAGGACCGCGCCGAGGTTGTGGGGGTCGGTCACCTGGTCCAGGGCCACGAGCAGCGGTGTGCGGCCCAGGACGCGGGCGCGATCCAGCAGGTCGCGGGCGGTGGTGTACTCGTAGGCGGGCACCTCGATGGCCACGCCCTGATGGGCGGCGGAGTCGGTCAGGGCGTCCAGGTCCAGCTTGGTGGTCTCCAGCACCGGCGCGCCCAGCAGAGCGGCCCGGCGCACGACGGCGCCCAGGCGCTCGTCGGACTGGGCGGAGACCGCCATGAAGACCCTCGTGATGGGCACCGCGGCGTAGGCGGCCTCGGCCACCGCGTTGCGCCCGCACAGGATCTCGTGGTCCTCGGGCACGTCGAAGCGGCGCTTGAGCTTCTCGAGCTGCTTGGCCCGGGTGGGCTGGGCGGCCCGGGCCTCGGCGCGGGCCTTCGCCCGAGCCTTGGGGTGGCCGACGCGGTTCTCGGCGCGCGGGGTGGGGCCCTTGCCCTCCAGGCCCTTGCGGCGCTGGCCCCCGGAGCCCTTCGTGGGCCCCTTCTTCGATCCGGGGCGGCGTTTGGCGCCGGGGTACTGCTCGTTGCCGGGCATCCGGGGCCTCCTGTTCGTGATGGTGACGAGTGTGTTCAGAAGAGAAGTGCGCTGCGAGGCTGCAGGCAGAGGCGGCGCGGGCGAACCGCTCAGGCCAGGTGCCAGCGGGCGCCCGAGGGTGAGTCCTCGACGACGACGCCGGCCTGGGTCAGCTTGTCACGCAGGGCGTCGGCGCGAGGCCAGTCCTTGGCGGCGCGGGCCTGGGCCCGCTCGTCGAGGTCGTGCTGGATGAGTCGGTCGAGGGTCTCCATGGCGGCGCCCTGGGAGGAGCCGGCGCCGTCGAGGACGCCGGTGCGCCAGGGCTCGGCCAGCGGGTCCAGGCCCAGGACGTCGAGCTGGGAGCGCAGGTCCAGGGCCAGGCCGATCACCGCCTCGCGCGGGTCGGCGCTGGCTCCCTGGCCGGCGCTCGGTCCGGCCTCGGCCTTGGTGAGGGCCACGTTGAGGGCCTTGAGGGTGGCGTGGACGACCGCCATGGCGCCGGCCAGGTTGAGGTCCTCATCCATGGCGGCGGTGAACTCGGCCGGCAGGGCCCGGGCGCGCACCTGCTCGGCGGGGGCGTCGACGGGGTGAGGGGCGGCCTCCTGAGAACCGGCGGCCGCGTCGTCGGGCTGAGGGCCGGTGAGCTCGTAGGCCCGCAGGATCGCGCCGGACAGGCGCTCCCACAGGGCCTCGGCGTCGGCCAGGGTCTCCTTGGAGAACTCCACGGTGGAGCGGTGGTGGACGGTGCCCAGGGCCAGGCGCAGCACGGCGGCGTCGTAG
>CAUVMS010000190.1:0-4280 GCA_963552815.1 uncultured Actinomyces sp. | reverse complement strand
GTCGTACAGCTCCATGAGCAGGTCGAAGGTGTAGTCCTTGAGCTCGGCCTGGCGCTGCGGCGAGGACTCGCGCACGGCGAGCTGGTACTTGTAGCCGATGTAGTAGCCGTGGACGGCCTCGTCGCGGATGATGAGGCGGATGAGGTCGGCGGTGTTGGTCAGCTTGGCGTGGCTGGACCAGTACATGGGGGCGTAGAAGCCGGAGTAGAAGAGGAAGGACTCCAGCATGGTGGAGGCGACCTTGCGCTTCTCGGGATCGTCACCGCGGTAGTAGTCCAGGATGATGCGGGCCTTGCGCTGGAGGTTCTCGTTCTCCTCGCTCCAGCGGAAGGCCTCGTCGATCTCCGCCGTCGAGATGAGGGTGGAGAAGATCGAGGAGTAGGAGCGGGCGTGGACCGACTCCATGAAGGCGATGTTGGTGAGCACCGCCTCCTCGTGGGGGGTGCGGGCGTCAGGGATGAGGGAGACCGCGCCGACCGTGCCCTGGATGGTGTCCAGAAGGGTCAGGCCGGTGAAGACCCGGGTGGTCATGTTCTTCTCGGCCTCGGTCAGGGTGGCCCAGGACTGCACGTCGTTGGACAGCGGCACCTTCTCGGGCAGCCAGAAGTTGCCGGTCAGACGGTCCCAGACCTCGAGGTCCTTGTCGTCGGCCAGGCGGTTCCAGTTGATGGCCTGGACGCGGTCGACCAGCTTGATGGGCTCGTGCATCGGTTTCCTCCCGGGGTTGGCTGCGCTGGCCTCATGCTACCGACGACGGCGCCGACCGGCAGTGACGCCCGTCCGGTTGGCGACTGTGGTGCCCGCCGCGCTCTTGCGGCCGGGAGGTTCCGGCCGGCAGGGGGTGGCGGGACGCCCGGACGGCGCACCCGGACGGCGCACCCGGACGGCGCACCCGGACCGCACGCTCGGACGAGTCTTCCAGCTGGCATGTTATTGACTCACATACTGTTACTGACTAACATTCTCTGCATGAGCCCGCGCACCTCCACCGCAGACCTGCTTCGGCGCACCGCACTGCGGATGTTCGCCGAGCGGGGGTTCGACGCCGTCCCGGTCACCGAGATCGCCAAGGCCGCCGGGGTCTCTCACATGACCTTCTTCCGCCACTTCCCCACCAAGGAGGCCGTGGTGGTGAGCGACTTGTTCGATCCGCTCATCGCCGAGGCGGTGCGCACCCAGCCGCAGCGGTGGCGTCCGCTGACCCGGGCGGTGCGGGGCCTCGTTGCGGCGATGAGTCAGGAGTCGGCGCGCGAGGAGATGTCCTCCCGAGAGTTCTACGAACGCGTTCGGCTGGCGGTTCGCACGCCGTCGCTGGCGGCCGCCATGCGAACCGCGGGCCAGCAGACCGAGCGCGCCATCGCTGAAGCGCTCATCGTTCCGGGGGTCGACGGTGCGGCGGCGCGGGCCGCGGCCGGAGCCGTCATGGGCGCGGCGAGCAGCCTCCTGCTCACCTGGGCGGAGGAGACCCCCGTCTTCGACAACACGGTCGAGACCAGCACCGCACCCCGCACCGAGGCGGTCAGTGGCGCCGCGGCCACGCTCAGTCGGGGCCTTCTCAGCCTGTTGGAGAAACCGTGAGGGGCGCGGCGGCGTCGGCCCTGGAGGTTGATCGCGTCAGCACCAGCCTGCGGGGAAAGCCTGTTCTACGAGAGCTCTCCATGTCCATCGCGCAGGGCGAGTGCCACGCCATCGTGGGTCTCAACGGGGCCGGGAAAACCACGGCGCTGCGCATCATCCTCGGCATGCTCCGCCCCGACGCAGGGAGGGTCCTCCTGCACGGCCGCGATATTTCCGCCGCTCCCAGGGACGTGTGGCGGCAGGTGGGCCATCTGGTGGAGACGCCGCTCTCCTATCCCGAGCTCACCGCTCGGCAGAACATCACCGCCTCCGCGCGTCTCCACGGGGCCGATCCCGAGCGCGCCGAGCGGACGGCGGAACGGATGAGCGAGGCGCTGGCGCTGACCGGCTGGCTCGACGTGCCCGCGCGCCGCTTGTCGCTGGGTACGCGTCAGAAGGTGGGACTGGTCAGCGCCCTGGCGCACGAGCCGAGCATCGTCATCCTCGATGAGCCGACCAACGGGCTGGACCCGCTCGCCGTCGTCGGATTCAGGGATCTGCTGCGGGAGGTGACCGGGCGCGGCGGCGCGGTACTGGTGACCGGACACCACTTCGATGAGCTCACGCGCATCGCCGACCGGGTTGAGGTGCTGCACCGAGGGCGGATCGTCGACACGATCACGCCCGGAGAACCTGGCCGCCCCGGAGGCGCAGACCTCGAGAGAGTCTTCTTCGACGCCATCCTGGCAGCGGATCAAGCGGCTCAGGAACCCGGCTCGGGACGGTCCTCCCGAGCGAAGCAGCCCCAGGAAGAGTGGAGGGCCTCATGATGGCCACCGGTCGCGGGACGTTCCCAGTTGTTATCGACCTTGAGGCTCGCAAGCTGACTCGGGCCACGGTCACGCGTGTGGCGACAGTGGCCGCCCTCGTTCTGGTCATGGTGACCACGGCCGGCGGGTACGCCGCCGCGATGCACGCCGGAGACACTGACATGGGGCGCAAGGCAGCCTCCATGGTCACGTCGCCCGGCTGGGACGGCTACACCGCCCTGGGAGCGACGAGCGTAGGGGTCACGATGCTTCTGGCTACGGGCGTGGTGATGTCGTGGAGTGCAGGTCGGGAGTTCGTCGACGGCACCATCGTCGGCCTGTTCGCGATTCCGCCCACCTTGCGCACCATCGCAACGGCGAAAATGATGGCGGTTCTGACCTGGACGACCATCCTGGGCGTTGTTGAAGCGGCGGCGCTCACGACGGCGGGACTGCTGCTCGGACTGGGGTGGGGCGGCGCCGCCGGCTGCTTCGCGGTGCTGGCGCTCGGCGCCGTCCTGATCGGCGGCAGCGCGCTGCCGGTCATGTGGGCGGCGACGCGCTGGCGCGGCTACCTGGCTGGCATCGGGCTCACACTGGCGATCCTCGTCGTCACCAATCTTGCCGCTGGGTTCGGGCTCGGCCCCTACATCCCGTGGTCCATCCCGATAGTGTGGGCCGCGCACCACACGGAGGTCAGCACGCCGCTGCTGGCGGTTCCGGCGATGACCACCGCGATCGGCGCCTGGATCACCTACCGGTCCTGGGACCACCTGCAGCTGGGCGCCGACTGAGCGCGAGGCTGCACCCGGTAGACGGTCAGACAGACGTCAGCCCGCCCGGACGAGCCAGGGCGAGAGCAGTCAGAAGGACACGGATGACGCTGCGTCGACGGCGAACCATGATGTCACCGTAAGGTCTCGGCGCGGCACACGGAACGGGGATCGCTCCCCTTACCTCGCTCTCCAGCGCAGTCCGGTCAGCACCCCGCTGCCAGGCGGGCACCTGAGGCTGCACCACGTGCGCCAACACGACCTCCTTGTCTCGCGCTGCCGTGCGGACGAACCGTAGATAACCTGGAGTCCGGACACTCGATGCGCCCTCGCCGCCCTGACGTCCTGAGAGCCGCCGTGAGGCCTCGACGCACGAATGGATGGGCAAGACGTCTGTCTCGCTGTCCACAACAACTGACATAACTTCAAGAGTTTGACACCACGTCGTCGGCAAAAAAACACATACCGAGGAGGATCAAGGCCGTATGGGACGCGATCGAGTCGAGAAGGCCATCACTCAGATCCTCGACTCCATCTCCGATGGAGTGTTCAAAGAGGAGTCTCCACTGCCTGCCGAGGCCGAGCTGGCCCGGTTCCTGGACGTGTCGCGGACAACGATGCGTGAAGCGATCAGGTCGTTGGCCGTTGGCGGAGTCCTCAAAGTCGTCCACGGCACGGGCACCTACGTCCAGCCCTACCGGCTGTGGCACGACCCTCGCTTCATCACCCACGTCGCACTGCTGCGAAGCGATCACCATGACATCGAGCAGGAGGTGCTGGAGCTGCGTCGGATCATCGAGGTCGGAGCCGCACGACTCGCGGCTCAGCGGTGCACGCAGGAGCAGCTGGAGCTGCTGGCGCAGTACAAGGCCGACTACGAGCAGGCCAACGCTGAGAACGACATCGACGGGGCCGTGGATGCGGACCTCGCTTTCCACGGGACGATCCTGGAGGCCACCGGCAACATCTATATCGCCTCATCCTTGAACTCTCTGACGGAGGCCCTGGTCGCAGCCCGCCGACAGGCGGCCTCCGATCCCGCGTTTCGCAGTCTGGTCGTCACTCAGCACGTCGATGTCCTGGAGGCCCTCCAGGCCAAAGACCCTCAACGAGCCGCCGAGGCCATGAGCGCGCACATGGC
>CAUVMS010000189.1:0-4313 GCA_963552815.1 uncultured Actinomyces sp. | reverse complement strand
CCCAGCCCTCCGTCCAGGCGCCTCCCCAAGCCCCCCTGCCGACGCCGACCTCCGTGTCCCGGCTGTCGTCCTCAGAGTCCTCAGAGTCCTCGGGGGCCTCGATGGGATCGGCGGCGTCCACGGTCTCGGTATCGCCGGCCTCGGTCTCCGCCCACGACTCCTTCACCTCCGGAATCTCCTCGGCCGTGTACCAGCAGCAGGGCCGTGAGCACACGTCCCTCGCCTCGACCGGAGCCGGTTCGACAGAGTCGTCGTCCGAGCCGTCGTTCGAGCCGGCTCCGTCCTACACGCACGCCCCGCTGCCACCGCCGCCACCCACGCCCTCGGACCTGACGGTGCCGGCCTCCCCCTCAATCGCGGTGCAGCCGTACACCTCCGCGCCCGCCTCCGGGAGCCACCGCTCCCCGGGTCCGCCCGACGCCCCCACCCGACGCAGCAGCACCGCTCTTCCCACCGGGCAGACGGTTGCCGCCTCTCCGGCGTCCTCAGGGGCCCAGGCCGGGGTCTCCTCCCACTACCCGCCCGCCCCGGCGCCCAGCCTGCGGCGCAGCTCGGCTCCGACGTCAACCTCCGCACCGAGCGTGCCCACCCGGCGTCGCATCACCCCGCCGTCGACGGACCGGCCGGCGTCACCGACCGGCTGGCAGGACGCGTCCTCCCTGCCGACGACGACGAACCGGCGCCGGACCCAGACCTCGAGCCCGACTCCCGAGACCACGCCGCCCACCGAGGCGGCGCACATCACGCCCCATGATCAGGGGCAGGCCTCGACCCCGGAGGCGTCCACGACCACTCGTCCGTCGTCGGTGCGTCAGCAGGCACCCTCGCGCCGCCAGACCCTCGCCCGTCGTCGGCGCATGTCCAAACCGCGCCTGACCCTCGTGGCACCACTGACCGAGGAGTCCTCCACCGACCAGACCCGGCACCTTTCGCCGGTTCCGCCCTCGACGGGCGGACGTCACCGCAGCCCCGACCCGCCGGACGCCCCGCCTCCGCCCCCGCCGCCGTCCATCCAGCCCAGTCGGCAGATGGTCTCGGCGTCATCGGCGGCCTCTGCTCAGCACGTCACCTCAGGGACGTCGACCGCCTCAGCCGCCTCGGCGGCCTCTGCGGCGGCGGCCCGGCGCAGCGCGCAGCCGCCGGGTCGCTCCTGGTAGGACGGGCACGCACAGCCGCCCCTAGCCTCCGGTCACGTCAGGGCGGGCCCGATGCCTCTCGCATCGGGCCCGCCCTGTTCCTGTTCTCGGCGTGCTCCTTGCTCAAGCCGTCAGCCGGGGCTCCACGGCCCGGGTCCTCCGGCTCAGTTGCCCCCGTTGTTCTCCTCGGAGCCACCGGCCTTCTCGGCGTTCTTGGCGCCCTTCGCGTCCTTCGCGCCATGGGCGGCCCTGGAGACCTTGACGCTCGGGATCTGCGCGGTGATCGTGTGACCGCTGGGGTCGGAGACCACGAGGCGGTAGGTGTGCTCACCGGCCGGGCAGCTGGTGTCCTCCAGGGTGTGGGAGGTCAGCGCCCAGCGGGTGTCGCTGATCTTCTCGGTGGCCACCGGCGTGGTCTCGTTGTCGCGGTAGAGGCTGTAGGTCAGCGTCGGGTCGTCGCGGTCCCAGGTGGCGGTGAAGGACACCGTGACCGAGCCCGACGCCGCCACCTCGGCCTTGGCGCCCAGGGTCTCGGCCTTGCCCTCGGGAGGCAGCGTGGACTGGCCCGCACGTCTGGGATAGCGCACAATCCCCTGTTGGACCTTGCCGTCGGCCTCGACGAACTCGCCGACCATGAGGATGTACTTGTCGGTGACGTCAACCTTGTAGGCGGCCTGGGACGCACCCGTCACCTTGCCCGCCTCCAGGTCCGGGTACCAGCCGACGATCGTGGGGCTCTTGTAGCCCAACGTCGACCAGTCCTGGTAGCCATCGACGACCCCCTGCTGGCGAATGGTGATGTCGGGGCTGTTGGTGAAGGCCATTGCCCGCGCGTACAGGGGATGAGGGTCGTTCTTGCGCATCTCGGTCATGTTGGGGAAGCCGTAGATGGTCTCACAGGAGTGGGCGTGGCCGACTGTGTAGACCATCTCCTTGGTGACCGCGATCCCGTAGGTGTCGCCGTGGCAGGGCTCGAGCCAGATGAGGTTGCCGTTCCAGTCCGCCTTGATGGCCCCTTCGAGGTTGGCCTCATCGAGGCGTCCGACGAAGGAGTAGGCGGTGGCGTAGAAACCGTCGGTGTCGACGGCGATGTCGAAGATGGCGGCGTTCTCCCCAGCCGAGCGCACGGTGTCGTTGACGGGCATGGGCAGCATCTCACCGGTGGAGGCGCTCAGGAGCGCCATCCCGTAGCCGGGCTTGCTCGAGCCGTTGACCGAGGAGAAGGATCCGCCGATGACGACCTTGGAGCGGTCCGGGGAGACCTCGATCGCATAGACCTGGGCGTTGGGGCCCTCCGCGGAGGCGGTCCAGTCCATGAGCTCGCCGGTGGAGGCCTTGAGGGCGGCCAGCCGCAACCGCTGCTGGCCGTTGACCTTAGTGAAGTAGCCCCCGGCGTAGAGGGTGTCGCCGGCCACCGCGATGTCCTTGACGGTCGTGCTGAACACGGGGCGGAAGGAGGAGATGAGGGTTCCGTGCCCCTGAGAGATGTCGAAGGCGGCCAGCCGGCTGTGCCACTCGTCGTCGACCTTGTCGAACTCTCCGGCGACGTAGAGGATCTTGCCGTCCTCGGAGACGGCCAGGCTCCGGCCGGCACCGTTGAGGTTGGGAGCGAAGTCCTCGATGAGCTGCCCACTGTGGATGTCGTAGGCCAGGATGTTGGAGCGCGGAACCTCCTGCTGCCCCTTGGGTGCCTCGGCGGGACGGGCGGTCTTGAAGTCGCCGACGACGTAGACCACGTCGCCGACGACGAGCTGACCCCAGGCGACGCCGTCGATCTGTGCCGTCGGTAGGGGTGCGGCCGTGTACGGGGGCTCCTGGGGCGACTGGCCGGTCGGCTCGGGGACCTGCTCGGCGGCGCCTGTGTCGTCTCCGGCCTCGGCTTGACCGTTGTCGTTTTCAGAGCCGGTATCGGAGTTGACCTCACTCCGGTCCTCCGCCGCTGACACCGGCGCGGCGGGGGCGAGGACAACCATGAAGGCGAGGAGGATCGGGAGGAGGGACAGGATGACGAGGACGCGGGGGGTGTGGGAGCGACGTTGCATGGGATCCTCCGGGAAATATGACTAGGGACGTGCCCACAGGTCGGTGGTACGTCGATGACATGGCGGCCACATATCGGCAGTACACCAATGGATGCGTTCAGTACGCACCGGCATTCGACTACCTGAAACCTGAGATTAATTTAACTGGTAGAGCGCGTTATCACAGAAAGTGCGTCCCGCACGAGCAGGACTCGGAGTGATGACGGCTCCACCCCACTCACCGATGAGTAGGATTGCGGCGCAATCGTTATCGCTTGACAATGTCACTGTATCGCCAAGAACTATTTCGCGTGATGGGCAGCACTGCCCATCACGCCCTCACCTTCGCACCCTGAGGCCTCGGAGGCTGAGCCCCCGGAGTGGGCATCGGGCCGTCAGGTACGAAAAAACGGGCCCCTCGCCGAGCCCGATGAGGAGCTCCGGCGAGGGGCTGGCGCGCAACGGTGCGCCACGGCATGAGAGCGGGCGGGGCGGCACCGGTCTGGCGCCGCCCCGACTCCGGCCTCAGTCTCCGGGAACGCTGACGGTGTCGAAGAGCGAGGCGACCGAGCCGTCGTCGAAGACGGCCTTGATGGCTCGGGCCAGCAGCGGGGCGATCGGCAGAATCGTGAGCTGCTCGAAGCGCTTGCCGACAGGGATCGGCAGGGTGTCGGTGACGATGACCTCGCGGGCCCCGCAGGTGGACAGGCGGTCCACGGCCGGCCCGGAGAGCACCCCGTGGGTGGCGGCGACGATGACGTCCTTGGCGCCGGAGTCCAGCAGTACCTGGACGGCCTTGGCGATCGTGCCTCCGGTGTCGATCATGTCGTCGACCAGGACGCAGGAGCGTCCCTCGACGTCGCCGACGACGCGATTGGCCACGGACTCGTTGGGGCGGGAGATGTCGCGGGTCTTGTGGACGAAGGCCAGCGGTGTGCCGCCGAGCTGGTTGGCCCAGCGCTCGGCCACCCGGATGCGGCCGGCGTCGGGGGAGACGACCGCGGTGTTGGAGGGGTCGACGCGGGTGCGCACGTAGTCCACGAGCACCGGCTGGGCCCACAGGTGGTCCCAGGGGCCGTCGAAGAAGCCCTGCTCCTGGGAGGTGTGCAGGTCCACGCTCATGAGGCGATCGGCGCCGGCTGTCTTGTAGAGGTCG
>CAUVMS010000188.1:0-4372 GCA_963552815.1 uncultured Actinomyces sp. | reverse complement strand
ATCGAGGCCGCCGAGGTCCGCGAGGGCGACCCCGCCCCCGACGGCTCCGGCCCCCTCCACCTGGCCCGCGGTATCGAGATCGGGCACATCTTCGAGCTGGGGCGCAAGTACTCCCAGGCCCTGGGGCTGACCGTCCTGGACGAGAACGGTAAGGCCCGTGTGGTCACCATGGGCTCCTACGGCATCGGCGTCAGCCGTGTCATGGCCGCCCTGGCCGAGGCCTACCACGACGACAAGGGACTCGCCTGGCCCGTCCAGGTCGCCCCCTACCATGTGCAGGTCCTGGCCACCGGGAAGGACCAGTCCGTCTTCGACGTCGCCGAGCAGATCGCCTCGAGCCTGGACGCCGACGGCGTCGAGGTCCTCTACGACGACCGCCGCAGGGTCTCCGCCGGGGTGAAGTTCGCCGACGCCGAGCTCCTCGGCCTGCCCTACACGCTCGTCGTCGGCCGGGACCTGGCCAAGGAGGGGACCGTGGAGATCCGTGACCGTCGCACCGGTGAGCGCCGCTCCGTCCCGGCCGACGCCGCCGCGGCCGAGCTCAGCGCCACGGTCCGTGCCGCCCTGGAGGCCGCTGAGAGCCTGTGAGAGGTGGCGCCGGTATCGGAGCGGGGCGCGCTGGTGCTGCCGTCCGAGGTCACTCCGCTGTTCGGCTGCGCCTCGGGACCGTGTCTGCCTGGATATCGGCCAGGCGCTCCTCGGTCTCCTGCTGCTCAACCACGTGCTCGTGGGCCGGGTTGAAGACATTGTCGATGGGACCTAGGACGGCTCCGCGCGGATCGGGCTTGCGGCGCCGCCAGTAGAGCCAGCCACGGCGCTCCATCCACAAGAAGAGCTGGTCCACGGCCGCCAGGGCGGCGATGGCGGCTACGGCCGCCGCGAGAAACCGCATATCAGACGGCGTAGCCGGGTAGGGCGGAGAAGTCGGCGCCCCAGGCGGTGGCGCGGCGGGCGGCGTCGACCGCACCGGTGACGGCCGCCTCACGGGCCGGCGTGGCGGCATTGGCCGAGCCCACCTCCTGGACCTCGGCCGACACGATGGCGGACCACACCTGCCGGGCCCAGGACACCTGCGTGCTCACGTCAGGGGAGGAGGACTCGGTCGGGGCGGCGTAAGCGCCCAGTCGGGTGTCCTCGCTGCCCGCGGCCACGGCGGCGTTGACGACGGAGGTCGCGGTCTCGGCGTCGTCGGCAGCCTGGGTGCGCTGAGGATCGTCGCTTCGCGCCGCGATCTCCTCCATGGCGTAACGGGCGGCGTCGTAGGAGGTCAGCAGGCCGGCGCTGATCCTGCTGCCCTGAGCCACGTCCACACGCGGCGTATCCGCCGAGCTCGCCGGGACGATGAGATCGTGCTGCAGGCTCCAGGCCACCGTCAGCGCGGTGAAGAGCCGGGCGTCCTGCTCCGAGGCGGCGCCGATCGCCGCCCTGCGCGCCATCGTCGAGCCGTCGCCCAGGGCCGTGGCCAGGTCCTGGACGGTGGCGTCGGCCGACGCCGAGGGCACCGGGGCGACCGTGGGGTAGGAGGACGGTACCTGCGAGGCCCAGGGCTCCCACACGCCGCCCAGGGTCTCGAGCTGGGAGTCCGCTGTCTGCTTGACGCCCTCGGCCAGGGGCGCCATGGTGGCGTCGGTGCCACCGGCCTGTGCGACAACCCCTGCGGTGGAGGAGATGAGGGCGGCCTGCCGGGCCAGGCCGTCGCGAGTGGTCTCCGCCGGCGAGGCGCTCGGCAGAGAGGCCGGAGATCCCTTCCCCAGGCGTAGCCCGCAGCCGCCCAGCGCGGTCACGGTCGCCCCCAGGGCGAGGACCGCTGCGCGCCTGCTCATGCGCCAACCGGTGGCTGCGGCGTCGAGGCCGCGTCCGCTGCCGGAGCCGTCACCGACAGGGGCCGCAGTCCGGTTGGTCTGGGTAGGGCGTGGAGAGCGACGAGTGTTCACGCGGGAATCCTCCCACAGACGGCGGGTAGCATGATCCTGACCTTGACCACGTCGACCACGTCGACCACGTTGACCACGTTGACCACGTTGACCACGTTGACTACATCGACCACGTTGGCCGCCTTGGCCATCGTGACCATCTTGATCACGTCCGCCCGGGCCACCCGCCCGGGCCCACCCGGGAGGAAGAACGACTATGGCGGCCCACGATCCGCGCAAGCGGGCTGACGCGCTGGCCCGCAGCCTCACCGACCTGCTCGCCCCCGTCGTCGCCGACGCCGGCCTCCACCTTGAGGGAGTGGAGACCACCCGGGCGGGCAAGTACTCCGTCGTCCGCGTCCTCGTGGACCTGCTCGACGGTCCCGGAGACCTTGACATCGACGCCCTGGGGCCGGTCACTGCGGCCGTCTCACAGGCCCTCGACGAGGCCGACCCTGTCAAGGGTCAGTACACCCTCGAGGTCTCCACCCCCGGAGCCGAGCGCGAGCTGACCACTCTGCGTCACTTCAGACGTGCCGTTGGTCATAGTGCCCGGGTGCGTACTGCCGATGAGGAGCTCGCCGGTGTCGTCACGGCGGCCGACGCCGACAGTGACAGCAGCGAGGGTGGCGACGGTGGCACGGTGAGCATCGAGGTCGACGGCACTGCGCGCCGTGTCGCCCTGAAAGACGTCCTCGAAGCCCGAATGGTGGTTACCGGTCTCTAGAGCCGGGCAACAGGCCGAGGCTTATGAGATGGCCCGTGCGGATAGTGTTCGGGAATAATATGTGACCTGAGAACTGATAGAAGACTGACAGACCCGCGCGGAAAGCCCTGATGGACCACTGGGCCCGTCACGGGCTACCTTCGACGGGGAGCCCAGCGCACACCCGCCCAGCGGACCAGAGAGGACCTAAGCACCCATGGATATCAATATGCCGGAGCTGCGAGGCGCTGCCGACGAGCTGGGCATTGACCTGGACAACCTGCTGCCCGCTATCGAGGACGCCATCCTGGGTGCCTACTCCAAGGTCCCCGGCGCCATCCGGGGCGCCCACGTCGAGATCGACCGCCGCACCGGGCACATGAGCGTGCTGGCCCCCGAGGTCGACGAGGACGACCAGCCCACGGGGGAGTACTTCGACGACACCCCCGACGACTTCGGCCGCATCGCCCAGGCGACCGCCCGCAGCGTCATCGTCCAGCGCATCCAGGACCGCCGCGACTTCGAGGTCCTGGGCGCCTTCAAGGACAAGACCGGCGAGCTGATCTCCGGCACCGTGGAGCAGGGCCGCGACCCCCGCATCGTCTACGTGCGCCTGGACGAGGAGCACGAGGGCATCATGCCTCCCCACGAGCAGGTCCCCGGTGAGCGCTACCGCCACGGCGACCGCGTGCGCGCCTACGTCACCGACGTCTCCCGCGGCACCCGCGGGGCCCAGATCATCCTGTCGCGCACCCACCCCGGTCTGGTGCGCAAGCTCTTCGAGCGCGAGGTCCCCGAGATCTCCTCCGGTGACGTCGAGATCGTCTCGGTGGCCCGGGAAGCCGGTCACCGCACCAAGATGGCCGTGCGCTCCAAGGTCCGCGGCGTCAACGCCAAGGGCGCCTGCATCGGCCCCATGGGCCAACGGGTGCGGGCGGTCATGACCGAGCTCGGTGGTGAGAAGATCGATATCGTGGACTACTCGGAGGACCCGGCGCGTTTCATCGCCAACGCCCTGTCGCCGGCCCGTGTGTCCGCGGTAGGCGTCATCGATGCCGAGGAGCGCACCGCCCGGGCCATCGTCCCTGACTTCCAGCTCTCCCTGGCCATCGGCAAGGAGGGGCAGAACGCCCGCCTGGCCGCCCGCCTGACCGGCTGGAAGATCGACATCCACGCTGACGCCGAGTCCGGCGAGATCACCCCGGGCCGGGGCTCCCAGTCCGACGACGTGACAGGTCCCTCAGGGCTGGGCGACTGAACCCGCCTGCACGGGGATGTAGACTTTCCGGCGGACCTTTGCGGGTCCCGCGCCGGGACGTCCCGGCTGCGGTGCCCGCGTCAGCGGTTGCAGAGCAGCGGAAGGACACCGACGGACGGTGGCGACCACCCCTCACGTGCCCGAGCGCACCTGCATCGGCTGTCGGCAAAGAGCCCCACGGGCGCAGCTGCTGCGTCTCGTGCTGACGGCGAGCGGTGAGCTCGACGTCGATGCCCGGGCCGTCAGACCCGGGCGCGGCGCCTGGATCCACCCGGATCCGGAGTGCCTGACCCTTGCTGAGCGACGACGTGCCGTTCCACGCGCCCTGCGCACCGGCGGACCACTGGACGTGGGCCGGGTGCGCGGATTCCTGGAACGGGACCTGGTCAACGACGGTGAGGGCCCCGCTGCCCGACCGGGTGAGCGGACCACCGATAGCGAAGGCGGGTAGGAAGCCGATGGGCACCCGATGAGTACCCAGCGATGAGCTGCCTC
>CAUVMS010000187.1:0-4373 GCA_963552815.1 uncultured Actinomyces sp. | reverse complement strand
CCCGCCGCCGAGCCTGCGCCGCCCTCGCTCCGGCCGCCTGCGTCGCTGCCCTCACCACGTCTCCCGCCGCCTGCGCCGCCCTCACGGTCGGTCGAATCGGATTTGCGCGCCTGCTCAGCGTCACTTGAATTGTGTGAAGGTCTGCTGACGAAATCGCGGTTGTTGTCCGCGGAATAATGACGCCGTGTGCTTTCCTTGCGATAAGGAAACTGAATCTGAGCCATATTCATCGACCTCTTCGTGTGTGTGCTCGAAGGCGAATCATCCGCATAGTGATGCGACATTCTCTGCGTTGCTCTGATAGTGACAGGATGTCAGAAATAACGTGGTGACGCATTGTCCTGACGTTGAGCTCGTTTCGCCACGCCGCTATTGTGCCTGCACCCTGCGCTGATGTTTCAATGACGCTCGCCGTGACTACTCATCTTCTCTCCGCCGACCACCGACTCCCGGGCCTCGACGTCGTCGCCCGGCTGGGTGTGGTGGCCTCCGGGCTGGGGCCGGCCCTCATGGCGGCCGTGCCCGCGCTGCGCGGAGTCGTCGTCCTGTCCACCTGCAACCGCCTGGCCCTCCTGGTCGACGCTGACTCCTGGGCTGACACCGGATGTCCCGCCGCCCTTGACTCGACCGCCCTCCACTCAGGCTCCACCAACCCGACCGCCACGACGGAGGTCGCTGTCGGGTCTGGGCCCGCAGCACCGTCGGACCTGGGGCAGATCATCTCCGATCTCCTGGCCGAACGCGCCGGCCTGGCTCCTGGCGGCCTCCATCTGTCCCACCTGGCTGGGGCGGCCGCCCGCCGGGAGATGCTCGCCATCGCCGTGGGGCTGAGGTCGATGGTGGTCGGTGAGGGCCAGATCGTCGGCCAGGTCCGCCGCGCCGCAGAGATCGCCGCCGCCGAGGGCACGCTCAGCCCAGAGCTCGTGCGGATCATCGAGCGGGCCTCGGTCACCGCTCGCCGGGTGGCCCACGAGACCGAGCTGTCCGGCCAGGGGCGCAGCGTCGTCGCCGTCGGCGTTGATCAGGCCGCCGACCACCTGCCGCCGCTGGGCGGCTGCCGCGCTCTCATCGTGGGCACCGGCTCCTACGCCGGCGCTACCGTCGCCGCCCTGCGTGCCCGCGGCCTGACTGACATCGCCGTCTACTCCGCCTCCAACCGCGCCGAGGCCTTCGCCGCCGGCCACGACCTGCGCGCCGTCCCCGCCGGAGCCCTGAGCGGGGCCCTGAGGCGTGCTGACCTCGTCGTCACCTGCAGGGGCACGGGCAGACCGATCCTCACCGCCGACGTCGTCGCCCCCGTCACCGCCGACCGGGCTGCCGGCCGGCCGCTGGTCATTCTCGACCTGGCCCTGACCCGCGACGTCGACGAGGCCGTCGGTGCCCTGCCCGGTATCGTCCACCTCGACCTGGCCGGTGTGCGCGACGCCGTCCCCGAGGCCGAGGCCCAGCAGGTGGCCTCCGCCCGCGCCATCGTCGAGGCCGAGGCCGCCGACTTCGAGCGGGCCCTGGCCGGCCGAGCCATGGACCCTCTCATCACCGCCCTGCGCGCCCAGGTGGGTCGCGTCGTCGACGAGGAGGCCGCGCGTCTGCGCCCGCAGCCCGCGCGTCGACTCGCTCTGGCTGTGCCCGCCGTCGACGGGCGCGCCGGAACCGGAGCCGGCGGTGTCAACAGCGCCGACGCCGCCGCGGGCGCCTGCCCCCATCGTGACGTCCACGCCGAACCCGGCTTCGAGGTCGCCACGAATGCCGACGGCGAGCCGATGATCTCCCTCGCCCAGGCCGAGCGCGCCCTCCACCACCTGGCCGCCCGTCTCCTCCACCAGCCCACCGTCATGGCCCGCCGCGCCGGCCAGGAGGGCCAAGGGGAGGCCTACCGCCAGGCCCTCGAGCTCGTCTGGGGCCTGAAGACCGCAGGAGAGACCCATGACTGACAGCACTGCGTCCACACCGCCCGCCGCGCCGGCCCCCGGCCTCGCCGGGAGCCCGGCCGCCCCTCACAGCGCCGACCGGACCGCAGGCCTGGCCGCCGACCACAGGGCTGATCTGGCCGGTATTCCGACCAGCCTCCCGGCCGCCGACCCGCTGGCCCCCTACGACGCCGTCCTCCTGCTGTCCTACGGCGGGCCCCGACGCCCTGAGGACGTCCTGCCCTTCATGCGCAACGCCACCGCCGGCCGCGGCGTGCCCGACTCGCGCCTCCTGGAGGTCTCCGGCCACTACCAGGGCTTCGGCGGGGCCTCCCCGATCAATGCGCGCAACGCCGAGCTGCGTGACGCCCTCCAGGCCCGCCTGGCCGAGCGCGGCTCCCGGCTGAGGGTCGTCGTCGGCAACCGCAACTGGCACCCCTTCGTCAGCCAGGCCCTGCGCGAGCTCGCCGACGCCGGGGCTCGCCACATCCTGGCCCTGCCCACCGCCGCCTTCGGCTCCTACTCCGGGTGCCGCCAGTACCGCGAGGACCTGGCCGGCGCCGTCGCCCTGCTCGCCGCCGGTGCGGACGGGGCCACCGGCGACGGCTTCGAGGCCGACGCCGCCGCCCGGGTCGGTGGGGACGGCGGTGGGCCCGTCGACCTCACCGTGGACAAGACGCGCCCCTACTACAACACCCCCGGCCTGCTGGAGGCCAATGTCGACGCCATCGTCGAGGCCTACGGCGCTCTCGCCGAGCAGGGGGTGGCCGCTGCAGACGCTCGCCTTGTGCTCGTCACCCACTCCATCCCCCTGGGTATGGAGGCCGGCTCCGCCCCGAGCCCCGACTCCGACGGCGCCCACGGCGTCCCCGACGTCGACAGCCCGACCGAAACGGGGCAGCCCGGCCGGCACTCCGCAGACCACCCCGGCGGGCGCTCGGCCACACTCGCCCCGGCACGGCCCGCCGAGAAGCGTGAGCCCGGTGTCGCCGCGGACCTGTCCACGGAGGCCTCCTACGTCACCCAGCACGAGGCGCTCGCCGCGATCCTCGCACCTGAGGTCGCCCGCCGTCTTGGCCTGGCGCAGGTGGAGGCCGACCTCGTCTACTGCTCGCGCTCCGGCCCGCCGCAGGCCCGCTGGCTCGAACCGGATGTCAACGACCACCTCGAGGCCCTGGCTGCCGGGCACCTGACCGACGGCAGCCCGGCGGACCGGCCCGGGGGCGTCGTCGTGGCCCCCTTCGGGTTCATCTCCGACCACATGGAGGTCGTCTTCGACCTCGACACCGAGGCCGCCCAGACCGCCCGCGACCTGGGGATGCCGTACGCGCGCGCCGCCACCGTCGGCACCCACCCGGCCTTCGTCGACTCCCTCGTCGACATCCTCATCGAGCGGGCCGCCGCAGCCCGCGGCGAGGACGTCCACCCCGGCTCGACCACCGGCGTCGGCCCCTTCCACACCGTCTGCCCGCCCTCCTGCTGCCGCCCCGGCACCCGTCACCCCGGTACCCGCCCGGCCAGCGGCGCAGCTCATGAGCCCGCAGTCGGTCACCAGCCGGCCGCGAGCAGGCCGTGACCGGATACTGGCCGGCCGCCGACTGTCCAGCCTGCCGGCCCCGACGGGACCCCGATAGGCTCAAGCCCAGCAGCTCCGGAAGATCAAGGAGAAGAAATGAGCACCGACACCCACGAGCAGCACGGCAGTCGCGGTAGTCGCCACGGCGCGCACGGCAGCGGCCACCCCGGTGGGCACGGCGGACGACCTGCCGAGGGCGGCCTGCACCGCTTCGAGGACGAGGAGCGCCGCCCCCACCGCGACCCGCGCGACGCCACCGACGTCGACCTCGAGGCCATCAACAACCAGTACCACTACACCCTCTACTCCGTCTTCCGCCTCATCCGGCCCCTGCCCGCCTCCCAGCCCGGTCGCGAGCAGCTCCTGGGGGAGAGCACCAACTTCGTTGAGGCCTGCGGCGTGACGACGCGCGGCTGGTACGACGTCGGGGGCCTGCGCGCCGACGCCGACCTGCTCGTGTGGTGGCTCGACGACGACCCCGAGGTCCTCCAGAACGCCTACCACCGTCTGCGCGGCAGCGCGCTGGGCCGCTACCTGGAGCCGGTGTGGTCCTGCATGGGGTTGCACACGCCCGCCGAGTTCAACCCCCGCCACGTGCCGGCCTGCCTGGCCGGGGTGGCGCCGCGCGACTGGGTCATGGTCTATCCCTTCGTGCGCTCCTACGAGTGGTACCTGCTCGATCCCGAGGAACGCTCGCGCATGATGGCCCAGCACGGGCGTCACGGCTTCTCCAAGTACCCCGACGTCAAGGGCTCCACCATGGCGACCTTCGGCCTGAGCGACTACGAGTGGATCCTCGGCTTCGAGGCCGACAGCCTCGACCGGCTCGAGGGGGTCCTGCACCACCAGCGCTACACGGATGCGCGCATGCACGTGCGCGTGGACACGCC
>CAUVMS010000186.1:0-4410 GCA_963552815.1 uncultured Actinomyces sp. | reverse complement strand
CGGCCGGCGCCTCGAACTCGGCGTCGAAGGGACGGCGCCAGGTGGCCAGGACCCCCAGGGGACAGGAGTCGACGCCGTGGGCCTTGGCCGACAGGAACAGGGTCTGGAGCATGATTCCGGCATCGAGCGCGGCGAAGGGCATGAGGCCCTTATGGACCAGGACGAAGCCGATGACCGGCGCACTGAAAGCCTCGCAGTTACGGCGGGTGGCCGCGTCGCGGGCCTCGCGGTCATGCCGGGCGATGCCCATGTGCGCGTACAACTGGCTGCCGACGGCCTGGGAGTGGGGCAGCAGGTCCGCAGGGTAGGGCGCCCAGGTCCGGTAGTCGCCGTCGGGCGCCTTGCCGCTCAGGGCCAGGCGGACCATGGCGCCGCGCTGCTTGTGCTGGACGGGGAGGGTCGAGTCGAACTCGGCGGTGTAGGCGGCGCGCAGCCGGTCTGCCCGCTCCCCGGTGGCCAGTGCCAGCATGAAGGGCCGAGTGTTCGACCAGCTCGGGGCCTGACGGGTATCCTCCAGGATCTCCTCAATGACCTGACTCGGCACCGGGTCAGGCCGGAAGTCCCGCACGGAGTGCCGGGATGCGGCCAAGTCGGAGAAGGTTTCGGGGTTCATCGCGGCGTCTCCTCAGGCAGGTGCTGATGGCGGGGCCCGAAGGTGGAGTCGTCCAGCCGGCGCAGGACCCGGGCCGGGTTGCCCACCGCGAGGCTGCTGGCGGGAATGTCCTTGGTGACCACCGAGCCCGCGCCGATGACGCAGTTGTCTCCGATGGTCACTCCGGGGCAGACGATGACCCCGCCGCCCAGCCACACGTTGTCGCCGATCGTGATGGGGTCGGCCGCCTCCAGGGAGCAGGCGCGCGGCGTCGGCTCCAGGGGGTGGACCGGTGTGAGCAGCTGGACGTTCGGGCCGATCTGGCAGTGAGCGCCGATGCTGATCTGGGCGACGTCGAGTGCTACGAGCCCGTAGTTCGCGAAGGTCCCCTCGCCCACGGTGATGTTGTCCCCGTAGTCCACGCGCACCGGCGGCAGCAGGCGCGCCTTGTCGCCCAGGCCCGGGATCGCCGAGCGCAGCAGGTCCCAGCAGTCCTCCTCACCCTCGGCGAAGGCCCGCTCGAAGCGGTAGAGCATCTTGCGAGCGTGCGCCGCGATCCTGGCGCTGTCCGGGTCGTCGGAGACGTACCAGTCGCCGGCGAGCATGCGCTCGCGGTTGGTGCGGTTGTCGCCGGCGAAGTAGGGCTCGGCCTCGGGAAAACGCGGGGAGGGGTTCTCACTCATGACCGACAGCCTAACCACGGCCCGCGGTACTGCTGGTCAGTTTGAGCTGACTCGCCAGAGCCGGCCCTCGCATCCTGCTCAGGAGTGGGGAAGCACCTCGGCCACGGCCGAGCGCAGCGCCTCTGGCAGGCCCAGCGACTCCATCTCACCCAGGAGCGCGGTCCCGCTCATGCCCCGCTCCACGGCGGCCCAGGCCCGGTCCTTGGCCGGGTAGGCCACACGCGCCGCATCCAGGATCGTGTGGACCTCGCCGCGCCAGTCGGCCGGTGCCTGCCTCGCCCCGCGCAGCACCAGCTCGACGCCGTCGGTCAGCTCCTGGCGGCTCAGGTCGCCCAGGTGCACCAGCGTCCCGGCCCCCAGGGTGAAGCCGTCGCCGTCGACCTCCTCGACGACCAGCCGGCGCGCCTTGTCGGCCGTCCCCAGCAGCGCGTCCTTGACCCGGCCGGCCAGAAGCCTCACCCTCACCATCCGCGAGCTCGGGACGACGTCGTCGGCCCCCTCCATGCGGATGCGGAGCGCCACGTCCCCGCCGTCCTCGTCCTCGGTATCCGGCCAGGTGAGCGCCATGCGGGTGCGGGCGACCCGGTCCGGGCCCGGCTCGGCCGAGCCGTCGTCCTCCTCCAGGGTGAAGACCCCCGAGCCGCCGGGCACGACGACGATCTCCAGCTCGCGCGGATTGTCGCAGGCCGCCTCCGTCAGGTTCCCGGCCAGGGGAATGACCGACCCGGCCCGGGCCAGCACGCCGATGCGGTCCAGGGGGCGCGACAGGCTCAGCATCCGCCCGTGCCCGCCGGTGGTGGCGTCGTAACGGCGACCCGTGGGCAGGTCGTACCAGACGCCGTCGGGCAGCCAGGCCGACTCCCGGCCCAGGCCGGTGGCTTCATCCAACGGCGAGGTGAAGGGCACCACCAGCAGGTCCCCGAAGCAGAAGCTGCCCCGGTGCTCGTAGGCGGCCATCTCCCGCGGGTGGTCGTGGTAGACCGGGCGGACCGGCCCCACGCCCTCGCTCACCGAGCGCCTCGCCCACGTGTACAGGTAGGGCACCAGCCGGTGACGCAGCCTCAGGTGCGCCTCCATGGTGGCGCGCGCGTCACGCGAGTAGCGCCAGGGCTCCTTGGAGGCGAATCCCGAGTTCGACGAGTGCAGGCGGTTGATGGGGGAGAAGCATCCCAGCTGGAACCAGCGGGCCGCCATCGCGTCGTCGCTATGGCCCAGCATGTGCCCTCCGATGTCGTTGGACCACCAGAAGTAGCCGATGTTGGCGGCCGTGGCCGTGAACATCGGCTGGAAGCGCAGCGAGTCCCAGCTGATGATCGTGTCCCCGGAGAATCCCACCGGCGTGCGGTGGCTCGAGGCGTCGGCGAAGCGGGAGAAGGTCACCGGGCGGCGCCGCTCCACACCGCCCGTCGCCACCGGGCGCTCGCGGCCCGAGTCGAGGTAGTGGACATGGTTGAGCATCCACAACGGGTCCAGTCCGGGAACCGTCGTGGAGCCGCCCTGCTGCCAGTCCAGCCACCAGAAGTCCACCCCCTCGTCCTCCAGCCGGTGGTGGAGCCGTGAGAGGTAGGAGGCCGCGAAACCCCGGTCGGCGATATTGAAGGGCACATCCTCCCCGCTGGTCGCGTCCAGGCCCAGGTCGGCGCAGACCTCCTCGTAGGCGTCCTCGTGGCGCCGCACCCCCTGGGCCGGGTGGACGTTGAGCGTGGTGAGCATGCCCCGCTCGTGCAGGCCGGCCAGGAAGGCGGCAGGGTCCGGGAAGAGGTCCCGGTTCCAGGAGTAGCCGGTCCAGCCCGTGCCGATCGCCGGGTCGATGTCGGTGACGTGCCAGTCCATGTCGATGACGGCCACGGAGAAGGGCAGCTCGTGGGCGGCGAACCGGTCCATGAGCGCCAGGTACTCCTGGCCGCTGTAGGGGTGGTAGCGGCTCCACCAGTTGCCCAGCAGCGCCCGGGGGATCAAGGGGCTCGGGCCGGTGAGGCGGAAGAAGTCGCGCAGCGCCCCGCGGTAGTCCTGGCCATAGCCGAAGACGTAGAGGTCCTGCGCCCCATCGCCGACCCGGTTGCCGGGCTCGCGCGGCCGGACCCACTCGTCCTCGGTGAGCAGCAGCGAGGCCGAGTCGTCCAGGGCGGTGATCCCGCTCAGGCTCAGCAGCCCCGGGCTGAGGGTGACGGCGCCGTCGGCCTCATCGAGGGTGCGGGTGGTGCCGCCCAGGTTCGTCGGGAAGGTCTCATCCGGATCCCACACGTCGCCGTGGTGCCAGGTGCCGCCGTGGACGTGGAGCGCCGTCGAGCGCAGCCTGACACTGAGCCCGGAGGGGGAGAAGCCCAGCGAGGGAACATGGACCAGGTGCAGGTGCTCGGTGATGATCTCCAGACGGTCCTCGCCCCGTACCACCCGGAACGACGGCGGCTCGCCGAGGTCCCGGCTCACGACCAGCTGGGTGGCGGCGTCGGTGAACACGCCCGTGGGGGAGTGCTCCATGCGGATGAGCCGGGAGGTCAGCACCGTGAACCGGTAGCGGGACTCAACTGGTGAGGACCCGACCACGACCGCCTCGGGGCGGGCGGCGGCCGGACGCGGCGTGTCGGGAGCATCGGAGAGAGGAGAAACCAATAGTCGGCCTTTCACAACAGGGGCGTCACAGGGGAAGGTGGGGGGGAGACGGCGCCTGAGCCGAGGCGCGGGCAATCATCATAATCGGCCGTGGCCCGGCGTGCTGTCTGACACAATCGGTACGGGTTCGCAGAGCGCCCTCGGCCCTGGCGGTGCAGCCGGGACAAGCCGCGAGCTGCCGCCCCGTTGCTGTCCATCCGGGTCCCATCCGTGTCGGACCCACTCGTATCCGTCCCTGTTCTCCCCTGCATGCCGGTAGGAAGGAAGTCGCCCGTGACCCGTCCCGCACCCCTGGTCGTCTCTCCCCACCACGTCGGCGACGAGCCGGACTGGTGGCGCCGCGCCGTCGTCTACCAGGTCTACCCCCGCTCCTTCGCCGACTCCGACGGCGACGGGATCGGCGACATCCCGGGGCTGACCGGCCGCATCGACCACCTCGACGAGCTGGGCGTCGACGTCGTGTGGCTCAGCCCCGTCTACCGCTCCCCGCAGGACGACAACGGCTACGACATCTCCGACTAC
>CAUVMS010000185.1:0-4419 GCA_963552815.1 uncultured Actinomyces sp. | reverse complement strand
TCACCTACTCGCGCTTCCCGGTGCCGCACGCCCTGCTCACCGAGATCGCCGAGACGATGAGCCGCTACGGCCGCCTCCAGCTCCTCACCGACCCCGCCCACGGCCTGGTCCTGCACGCCACCGACGTGCCGGTCCTGGAGGAGGTCATGCGCTCCAAGCGCACCAAGGGCCTGCTGGGGACGCGGCTCGGGGAGGCCGACGTCGTCGTCCACCCCTCAGAGCGGGGACATCTCAAGCAGGTGCTCATCAAGCTGGGCTGGCCGGCCGAGGACCTGGCCGGCTACGTCGACGGCGAGGCCCACCCCATCACGCTGACCGACTCCCCCGGCACCTTCCAGCTGCGCCCCTACCAGTCCGAGGCGGTGGAGAGCTTCTGGGCGGGTGGAAGCGGCGTGGTCGTTCTGCCCTGTGGGGCCGGCAAGACCCTCGTGGGCGCCGCCTCCATGGCCAGGAGCTCAACGACGACGCTCATCCTGGTCACCAACGCGGTCTCGGCACGTCAGTGGAAGGAGGAGCTCATGCGCTTCACCACCCTGACCGAGGACGAGATCGGCGAGTACTCCGGCTCGCGCAAGGAGGTTCGCCCCGTCACGATCGCCACCTACCAGGTCCTGACCACCCGGCGGAAGGGCGTCTACCCGCACCTGGACCTGCTGGACTCCCACGACTGGGGGCTCATCGTCTACGACGAGGTCCACCTCCTGCCCGCTCCGATCTTCCGGATGACCGCGGACCTGCAGGCGCGCCGCCGCCTGGGCCTGACTGCGACCCTCGTGCGCGAGGACGGCCGCGAGGACGAGGTCTTCAGTCTCATCGGCCCCAAGCGCTACGACGCCCCCTGGAAGGACCTGGAGAACCAGGGCTGGATAGCCCCGGCGATCTGCACCGAGGTGCGCCTGACCCTCGATGCCGGTGAGCGCATGGCCTACGCAACCGCCGAGCCCGAGGAGCGCTACCGCCTGGCCGCCTCCTCCCCGCGCAAGCTGCCGATCATCGACGCCCTCCTGGCCCGCCACGAGGGCGAGTCGGCCCTCGTCATCGGCCAGTACGTGGATCAGCTCACCGAGATCGCCGAGCACCTGGACGCCCCGGTCATCACCGGCTCGACGACGGTGCGCGAGCGTCAGCGCCTCTACGACGCCTTCCGCTCCGGCGAGATCCGCACCCTCGTGGTCTCCAAGGTGGCGAACTTCTCCATCGACCTGCCGGGGGCGAGCGTGGCCGTCCAGGTCTCGGGCTCCTTCGGCTCGCGCCAGGAGGAGGCCCAGCGGCTCGGCCGCATCGTGCGCCCCAAGGAGGACGGCCGCCAGGCCCACTTCTACACGGTCGTCGCCCGCGACACCGCCGATCAGGAGTACGCGGCGCACCGCCAGCGCTTCCTGGCCGAGCAGGGCTATGCCTACGCCATCATCGACGCCGAGGACCTCTGAGCCCGACGGCGCTACGCAAACCGGTTCAGCGCGACAGGCGGCGGGCGCGCACGTTGCGCACGAGGACCCGCGCCAGGGTGCGGCCGAAGGCCTGGATGACGGGATCGACCCTCTCGGCCTCCTCGCGGGCGGCGGCCCCGACGCTCGCGACTGCCTCAGGCAGGTCGGCGGCCGTCGCCCCGTGGGTTCCGGCGGCGCCCGGTGCGGCGCTCTTTCCGGCAGCCACCTCCAGGGCGTCGCGAGCGGCCTTGAGTGAGGCCGCATCCATGGTGCCGGCCTGCTCGTTCAGGGCGTCGCGGGTGCGCCAGTAGGCGACACGCGCCGGGTCCGACTCGGGGTGGTGCTGGAAGGCCAGGAGCTGGCCGGCCCGCCAGGTGTGGACCGGGGAGCGGTCGGAGGAGGCCAACAGGTTGGCGGCCTCGGGCAGGTGGGTGACGGCGTCGTAGTGGGAGACGATGGCGGGGATGCGGGTGCCGCCGGAGGTGGAGATCCCGGCGCGGTGGGCGGCGCGGACGGTCTCGGCGGCCACTTGCCCGAAGACCGGGTCGCTCTCGCCTGCCGGCGTGATGGTCAGGTCGACGACGCCGACCTCATCGTTGTCCAGCGCCGGCACGGCCGTGGTGCCGCCCAGGGCCTCGGCGGCCACCTGGGCGCCCAGGCAGATGGTGATGGTGGGGATACCGTCGTCGACGACGCCGCGCAGCAGCTCACGCAGGTCCGCCAGCCAGGGATGGTCGGCCTCGTCGTGGGCGCTCATGGATCCTCCCAGCACGACGAGGCCGTCACCGACCTCCTGAAGGGTCGGGATGGCCTCGCCCCGCCACGGACGCACCATGCGCAGCGTGGCCCCCTCGGCGAAGAGCCACTCCCCCAGGCGCCCCACGGGCGCAAGCTCCTCAGGCTCGATGACGGTGATCGTGAGCGTGTCTGTCATGGGTGACATTCTGCCGGTGGCTCGGTTGCTCGCAACCGGCGACAGGCGCACACGTGCCGCCTGAGGCGAAACGACTTGCTCACACCGGCGTCCTGCGGGGACTATGGCCCGGATGAAGCACCCACAGTCCCCGCGCCCCCGCCCCTTGCATCAGCTGGCCACCTCCGGCGCCGCGACGGCGGCCGTCCTGGGACTGCTGGGAGCCTCCGCAAGCGCTGTGGCGGCGCCGACGACGGTCGCAGGCACTGTGCCTCTGGCCCCCGAAGCCTCCCCCATCGCCGTGGCGGCGGCCGCGCCCCACGCCCTCCCGGCGGCGTCGAGCACCACCTTGACCAAGCACGTCACCGACGACCTGGGGATCCTGGACGCCTCCAAGGCCCAGCAGACCGTGGACACGATGTCCTCCAAGCACGGCGTGGGACTGTGGGTGCTGACCGTCTCCGACTCCAGCCGCAAGGCCTCCGCGATCGCCGAGCAGGCCTTCAAGGACACGAAGCTGGGACGCGACGACATGCTCCTGGTCATCAACATCCCCTCCGACGGCTCGGCCTCGAGGAGCTACAAGCTGCAGGCGCGCAGCAACTCCTCGAAGTTCTCCGAGTCGGACTACAAGCGGATCGACGCCGCCCTCAAGAAGCAGCTGAGCGCCGGCAACTACGACGACGCCGTTGCGGCGATCCCGGAGAACATGTCCGGTTCCTCGGGCTCAGGCAGCTCAGGCAGTTCAAACCGCTCGGGGGGCTCGGGCTCCTCGGCCCTTCCGGTGCTGCTGGGAGGGGGCGCGGTGGCGGCCGGCGGGGTTGCCGCCTGGACGGTGTACAAGCGCAGGAAGAACAAGGAGAACGACGACATGCTGTTCGGCAAGCGCAAGAATCAGGCCGCCTCGGGCGGCGCCCCCGGGAACCAGGCCACCGGCCCCGCGGCGATGACGGTGGAGCAGCTGCGCACGCAGGCCGGCAGCGCCCTGGTCCAGGCCGATGACACGGTGCGCGCCGCCGCCGAGGAGCTGTCCTACGCCCAGGCGCAGTTCGGGCTGTCGGCCACGGACGCCTTCACCGCCGCCCTGGACAGTGCCCGCAAGCACCTGTCGCGGTGCTTCGAGCTGCGCAAGATTCTCGACGACGACATCCCCGAGACCGAGCCGCAGCAGCGCCAGATGTACACCGAGATCCTCCAGCACTGCTCAGAGGCGGTCGGCGAGATCCGCGCCCAGGAGGAGGCCTTCAACAAGCGGCGCGGCATCGAGGCGAACCTGCCGACGTCGATCGCGGAGACCACCCAGCGGGCCGACGAGACCGAGCAGGCCATCGTCATGGCTGAGACGATCCTGGTCACCCTCAGCGCCGCCTACCCGGCCTCTTCCCTGACCAGCGTGGCCCAGGCCCCCGAGCACGCCCGCCGTCTGCTGGCCGCCGGGCGTACCGCTCTGGACCAGGCCCGCACCAGCGTCGAGGCCTCCCAGGACGCGACGGCGGTGGAGCAGGTGCGCATCGCCCAGGGATCGATCGCGCAGGCCGGTGAGCTGGCCGCCCAGGTCACCGGCGCCCGTGAGCGTCTCCAGAGCGCGGCGAAGGACCTGGAGGCGGCCATCGCCTCGATCTCCTCGGACCTGGTGGACGCCAAGCGCCTGGAGGGCTCGGTGCCGGCGGCAACCCTGGCCCCACTCGTGGCCGACGCCGAGGCAGCCGTCACCGAGGGCCGCCAGGCCAGCGGCAGCTCACCGAGCGGCGACCCCCTGGCGGCGCTGGACCACCTGGCCCGGGCGGAGGCCGCCATCGACGCCGCTCTGGCCCCGGCCCGCGAGCGCGAGGAGAACGACTCGCGCGCCCGGGCCGCCCTGGGCTCGCGCCTGGCCCGTCTCAACTCCCAGGTGGAGTCCGTGACCTCCTACATCACCACCTACCGCGGCGCGGTGGGCCCCTCGGCGCGCACCGCGCTGAGCGAGGCCTCCCGCCATGCCACGGCCGCCACGACCGTCCAGACCACCGACCCGGTGGCGGCCCTGGCGGAGGTCGCCGCGGCCGAGCCTCTCGTCGCCCAGGCCCAGGCCCTGGC
>CAUVMS010000184.1:0-4458 GCA_963552815.1 uncultured Actinomyces sp. | reverse complement strand
AAAGGACTCGGCCCGCGATCCGGTTTCCCGGACCGCGGGCCCAAGCCTCGCGAGGTCCTCCTGCAACCCGGCTTCCCATAAGGCCGGGGAGGCGGATCCTCCTTCGCCAGATCGTCCAGTCCGGGCTCCCTAAAACCCGTTCCGAACTCGGATGCCTGCCAGTCGTCGGGCTCCCCAACCCTCGTGACCGGTTCCGTCCGGCGGTACCCACTATGTAACCCAGCGTTCCTGAGCGGACCCTCCGAAAACTCCTATGAACATGCTGAGAAACGGGTGCCATCCCGCCACGCCTGAGTGACTTGCGCCACATTCTGGCTGCCACCCGGATTTCGCTGGCTTTTTTCAGGGCCGTTCCCGCCCTTCGTCACGAGGACGGGCCCTCCGGCCTCCGCAGGCACACGACGGCGTCGGCCCGGCTGCTCTCCTGACCATCGGGCCCCGTCGCCTGCCGCCAGCGCTCCTCGGCGACGACGACCTCCCAGCCGGCCGTCGCCTCAGACAGGCCCTCGACCAGCTCGCCGGCCGTGTAGGTCCGGGCGTGGTGCGTGTGCCAGGGCGGGTTGACGGCGTGCACGGCCGTGAGCAGGCGGCCGCCGGGGGCGACGCGGGCGGCGGCGTCGGACAGGATGGCGACGAGGTCGAGGGAACCCGCCTCGGGTCCGCCATGCACGTAGAAGCTCGTCACCAGGTTGAAGGGCCCCTCCGGCAGGCCGGCTCCGACATCGTGCACGAGGCCGGTCACCCGCGCGGCCACTCCACGGCGCTCGGCCTCGCGGCTCAGGCGCCCGACGGCGGTGGTGGACAGGTCGAGTCCGGTCACCTGCCAGCCTCGTTCGGCCAGCCACAGGACGTCGGCGCCCTCTCCGCAGCCGATCTCCAGGGCGGTCCCGGAGGGCCAGTCGGTAGCGAGCTCGGGCAGCCAGTCGTTGGGATGGCCCGACCAGAGCTGCTCGACCGAGGCGTAGCGCTCCTCCCAGCGGGAGGCGGAGTGAACGGCGTCGGGCTGCGAATCGGAGGGCTGCTGGCGGGGCTGCGTCATGCGGCGATCCTACCGACGGCGGGTCGCCCGCCAGGAGATCCGACGACGCCGCCCGGCGGCCGGGCGGGGAGGCGAGCGCACCGCCGATCTATCCTCTGCCTCATGACGATCGACACCTCCTGGGTCGCCCAGCGCAATGCCGCCTTCCTCGCCGACCCGGCCGCCCGCCTGGCCGGCAACGCCTCCCGGCCGAGCCCCCTGGCCTGAGCGGCACCAAGCGGTCGGGGTGGCGAAGCTGGCAGCACCCGGGTCCGCAGACCCAGCCACTGTCAATGTTTCTCTGGCGTTCGTCTTACCCTTTCTTACAGGCACCTCCAAGCGAACTGCCCCATCCCCCGGCTAGGGTTCGCCTTGGACAGAGATCAGACCACGGGAGGCGGATACGCAGATGGCACGTGGAGGACGGGGATTCCAGGGCACAGTGCTCAAGGCTCTGCGCGTGCCGGAGCACAAGCTCACGGTCACCGGGGTGCGCGAGCTCCCGCCCTACACGGAGCTGATCGTCCAGTGCCCGAGCCTCCTGGGCGCCGGGGCCGCCGCGCTGCCTCCCACCACCTGGGTACGCATGTGGATTCCGTATGACGGTCGCGAGTACCAGCGCGCCTACACACTCACCCGTATCGACCGGACCCGGGCCTCCGCCAGGATCCTGTTCCTGCATCACGAGCCGGCCGGGCCGGCGTCGCAGTGGTCGAGCCGCGTGAGGCCGGGCGCGACGGTCGCCGTCCAGGTCATGGGCGGCACCAGATACCGGCCTCCGTCCCCCGGCGACCGGCTGCTCCTGGTGGGTGACCGCGCCTCCGCGCCCGCGCTCGTCGACGCCGTGAACGCCGCCCCGGTGGGCAGTCCGGCCACGGTCATCATGCTGGCGCCTCGCGACGGCTACCTGCCCACGGCCGAGCGAGACCATGAGCTGATCCGGCTGGATCCCGAGGTCTCGGAGGACAGGCTGCTGGCCGCTGTCGACCGCACCCTGTGGGCGGACACCGGGGATCTGGCGCTCGACTGGGCCTGGATCGCGCTGGAGAGCAGCGTCACCAAGGCGGTGCGGCGCCACCTGGTCGCCTTCGGCATGAGCCGGCGCAGCATCCAGCACCAGGCCTACTGGATCCGCGGCCGCGCCATGGGCGTGGCCTCCGATACCTGAGAACTTGCGCCGGCGTTGGTCCGATCCAGGAGCGACCGGCTCAATCCAGCACGGTGAGCCAGTTGAGCCTGTGTGAGCCCCACGTCTAGACGTGCAGCACGAAGGAGCGCCGAGGCGTCATCGGTGCGGAGACGCCCCACGGGACCAGCATGGGGCACGCTCGCGGCCCGGACCGACCTGCCTCTGACCAGGGCGTCGACTTATGCTGGAGCCGTTCGTCGTCGCAACCTGTTCAGCGAGGTGCTCGACATGCGACTCATCAAGCCCGCCATTGTTGTCCTTGCCCTGACCGTCCTGGTCACCTCGATCGGGAACCTGTTTCTCGGGTGGCAGTTCAGCAGTTTGAACACATCGCTGTGCATGCTCCTGCTCGGCCTGGTTCTACTGCCAGCCCAGACCTCAGATCCGGGCGAACGCAACCTGTCACCGTCGGGAATCCGGTTGCTGGGGATCGCCGGACTCGTCCTCTCCGGGCTCGTTCTCGCGCGCGGCCTCTACCGGTCCGACGTCGTCGCGCTCCTCATCCTGCCCGCACTGGTTCTGCTGGGTTACGTCCTGGTGCGCAGCCTGAGGGACCGGCGGCCCCGTGAGGTCGCCGCAAGCAAGTCCTCGCCCCGCTAAGACTCATCAACCACCGGCTCCAGCCGCCAGGCTCCTCGACGACGTCGGTTGAGGACGTACTTCCACCGTGAGGACTGCGTTCTCCCGCAGATGACTGGGGTCGGACCGTAGTCGCTTGCGGGAGAAGTACGTCGTCGTCAGGAATCGCAGTCCTCGGCATGTGCCGTTCGGGGTAGGGGCCACCGCACGCATCGGTAGCGGCGGCGCCCCGGCCAACGCGGGTCCGACGGCGCAGGACCGATATCGAAGTCGAGCGCCCGGTAGAAGCCGACGGCGTCGTCGTCGGTCTCGGCGACGACCGGCTCAGCCCCACCAGCCAGGGCATCGACGAGCGCCCGCCCGATCCCGTCGCCACGCAACTCCGGAGCCACGGCGATGTACTCCAGCACGACGCCATCGGGTCGAGACACGTAGGCAGCTACCGACGTGGGCGCACCCTGCAGACCCGTGCCCACGACCTCCATGAGTGCTAGCTCCTCAGCAATGATCCTGCGCAGCTCGACGACGGGCAGTCCCGCAGCCTCGCGCATAAGCGCCAGCATCTGCTCACTGGCCAGGTCTTCCCCCACTAGCCGTCTGACCGTCGGTCTCGTCGACATCCGCGCTCCCTCCACGGGCTCGTGATCTCTGGGCGACACAGCACCTATGGCATCACAGATGCCATTGCATTTTCTCTGGTCAGAGCCAATTCTAGGGATAACAGGACCGACCTGCCGTGTAGGTTGACGGCACCCGGGCAGGCCTCCCCATCGACACTGACGGACCGATTGTTGAAAACGCCACAAGGATCCGGCAGGATTTCTTCTGGTCGTACCATTCCCCACCACGTCCCCCCCCTATGAGGTCATCTACCATGCGAGTCCTCCCTCCAGTCGTCTTCACTCTCGCCACGACTGTCCTGGCCCTGACGGTCGGCGGCGGCCTGTTCGGCTGGGAAACCTTCCTCCTGACTCCTCTGAGCCTGCTGACGGTCAGTCTCATCCTTCTCCAGGCCCAGCACGTCCAGCGGGCCGAGCCATCCCAGCGCATCCCGGGCCCCTCGGTCCTCGCGCTGGCCGTCATCGGCCTCGGGCTCGCGATCGCCCTGCTCGGCCACGGTTTCTACAGCCACGACGCCGCAGCCGTCATTAACCTGCCGGCGGCCGGCGTCCTGCTGTACGTCATCATCAACGCCTACCGCCGGCGCAAGCCCGCCCCGCAGCCCGTCCTCATCACCACCCCGAAGGCTCCGCTCGCAGAGATCGGCGGCAACCTGCCACAATGAGCGGCATGGTCGACCTCTCCACCGTCTCCCCCGCCATCGCCCTAGGCCCCCTGGACGGCCGCTACCGCGCCGTCGCCGCCCCGCTGGTCAATCACCTCTCCGAGGCCGCCCTCAACCGGGCCCGCCTGCAGGTCGAGGTCGAGTGGCTCATCCACCTCACCGACGGCAGCATCCTGCCCGGAGCCCCCCACCTCAGCGAGACGGAGAAGAGCTACCTGCGCGGCGTCGTCGAGGACTTCGGGGCTGAGGAGATCGCCGAGCTCGGCGCCATCGAGGCCGAGACCCGCCACGATGTCAAGGCCGTCGAGTACCTCCTCAAGCGGCGCCTGGCCGCGGCCGCCCAGGCCCCCGGCGTCGTCGGCGCCGACGGCGGCCCCACCGTGCTGC
>CAUVMS010000183.1:0-4478 GCA_963552815.1 uncultured Actinomyces sp. | reverse complement strand
GACCTGTGGGGCTCCCTGGCCACCAACCCGTCGACGTACCCGGACCTGCTGGCCTGGCTGTCCAGCACGGGTGACGCCACCGTCCTCGCCATCCTTCAGGCGCGCGGGTACTCGCCCGGCGCCATCGCGACATCCGCAGCCTCCGGGGCTGCGGCCGCCGAGGGTGTCGAGCCCTCTGAGGAGGCGACTGCGGTGGCTGACGCGTCAGACTCCGGGACGTCAACCGAGGAATCTGAGCCCTCGGCCGAGGACGAGGGCGAGGACGCCGAGGAGTCCCAAGACTCCGACGACGTTGATCAACCCTCCGATGAGTCGGAGACTGGCGAGCCGGACGACTCCGAGAAGCCAGAGGAGTCAGAGGGCCCCTCGTCCGAGGACACTGAAGACGTCGAGGAACCTGTGGTGGATGCCGAGGACGCCGGGGACACTGAAGACGCTGAAGACCCTGAAGACCCTGAAGACGCCGAGGGCGCTGAGGACTCCGGGGACGCTGAGGACATCGAGGACACCAGGGACGCTGAGAACCCTGAGGACTCCGGGGACGCTGAGGGCGCTGATGAGGAGCCTGCGGTGGACGCTGAGGACACCGGGCACGATGCCGAGGAGAGTCCCAGCGATAGCGATGAGGCGGAGCCCTCAGCCGACGAGTCCGCGGGCGTTGAGAGCCTGGATGAGAACGAGGGCTCAGACGAGGCCGATGAGGACGTGGAGAACGAGCCCGAGGACGCATTCGCGGTGACGGCGGCCGAGGGTGCCGGATCGGACTCCGAACCGGACACTGAGCCGGTCTCCGAGACGGTCTCGGAGGAGACGATCTCCGACGGCGACTTAGCTGAGCCCGTCGGAGACGAGGCTGAGGACGAGACCGAAGGCAGCGCCGAGGACGACGCTGAGACGGGTGCCGAGCCGGAGACGGAGGTGGCCGCGGGGGACCAGTCGGCCGACGGCGCCGCCTCGTCGGGTGACGAGGCCGTCTCCTCAGGCGAGGAGCCTGCGGGACAGACCGAGACCATTCCTCCCGTTGAGGACACTGCGGTCTTCGCATCGGCTGGAGCGGCACAGGTCGGGACCTCGGCCCAGTCCGCGGCGCCGGCAGTGGGCTCGGCGGCTCCCGCTGCGGGCTCCGCCGAGTCGGTGGCCATGCCCGTGGCCCCGCCGCCCTCGGCCGAGGACATCGCCGCCTGGGCCGAGACCCCCAGCGGGGCGCCGTCGGGCTTCTCCGGCGCGCAGCCGGCGGTAGAGCTGGACATGTTCGGCCCCCAGATGCCGCCACCGCAGCAGCAGAAACAGACCTCCGACTCGAGCCGCGCACGTCTGGTGGCAGTGATCGTCGTCCTCCTCCTCGTCATCGTCGGCGGAGGCGGCGCATGGGCCGGGTCCTACCTCTCCGGCAAGGACAAGGACGACTCCTCCCGCACCTCCCAGGACAACGCCGCCGGTGACCAGGGCGGCAGGCAGGACTCCGGCCAGGCCGATGCTGTTGCGACGGCGGCGGCGCTGCCCTCGGGGACCGTCCAGGCCTGCTCGAGCATGCCGACGCTCAGGATCACCTCGGTGGAGGACGGCCAGGGCGAGCTCAAGGTTCAGGCCAACGTGACGACCTCCTGCGCCGACGGCGACTTCCTCGCCGGAGCGGCCAACCAGGTCCTGCTCTACAGCTCAACGAGTCCGACCGGCGGCGCGGACGTCGAGCACCTCGTGGCCTCAGGCACCTTCGACCTCTCCAGTGACCCACTGATCATCCCCAACGGTGGACGGTCCCTGACGCTGCGCTTCGGAGAGCAGCACTACTTCCGCACCGCCAAGGACCTCGACCTCAAGAGCCTCAAGATCACTCCCACCTTCGACCGCGGCTCCCAGTCCAGCGTCACCTCGGGCAGCTCGGCGAACTCCCCGATGACGATCGCGTCGTCCACGAGCTCCAGCGTCAACCAGGAGCAGCAGGACGAGCAGGCCGCCGGTGAGGCCCTGCGGTGGCAGGCCAGTCACGACCGGTCGCTCATCATGAGCAAGTACCTGGGGAAGTGGACCCCGCAGCTGTCCTCGAAGAAGAACGGACTGTTCGCCGACGGGCAGACCTGGACCAATCGGATGATCCTCGCGGAGTTCCTCAAGACGCGACAGACATACCCGGATGCCGCGCTGGTCTTCAGCAATGACTGGTCGGTCTTCGACTCCGGTGGCAACTGGTGGGTGACCCTGTCCGGGGAGCTCTACGCCACCGCCGACGAGGCCAATGCCTGGTGCGACGCCCAGGGCTACGACGCCGAGCACTGCCTGGCCAAGCGCATGGAGTCCAGCGGTCCGGCGCAGGGCACCACGAAGTCCCGCTGAGGCTCAGGACTGAAGGCCGCCCTTCAGCGCCAGGACCCGTGCGGCCGACTCGTCCACCCGGGCCGCGAAGGCCGGGTCCGACTGCGCCGCGGCGATGAGGGCCTTGACCATGTCCGCGGCGACCGTCGGGTCGGCCGAGGCCAGCACGATGTCGCAGCCGGCCCGGACGGCGCGAACGGCTCGCTCACCGGCGGCAACGCCCTGCACCTGGGTGGCGGCCGAGACGTCGTCGGTGATGACCACGCCGGAGAAACCCATCTCCGTGCGCAGCATGTCGGTGACGATCGTCGAGGAGAAGACCGCGGGCGCCGAGGGATCGATGAGCGCGTAGGTCGCCGAGGAGACCATGATGACCTGTGCGCCGGCGGCGATAGCGGAGGCGAAGACGCCGACGGCGGCGTCGGAGCCGCGGGTCGTGGTGCTGTCGACAACGTTGGCTGAGGTGTCCGTGTTGGCCGTGACCCGCCCCAGGCCCGGGAAGTGCTTGTAGGTGGGGATGACGCCGGAGGCCCGCATGCCCTCGGCGAAGGCGCCGGCCTTGGAGGAGACGGTGACGGCGTCATGCCCGTACTCGCGCCCCCAGCGGCCGATGGGCTCGTTGGTGGCCGGTCGGTCGATGTCGACCAGGTCGACGACCGGGGCCAGGTTCATATTCACGCCGACGTCGGCCAGCTCCTTGCCCCAGGTGCGCGCCGAGGCCTCCAGCTGATCGCGCGGCTGCGTCGACTGGTCCACCGCCGAGGACAGGTCGGAGAAGCCCGAGCCGGATAGGACCTGGACCTCGCCGCCCTCCTGGTCCGTGGCCACGAGCATCGGGGTGTCGTGGGTGGTGGCGGGGCCGGCCTTGGAGGTGAAGGTGCGGATGACCTTCTGGACCGCCTGACTGCCCGCGGTGGTGCGGCCGGCGACGAAGATGTTGCCGACGTGGTGGCTGGCCACGGCGTCGGTGGAGACGGCCTGGGGCGAGGTGGCGTCCACGCCGACCATCATGAGCTGACCGACCTTCTCCTCCAGGCTCCATCCCTCCAGCGCCCCGGCGGTTACGGGGGCGGTGGCCGACGCCGTCGCGCTTGCGGCCGCAGTGGTGGAGGGCGCGGCGGTCGACGGTGCCGGGGTGGTGGGCTTCGGGCTGGTGGAGGCGCTTCCGGCGGACGAGGCACCCGGGATGAGGGAGCACCCTGCCAGGGTCCCGGCGCCCAGCAGGGCCGCCAGGAGCACTGGCCGTCGACTCACGTGCTGCTGCCGGGGCTCCTCCGGGGTGAGGGGGGCGGGGATCTCCCCGGCACCAGGAGTGGCTGGCCGATGGCGGTCATTCATGCCGGCCACACTAAGGCAGGCCCCGGGGTGTTCGCGAGGTATTGGATCTCAAGGCCTATTCCTGGCCCCGCTCCGCCCTTGTCCTCCCAGTTCTGCAGTCCTACTCCCAGCCCAGCTCGTGGAGACGCTCATCAGGGATGCCGAAGTGGTGGGCCACCTCGTGGATGACGGTCACCGTGATCTCCTCCACGAGCTCCTCGCGGCTGGTGCACCAGCGCTCCAGCGGGCCACGGAAGATGAGGATGCGGTCGGGCAGCACCATGGACCAGCCCTCGTCGCGCTCGGTGAGGGGGACGCCGTCGTACAGCCCCAGGAGCGTGGGCCGTCCGGACTCGTCATAGTCCTCGTCCATGAGCATCTCCGGGTCGGGCTCGTCCTGGATGAGGACGACGACGTTGTCCATCGCCTCGGCCAGGTCCACCGGGATCTGGTCGAGGGCGTCGCCGACGACGTCCTCGAACTCCTGTTCCGACATCCTCCCCGACGGCTGCTCCGACAGGGGCGGTCCGGGCGGCGCGGGGGCCGTGGCGTCGCATGCGCCGTTTCCGCTCGTGTCCCTGTCATGATGATTCGCCTGGCTCACGGGGTCAGCCTGCCAGACCCCACGGGCCTGCCTCGACCTTCGTCGACGTCCGGGATCCTGCCGAAAACTGAGCGGTGAGGAGGGTCACGTCGCTGGGATTTGCGCTGTGGGAGACTGTCCCCATAGTGTTCATCCCGGTTCGAGGCGCGACGACGTCGAAGGCCCCTGGCCCCCATCGTCTAGCGGCCGAGGACCCCGCCCTTTCACGGCGGTAGCACGGGTTCGAATCCCGTTGGGGGTACGG
>CAUVMS010000182.1:0-4526 GCA_963552815.1 uncultured Actinomyces sp. | reverse complement strand
AGCAGCTGTCTTGTAAACAGCAGGTCGTCGGTTCGAGTCCGACAAGCGGCTCCACTCATTGGCCGCAGCCGTCCGGGTCCTGGCGCTGCCGTCGCCACACTGACCGGCATCGAGCTCACCATCGGGAGGGGACATGTCGGTGACCGCACCGCAGGCGCCGTCGTGCGGGCTCCACGACGCCAGTACCTGCCGCTCCTGCCCCCACCTGGCCCTGCCACTGCCCGACCAGCTGGCCGCCAAGCAGTCCCGAGTCGCCTCCCTGCTGGCCGCCCATGTCCCGACCGACCTGTGGGAGCCACCGGCCGCGAGTGCCCCGGAGCGCTTCCGCAACAAGGCGAAGATGGCGGTGGCCGGGACCACGGCCCGCCCCACCCTGGGGATCCTCGACGGCGCCGGCCACGGCGTCGACCTGCGCACCTGCCCCCTGCACGTGCCGGCGATCGAGGCTGCCCTGCCGGTCCTGGCGGACCTCGTCACCGACCTGGGCCTGCGCCCCTACGACGTGCCCACTCGCCGCGGTGAGCTCAAGCACCTCCTGGTGACCGCCTCGCCCGACGACGACCTCATGGTGCGGTTCATCCTGCGCTCCCGGCGCCACCTGGGCCGGCTGCGCGCTGCGCTGCCAGGCCTGCGCCATTCCCTGCCCCAGCTGGCGGTGGCCAGCGTCAACATCCAGGGCGTCCACCAGGCCGTCATCGAGGGGCCGGAGGAGATCGTCCTGACCGAGGAGGACCGGCTCCTCATGCGCCTGAGCCTGCCGGTCCCGGAGACGAGCACGCCGTCCGTCCGGTGCGCCGATGACGTCGAGCTGCCCCTCTACCTGCCCACCCGCTCCTTCTTCCAGACCAACACGGCTGTGGCCGAGGCGCTCTACGCCACCGCCCGCGCTTGGGCCGAGGAGGCCGAGCCGGCCCGGGTGTGGGACCTGTTCTGCGGCGTCGGCGGTTTCGCCCTGGCGCTGGCGGCACCCGGCCGCAGCGTGCTGGGTGTGGAGGTCTCGGCGTCGGCCATCGACGGGGCGCGCGCGGCCGCCGACCTCATGGGCCTGGACCCGGCCCTGGTGCGTTTCGAGGCCGGCGACGCCCGTGTCCTGGACCCGGGCGCCTCGGGCGGCAGCGCGTCCGAGGCCTTCGGGGCCGAGCACCCGGACCTGCTCGTGGTCAACCCGCCCCGGCGCGGGATCGGGGAGCAGCTGGCCGCTCGGATCGAGGCCTCCGGCGTGGGGCGGGTGCTCTACTCCTCCTGCAACCCGCGCACACTGGCGGCGGACCTGGCGCACCTTCCCTCGATGCGCGTGGCGCGCTCCCGCCTGTTCGACATGTTCCCGCACACCGACCACGCTGAGGTGCTCATCGAGCTAGTCCGCGGCTAGCTCGCGGAAGCGCGGCCCAAGGCGGGCCCCGGCGGCCGTCTACGCCAACTCGTCCAGGGCTGCACGCACGTCAGCCAGGCAGGAGTTAATGGCCTCCGCCTCGAAGGGGACCTCGAGGTCGCGCAGGCGAACGGCCAGGTCGGCCAGGTCCCGGGCCTCACCGAAGCCCTGCTCGGCCAGCGTGCGGGCGGTGGTCACGGAGTCGGCCTGCCCGGCGCCGGCGGCCGCGGCCGCCTCGAGGACCTCCAGGATCGGGCCCTGGATGACGCCGAGGTCCTCGGCCACGACATCCAGCTCGCCACCCACCAGCTCGCGGCGCGCGTCGAGCAGACCGACGCGCTGGGTGAGGTTGTCGGCGCCGTCGCTCAGCGCCGAGCACAGCTCGGTAAGGCTGCCGACCGCGTCATTGGCGTCAACCTCGTCCTGGCCCTCGATGATCTGGAGAGCGAAGATCCCGGCGGCCAGGTTGTGCAGGCGGGCCAGGGCGATGCGGAAGCTCACCGAGTCCAGGTCGCCGCGCAGCGCCTCGATCTGGCTGCACAGCGGGTGGAGCTGCTCAGAGCACTCCAGGACCAGGGCGTCGACCTCCTGGCAGCGCGCGGCGACGTCGTCGGCCTGGGCCCCGGACCCGAGGACCTCGACGTCCGCGCCGACGGCCCGCATGGCCTCGCGCAGGGCACCCAGGCGGGCCGAGAGAGCCTCGATCTCGCCGGCCCGCCGCCCCAGCAGGTCGACGAGCCGCTGACCCTCCTGGAGGATGCCGAGGAGTCCGGCGGTCTCGGCCTCGATCCGGCTCATGGCGTCCAGGATCCGGGCCACGGGGCCCTCGGCCTGCGGACTGTCAAGGATACCGACGCCGTGGGCCAGGAGCGCGCCGACCTCGGCGACCAGCACCCGGCGGGTGAAGTCGATGGCGTCGGCGTAGCCCAGAGCCCGCAGCTCGGACAAGAGGGCGGCCTGCCCGGCGGCGGCCGCCTCCCGCCGGGTGGATCCGGCCGCGGCCGAGGCCTCCTCGACGTCACGGACCCGGGCGTAGGCGGCCTCGACCTCGTCGCGCAGGTCGGTGAGCATCGGCAGCGTGCGCACGGACAGGTAGCCGGACCCGGAGGGAACGATCGTGGCGAAGACGCGGTAGCAGCCGTCGTCGGAGGAGCGGTTGGTGATGTAGGCGCTGGCCGCCCGCCCCTCCTCGATGGCATCCCAGATGCTGCGGAACAGGCCGGCGGGCATGTCCGCGTGCCGCACGACGTTGTGGGCCCGCCCCACCAGGGCGCCGCGCGGGTAGCCGGACAGGCGCATGAAGGTGGAGTTGGCGCGGCGGATGCGCCCCTGGGAGTCCGTGGTGGAGAAGAAGAGCTCATCGGCGGTGAAGACGTGCTCGACGGGGGCGGCGGACTCGACCATGAGTGACCTTCCTTGGGGCGGAGCAGGCATGCGAGCGGTGTAGGAGCTACGGCGGCTGCGGGGCGTTGTGGGACCTTGGTCGGAAGCCTACTCGCGGACCGGTCTCGAGGCAGCCGATCCCGGAGGGAGGACGCGTCATAGTGATCGAGCCGGGATGGGGCTGTTTTCTGCCGATCAAGCGGTCGCGTCCGCACGCCGCAACGGACCCGCCGGCAGCCGGCCAGGGGATGACTCCCCATGGTGGGAGCGTGCCAAGGCCATGACAGGGCCGGGCGGACTCCCTAGCCTGACGTCATGACCCCACATGCCCCCATGAGCCTGTCCGACTCCGACCACCACGGCCTGTCCCGCCGCCATCTGCTGGCGCTGGGCGCCCTGGTTCCCGCAGCAGTGGCGCTGCTGGGCGGCTGCTCCCTGGCGTCGGACAGTCAGCTGACCTCCAAGGTCGCCCGTGAGAAGGTCAGTCTCTCCGACGTCGCCTCCCAGGCGACCGAGGCCGCCACCGCCTGTGACCAGCTCGGGAGCAAGCTCCTGACCCACTACCTCAAGGCGGACTCGGCCGCGACGGCGTTGGCCTCCCCGCTCAGTCTCGCTCTCGTCCTGGCGATCCTGGCCGACGGCGCCACAGATGCCGCGGGCCAGGGCTATGACGCGCTCCTGGGGCTCTCGGGGGAGGAGCGGGACCGGGCCTGGTCAGCCATCCAGACCTCTCTCAACCGCTATGACGGCGACCTCAAGGGCTTCGACCCGGACAAGGTCCCGGACAAGCCGCTCGTTCACCTGGCCAACCACGTCCTCATCGCCGATGACAAGAAGTTCAAGGTCAAGCAGACCTACCTCGATACGGTGCTGCGCTGGTTCTCCACCGAGATCGAGCAGGTCAGCGTGAGCTCCATGAAGGAGAACCTCGATGCCTGGGCCTCACGCAACACGGCCGGCCTCATCCCGGAAAGCGGCATCGATGTCACCCAGAACACCCGCCTGGTGGTGCAGAACGCGCTGCTCTTCGCAGCCCAGTGGGACTCCCCCTTCGAGGCCGGGAGCACCTCGCAGGAGGACTTCACGCTCGCCGGGGGCAAGACCATCAAGGCCGACCTCATGCACGACACCCGCGCCATCCCCCACGCCACCGGCCAGGGCTGGGCGGCGGTGCGCCTGGACTACGCCGGCGGGGAGAAGAACACGGCCGGATCCCAGCTCGCCCTCGACGTCGTCCTGCCCGACGCCGGCACCCTGCCGTCCGCCATGGACACCGGGACGTGGGCAGAGGCCTCCAAGGCCCTGGACTCCGCCAGGAAACGCGACGTGGAGCTGGCCCTGCCCAAGCTGGACCTCACCTCCCAGCCCGAGGAGCTCCTCGGATTCCTCAAGGAGCAGGGACTCAAGACCGCGGGCCTGGACAAGATCGCGCCCGAGCTCGAACTGACCCAGGTGGTCCAGCAGGTGCGCCTCATCCTGAACGAGGCGGGCACGGTCGCGGCCGCCCTGAGCGAAGCCCAGGGGATGTCCATGGCGGCACCGGGGGAGGAGCCGCCGCCCGAGCCGATCACGTTCACGGTGGACCACCCCTACGTACTGCGGCTGCGGGACCTGACCAGCGGCACCGCCCTGCTGGAGGCCGCCATCATGGATCCCACCGTCAAGGAGATCGGCAACTCAGCCTGACCGGGCCCGCCGGCAGGCGGCCAGGGCGCCCTCGGGCCGAGACTCTCCACAAACCAAGGTGCCCCGTCGGCCGAGACTCCCCGCC
>CAUVMS010000181.1:0-4730 GCA_963552815.1 uncultured Actinomyces sp. | reverse complement strand
ACGGCTACATCGGCCGGATGATGGCCATGTGCGCGGCCTTCGGCGACGAGCCCGGTGTCAACATGCAGATCGTCATCGGCCAGTTCGTCAACCTCGTCAAGGATGGTCAGCCCGTGCGCATGTCCAAGCGCGCCGGCACCATCGTGACACTCGGCGATCTCGTTGACGCCGTCGGGGTGGACGCCGCCCGCTACGCCCTGGCCCGCTCGTCCATGGACTCCGCCATCGATATCGACCTGGACCTGCTGGCCTCCACCTCGAGCGAGAACCCGGTGTACTACGTCCAGTACGCCCACGCCCGCACGCGCAACGTGGCCCGCAACGCCGCCGAGCACGGTGTGAGCCGTGAGGCAGGCTTCGAGCCCGCAGCCCTGGACGACCCGGCGGACTCCGCGCTGCTCGGCGTGCTCGCCCAGTTCCCGGCGATCGTCGCCCAGGCCGCGCAGCTGCGCGAGCAGCACCGCGTGGCCCGTTACCTCGAGCAGCTGGCCGCCGCCTACCACGCCTGGTATGGCGCCACCCGCGTCACCCCCCGCGGCGACGACCCGGTCACGTCCGGACACGTGGCCCGCCTGTGGCTCAACGACGCCGTCGGGCAGGTGCTCGCCAACGGGCTCGGCCTGCTGGGCGTCTCCGCTCCCGAGAGGATGTGATCCCGTGACGCGCCAGGTTCCCGCCGGTGAGCCGTCTCTGGGGGCGTTGGCCTGCCCCGAGCCTGAGGCCCGCCCCGATCTGTGGCCCACGACGGCGCGGCGCACCCCCGACGGCGAGCTCGCTCTGGGCGGGCTGACCGTCTCCGAGATCCTCGCCGACGCCCCCACCCCCGTCTTCGTCATGGACGAGGCCGACCTGCGCGGCCGCGCCGCCTCCTGGGCCGCCGCCATGCATGAGGAGTTCTGGCCCAGCTACGGCATGGCCGGGGGAGAGGCCTTCTACGCCGGCAAGGCCTTCCTCACCACCAAGGTCGCCCAGTGGGTCCTCGAGGAGGGCATGGGCATCGACACCGCCAGCCGCGGCGAGCTCGCCGTGTCCCTCGCCGCCCTGCAGGAGGTGGGCGAGGAGGGCGCCACCACGGAAGCCACCCGTCTGGGCCTGCACGGCAACGGCAAGACGCAGGCCGAGATCTCCGTCGCCCTCACCCACCACCTGGGTCACCTCGTCCTCGACTCCCTCGAGGAGGTCGAGCTCGCCGCCCGCGCCGTGCGCGACCTGCGTGTGAGCGGCGTCTACGGGCCCGAGGAGACCGGCCAGGTCATGGTGCGCCTGACCACCGGTGTGCACGCCGGGGGCCACGAGTTCATCTCCACCGGCCACGAGGACCAGAAGTTCGGCCTCTCCGTCCATGCCGGCACCGTCCGGCAGGCCATCGACGCGATCATTGCCGCCCCCGAGCTCGAGCTGCACGGGTTGCACTCCCACATCGGCTCCCAGATCATGGACCTGGCGGGCTTCCGGGAGGCCGCCCGCGTCGTCCTCACCCTGCGTCACGAGGTCGCCGCGGATATGGGGCACCTGTGCCCGGAGGTCGACCTGGGCGGCGGCTACGGCATCGCCTACACCGGGGCGGACCCGGTGCCGCCCAGCCCGGCGGAGGTCGCCCGGACCCTCGCCGAGACGGTGCGCGAGCTGTGCACGGAGCTCGGCGACCCGGTCCCGCACGTGTCCGTCGAACCCGGGCGCAGCGTCGCCGGGCCATCCACCGTCACGCTCTACACGGTCACCGGGCTCAAGCGCGTCGAGCTGGGGGAGGGGGCCTCGCGCCTCTACGTGAGCGTCGACGGCGGCATGAGCGACAACATCCGCCCCGCCCTCTACGAGGCCGCGTACACGGCCCTGGTCGCCAACCGCCGGCCCGACCCGTCCGTGGGCCTGACCCGCGCGCGCGTCGTCGGCAAGCACTGCGAGTCCGGCGACGTCGTCGTACGTGACGTGGACCTGCCCGCGGACCTGGCCGCCGGCGACGTGCTGGCCGTACCCGGCACCGGTGCCTACGGGCGCTCCATGGCCTCCAACTACAACCTCTTTACCCGCCCCGGCGTGCGCTGGGTGCGCGAGGGGGAATCGGGCTGGATCCTGCGCCCGGAGACCATTGAGGACCTCTTGCGCCTGGAGGGCTGAGTCCCCGTATAGACTCCGGGCATGGGTGACAGTGACCGGGACTACCGTAGGGACTTCTACCGCGCGCTGAATGTCCATCAAGGCGCCCAGTTGCTCAGCGAGGAGGAGGAGTTCGAGCGCTATTACGTCTCGATCTACGCCCAGCCCGACGGCCCGGCTGGGCCGGATCTGGTCGCGGAGATCGCCACGGCGATCGACTTCACCGCCGGCGGTTCGGTCCAGCTGCTCTCCGGCTACCGCGGCGCCGGAAAGACCATGGAGCTCCTGCGCCTTAAACGGGAACTGGATCGCGAGGTCTACCTCCCCGTCTACTTCGACATCGAGGACTACTTCAACCCCGAGCTTCCACTGGAAGCGGGGACTTTTCTCATCGGCCTTGCCGCCGGCTTCGTTGACAACTGCGAGGAGATCGACGGGCTCAAGCAGAAGCTCTACCGCCGGGTGCAGACCTTCTTCCAGCGCCTCGACATCGACGCCGAGGTCAGCGCCTCTATCAGCGGGGGACCGGCTTCTCTTGACCTGAGAGCGACGCTCCGCGATGACGAGAGCTTCCGGGCACAGGTCAAGAAGGCTCTGGAGTCCAACCGCAAGACCTTCAAGGAGGAGATGCACGCCTTCTTCAGCGATCTGGTGAACGACCTGCCTGAAAACAAGACACCGGTCTTCATCGTCGACTCCATTGAGCATTACCGGGGGCGATCCTCCACCTTCGACGAGGTCCGTGACTCTGTGGAGGCGTTGTTCTCCCACTACGCCTCGGAGCTGGCCTTGCCCGGGATGCACGTGGTTTACACGGTGCCGGTGTATGTAAAACCTACGGGATGGGACGGCGATATCTGGCCCGTGCTCAACGTCAAGGTGAGGGAGCGTAGCGGTGAGGACTGCCGGGAGGGCATCGACCTGCTGCGCCAGGTGCTGGTCCAGCGCGCCCCGGACGGTGACGTGGAACGACTTCTGGGGACGGAGGTGGACCGGGTGATCCGAGCCTCGGGCGGTCTGTTCCGTGACCTGTTCCGCATGGTCTCGGGCCTCCTGCTCAAGAACGGTCCGCTCCCCGTGAGACCCGAGGATGTCGACCAGGTCGAGCGCCAGCAGCGCTCCCAGGCCGTCGCCGGGTTGACCCAGGAGCAGTGGAATCTCCTTCGCCAGGTGAAGGAGACCCAGCAGCTCATCGTGCCTCGAGAGCTGACCTCGGAGGCCTGGACCCTCCAGGCGCTCGGGTACGTGTTGTGCTACCGCAACGGAACCGTCGACTGGTACGGGGTGCATCCTCTCCTGGAGCGGCTTCTCGACGAGGACTAGCATGCGCGTCCCGAGTACCCCCTCGACGGTGAGCATTGACCAAGCCTGGTCTGATCTGCGCCGCCACCTGGAGTGGACCAGGAACGAGCCCACCGTCGTGATGGTTGCGGCGCAGACCCGGGCTCAGACCCAGGATCTCAAGGAACGCGCTGCGTTGTGGTGCCGGCGGGCGCATGAGCCCTGGAGCGAACCGGAGGCGGAGCAAACTCTGCCCTCGTGGCTGAGCCGCCATCTTCCCGTCCCCGGCGTTCTCTTCCTGGACCTCTGGGATGAACGGGTGCGCCGCAGGGTTCTGCACGCACTCAACGAGATGCGGATACGCCTGGCCCGCCCCGGGGGCGGATGCGTCATCGTCTGCGGGCCGATCGCACTCCTCAGTGATGCCGCCCGTGAGGCTGCAGACCTGTGGTCCATTCGATCCCTGACCTGCGTCATCGGTTCCAGTTCCGGGGAGATGATGGACCTGCCGCAGCGCCGCGAAGAGGACGACAGGTCTCGCTCCGTGGGAGCAGACGATGGCTCTCGGTACCGCTCCACCTGGAGTATCACCGTGCCGCCGGATCAACGGACCCCCGAGCTGGCCGTCACCATCCGGGAGACGGACCGGGCACGGCGCCTGCTCCCCACCGAGCCCTGGAGGGCCAGAGAAATCCTGGACTCACTGCCCGAGGATCCGTCCCCGCTGTCGGTGGCTTTCAGGGGGCTGACCCGCGCAGAGATCGGCGGACTGCTGGACGACACTGTCACCGTAGAGATGAATCTTAAGGCCGTCCTGGAGACCCTTGCTGGCTTTCCGGCCCCCCTCCGTTCCCAGGTGGCGGATGCGGTTCTGGACATTGCCATGACCTTCGACGCTGTCGACGCCGCTGCACCGGCCGCTCGGGAGCGCGAACGCTTGGCTCGGGGGTTGGAGGAGTCGTTGGGGACGCCAGAGGCCCGTCGTTTGCTGTCAGTCGTCCTAGACAATGTGGGGCAGGTGGCTGAGGCGCGGGGTGACTGGGATGCTGCCGAGGCCGCCTACCGGGAGTCGCTGGGGTTGGCTCGGGGTTTGGAGGAGTCGTTGGGGACGCCGGAGTCTCGTCGCGACCTGTCAGTCGCTCTGGACAATGTGGGTCGGGTGGCTTGGGCGCGGGGTGACTGGGATGCTGCCGAGGCCGCCTACCGGGAGTCGCTGGGGTTGGCTCGGGGTTTGGAGGAGTCGTTGGGGACGCCGGAGTCTCGTCGCGACCTGTCAGTCGCTCTGGACAATGTGGGTCGGGTGGCTTGGGCGCGGGGTGACTGGGATGCTGCCGAGGCCGCCTACCGGGAGT
>CAUVMS010000180.1:0-4753 GCA_963552815.1 uncultured Actinomyces sp. | reverse complement strand
AGAGGAAATGTCCCCGGCCGCGCGCAATGTCGCCGTCGACGAGAACGGCCACGGGATCGGAGGGTAAGACCCGCGGAACGCCCGTGGGTGACGTACGTGCACAAACCTGGCACTATTCAGGCGAGGCTGCCGTCATCCGACGTCCGGCCACCCGACGGAAGGAGACACACATGGGACTTGACGACCTGGCGAAGAAGGCCGGAGACGCTCTCAGCTCCGACAAGGCCGAGGCGATCAGCGACAAGGCGCTCGACGCCGCAGCCGACGCGGCCAAGAAGGCGACCGGCGGCAAGTACGACGACAAGATCGACTCCGCCCGCGACACCATCGACGGCAAGCTCGGCACGAACTGATCCGGCTGAGAGCCTGCTTGACCCCAAGCACCGCGGTCTTCTGATCGCAGGAACGAGGGCCCCGCACTGAGCAGTGCGGGGCCCTCGTGCGGTCCCGGTCCATCTGGGCCCCTCTCCCGTGTGCCTGCGACGTCGGCCACCGCAGTCCGGCGCCGTCGGCACGAGGGCCCAGTCGTCTCCCGCCGGGACGTCTTGATCCGCCTCTCCTCGGCCGCCTCTACTGCGCGTTGAGCGCGGCGGTCGGAGGAGTGCGGGAGGCCCGGACGGCCGGGTACACGCCGGCCAGGGCGCCGATGACGATGGTGACTCCCAGCCCGCCGGCGACGGCGATCACCGGCAGGGAGAAGGGCCAGCCGTTGGCGGCCGACATCCCGGCGGTCACCCCGATGCCGATGACGCAGCCCAGGGCGCCGCCCAGGGAGGCCAGCAGGAGCGCCTCGGTCATGAACTGCACCAGGATGTGGCCGCGCATGGCGCCCAGAGAACGTCTCAGCCCGATCTCTCGTCGGCGCTCGAGCACCGAGATGATCATCGTGTTGGCGACCCCGATGCCGCCGACGAGCAGGGCGATCGAGCCCACGCCCAGCAGCAGGCTGGTGAAGGCCTTGTCGGCCGCGTTCTTGGCCTCCAGCGCATCCGAGGGGCGCGAGACCTTGACCTCGTTGGGGGCCTGCGGCGAGATCGACGGCGCGAGCACCTTGCGCACCGTGGAGACGGCGGCGTCCTGGCTGCGCGTGTAGACCGTCGTCGGCTTGGCGTCGTGCCCCAGCAGGTTGCTGGCCACGCCCTGACCGATGAGAGCGGCGTTGTTGAGCTCGGGCGCCAGCACCACCGGTTTGAGGATGCCGACCACCGTGAACCAGCTGCCGCCGATCCACACCTTGGTGCCCGGCGTGACGACGCCCAGGCGCTGGGCCGCCGTATGCCCCAGGACCGTGGCCGGGTACTGGCTGGTGGCCTCGTTGAGCCAGGTGCCCTTGTCCACCTGCCCGGCCACGACGTCGAGCAGCGACTTGTCCGCGGCCAGGGTGGTGATGCCGCCGGAGGCGTTCTTGTCGATGAGCGGGCTGCGGTAGACCAGCGCGTTCTTGACCAGGCCGGTGCTCGAGGCGCTCTGAACGTTGTCGATGAGCCGGACCTTGCCAACGGTGTCCTGCGGCAGGGAGGAGGAGTTGCCGAAGAGATCCTGGCCGGCGGTGGCCGTCAGCAGGTTGGTCCCCAGGGAGTCGAGCTGAGCGGAGAGCTGAGCGCGGCTGGAGGCCGAGATTCCCACCACCGAGATCATGGCGGCGATGCCGATGGCGATGCCCAGGGCGGACAGGAAGGCGCGGGTGGGGCGGGCCTTGATGCCGGTGCCTCCCAGGCGCAGCACGTCGGCCAGACGCAGCCGCGAGCGCTGGAGCCGCCGGGCCGGGGCGTCGGGCCGGTTGGTCTGCTCGGCCGCGGACCGGTTATGCCGGAGCGTAGACGTCGTCATGGACGATCTCCTTCTGGCTTGAGTCCCCCACGATGCGGCCGTCGCGGATGGCGATCTGCCGGGGAAGCTGGGCGGCCAGCTCGTTGTCGTGGGTGATGACGATGATCGTGGTGCCCTGAGAGTGGAGCTCGTGGAGGAGCTCGACGATCGAGGCCCCTGAGGTGGAGTCGAGGTTTCCGGTGGGCTCGTCGGCCAGCAGCAGCGGGGGCTCGCCGACGACGGCCCGGGCGATGGCCACGCGCTGGCGCTCGCCGCCACTCATCTGGTGGGGGCGGTGGTCGAGCCGGTGGGCCAGGCCGACGCGTTCGAGAGCGGCTCGGGCGCGCCGGCGCCGCTCGGAGCGGGGGATCCCGCTATAGAGCAGGCCGTCGGCGACGTTGTCGACCGCGTTGACGCCGTCGGCCAGGTGGAACTGCTGGAAGACGAAGCCGATACGGCTGGCCCGCAGGGCCGAGAGCTTGGCGTCGGACAGAGAGCCGACGTCGACGCCGTCGATCTCGACGGTGCCCGCACTGGGCCGGTCCAGGGTACCGATGAGGTTGAGGAGCGTGGACTTGCCCGAGCCCGAGGGGCCGACGATGGCGACGAACTCGCCGTAGTCGATCTCCAGGCTCACTCCCGCGCAGGCGGCCACGGGCGGCTCCCCGTAGGTTCGCTGCACGTCACGCAGGGACAGGATGCGGCTCATGTCTGCGGCACCACCACTCGTTGTCCCTCGGAGATGCCCTCGCCGGAGATCTCCACGCGCCCGCCGGCGAACAGCCCGACGGTGACCGGTACCTTGCGGGTGGTGCCGTCGGACTCGACGATCTCGACGCCGTACTGGTCGGGGCTCAGGGCCAGCAGGGCCCCGACCGGCACCGACAGGACGCCTTCCCGCTTCTCGCTGGGCAGGTCGACGGTGACGGAGACCTCCTGGAAGTTGGTGGTCGCCGAGGCGTCGGTGAGGGTGACGGTGATGGGGATGACCCGTTCCTTGGAGTCGTTGGAACCGGAGCCGGAACCGGACCCCGATCCGGAGCCGGAGGACTTCTCGGTGGGCGTGCCCACGGAGGTGATGGTGCCGGTGGTGGTGTTGGCGTCGGGCAGCTTGATGGTCACGGCGGTGCCGACGACGGCGAGCTTCTGGTCGGAGAGCTTGATGTTGGCGTCGACCACCTGGGTGGTGGAGGTGACGTCGTAGAGCTCGGTGTCGGCGGCGATGCGGTCTCCCACCCGGGCGGTGACCGTCCCCACGCGCAGGTCCCCGGGGGTGAAGACCATACGTCCCAGCGGGATGGTCCCGGTCTGGGGCAGCCCGACCGCCTTCTGCCACTTCATGATGGCGCTGGTGGTGGCCCAGCTGAAGTGGTTGTCGGGCTCGTAGTCGAAGTAGCCCATGTCGCGCAGGAGGGTCTCGAGCTGGCGGATGTCCTCGCCGTTCTCCATCCCGGACTCGAAGGCGCGCCAGGCGGGCAGGGAGCCGTGCATGAGGTAGGCGATCTCGGTGCCCGTGCGGTAGAGGACGTCGCCCTGGGTCAGGACGGTTCCGGATTCGGGCACCTGGATGAGGACGCCTTCAAAACCCGACTTGAACTTGCGTGAGTTGGAGTAGCGCAGGGTCCCGGTCACGGAGGTCTGGCCCTGCAGGTCCCCCTTGGTGATGGTGTCGGTGGCGCCGTTGAAGGTCGACGTCGTCGGCTTGGCCTTGGCGGCGAAGGGGCCCGACTTGGAGGCGAAGGCGCCTGCGCCCGCCCCCGCGGCCAGGACCGCGGCGGCCCCCATGGCCAGGAAGGCCCGACGCCGGGTGTGGCGCACCGTGCCCAGGTTGTCCGCCGTGCCGGTCGTGCCGCCGTCGGCCTGAGTGGAGGTGGTGGTCTGATCCATGTGCATGCCTGTCTGAGTGTGTGTCTGCGCGGCAGCCCGGCCGCGCGAGCCAGTGGTCTGTTAGTGCCCGTAGGGCGTCGTGTTACTTGTTCCCGAGCTCGGAGAAGCACTTGCCCATGACGTCCTGGGGGATGTCGCCATTGAGCTGGAGCCCCTTGCCGGCCTCGGGGTCGGGGACGTCGTAGCCCTCCTTGCGCAGGCACTCGGCGGCCTTGACCAGGTCCTGCTGCGTCTCGGGCTTGGCGAGGTCCTCGGTGCCCGGGGCGGGGCCGACGGTCTTCTCGCACTCCTCGGCGGCCTTGTAGGCGGCATCGTTCTCGGGGAACTGCATGTTTCCGTTGGAGTCGGGGTCGGAGACGTCGATGCCCTTGTCGCGCATGCACTGAGCCATCTTGAGCAGGTAGTCGTCCCCGCTGGAGGCGGAGGCGGAGGCCGAGGCCGAGTCCGCCTTCGAGCCCTGGGAGCATCCGGTCATGAGTCCGACGGCGCACACGGCGCAGGTCAGTACCGTGGCGGTGCGGGTGATGATCCGGGTGTTGAGGGGCTTCTTCATGGGAGAGGGTCCTTTCAGCTGGCGTGGGTCGGGGTGCGGTGACACCCGTTCGTTCGGGGAACAGCCAACCGGGACCGGTGTTGCCACAAGGTTCACGATTTCGCTTATGTTGTGGCAACACGAGGGCTGGTTGGCTGTAGGACCGGCCGTATACACCACAGCGAAGGAGACACAGGGCTATGCGCGTACTCGTCGTGGAGGATGAGGAGTACCTGGCAGAGGCCATCGCCACCGGGCTGCGGCGCGAGGCGATGGCCGTCGACGTCGTCGGCGACGGGGCCAGCGCCCTGGAGCACGTGGCGACCAACGACTACGACATCCTTGTCCTGGACCGGGACCTGCCCGTGATCCACGGTGACGAGGTCTGCCGCCGAGTGGTCAGCGAGTACCCCCGCACTCGGGTCCTCATGCTGACCGCTTCGCGGGCGCTGGAGGCGCGCGTGGGCGGATTCGAGCTGGGGGCGGACGACTACCTCACCAAGCCCTTCGAGTTCCCCGAGCTGG
>CAUVMS010000179.1:0-4815 GCA_963552815.1 uncultured Actinomyces sp. | reverse complement strand
CCTCTCAGGTGGGGGCATTCGACGCCGTCGGGGACAGAAAACCCGTCCCCGTACGCGAGAGACGTCCCCGTCGGGAAGTTGTCAGTCCGTCACCACTGCCAGGTGGGGCGGGCGGGGGAGCCTGCGGCGTCGGCCAGGAGGACGGCCTCGCGCACGCGTCGGGTCAGGAGGGACAGGACGAGCCGGTAGGAGTCCTCCACCATGTCAGCGGCGTCGTCGGAGCGGTAGTCGGGGCTGGTGAGGTCGATGCTCGCCCAGTGCCGCTTGGACTGGTGGAAGCCCGGCTCCACCCAGCTGTAGGCCCGCCGTACAGCGACGACGTCCTCGGGATCGAGCTTGACGTTGGCCAGCAGCCGGCCGTCGGTGTGGGGGATGAGCAGCAGGAACAGGCGGGTCCCCACTGAGGCCACGGGGATGTCCCACTCGGGCTTGTCGCCCGCCCAGGCGCCGGGCAGGCCGGCCGCATGGGCCAGGAGCGTGTCGCGGCGTGCAGACACGGTGGCGTCGTCGACGCGTGTGGAGGGCCCGTCGGGGCGAGGGCTGCAGTGGAGCGGTGTGGTCATCGACGTCGAGCCTACGTGCTCCCCTCGGCCGGGGGCGGGGACGCGTACTGGGCGGGTCAGTCCGGCACGACCTCCAGGAGCTCTCCGACCGAGCAGCCCAGAGCCTCGCAGATGGCGCAGAGCGTGGAGTAGCGAATGGCCTTGGCGCGGTCGTTCTTGAGCACCGAGAGGTTGACGGTGGTGACCCCGACCTTCTCGGAGAGCTCCACGAGCGTCATCCCGCGGGCGTCCAGCAGCTCGCCGAGGTGGCATACGACGTGACTCACACGAGCCCCTCGGTCTCTTCGCGCAGCACGGTGTTCTCCGCGGCCAGGGCGCTGGAGCGCTGGTAGAGGCGGCGCAGGGCGAGCAGCAGATGCGTGGCGAGGATGAGGATGATGATGCTCTTGAGAGCCGGGATGTCGTTGCCGGTGGGGATGAACCCAGTCAACGATTCCGCGGCCGCGCGGCCGTCGGTGAAGTACTCCTCGAAGATCACCAGACCCGCCATGTGCAGTGTGAAGGCGCTCAGCGCCTGGCCCAGGAGGAGCCAGAACAGGTGCTCGCCCCGGGTGAAGAGCAGGTCGACGAATCCCGGTCGGCCCGGGCGGATCGCGGCGATGAACCGGACGAAGGCGACGGCGCAGGCCGCAATGAGGAGGAGGTGGATGGCGATGAGCAGACCGATGAAGAGCCGTGCGCTGCCGGACATTCCGTGCACGGTCCCATAGCTCACCGAGTAACCGTTGATCATCTCCACCGTCGTGTGCCCGAAGGACAGGTGCCGCTCCAGTGCGGGGTCGCTGTCGGTGAACTCCATCAGCAGCCCGCGGCCGTTGATGAGGTCCCACAGATTGGAGCCGAGCATGTAGAAGGGGGAGAAGCAGAGCAGGGCCAGAAGGAACGAGGTGAAGGCCAGGCTGCCGGGGCCGACTCCGGCGTCCTGGCCAGGTGCGATGTCGTCAGCGACATCGTCGTGGGGGAGGCGGTCGGCGGTGGCCTCGCCGTCATTGCTGGTGCATGAGTCGGTGTCTGAGTCTGAGGCGGCTTCGGTGCTGGCGGTCATGACGACACTCCATATCGACTATCGATGTATCGTTACTCGATATGGTGTGTCCGTTTGTCCGTCCTGTCAAGTGCTCTTCCTGGGCCTGAGGGCTGCGTTGGACTCCGGCCGGGGACATCCTGCGCGTTCGGGGACGGGATTGCCGTCCCCGACGGCGTCGAATGCCCACGGCGAGAAGGAAAAGTCCCCGGCCGCGCGGAGTGTCCCCGGCCGGAGTGACGCGCCCCTGGCTGCGCTCAGTGGATCGTCTCGAGGATGGTTGTCTTCAGCTCATCGATGGTCTGACCGCTGGAACCGGCGTTGACGGAGACGACGGCGTACCTCCCCTTCTCCTTGGTGGGGGTCGCGATGAGGGCGCCGTTGACTGTCTGGCCCGCGATGCTCGCGGTGTAGTTGAGCACGGCCGCCTCGCCGTTGGCGGTCTGCTCGGTGGAGTAGCCGGTCGAGGTCCCTCCGGGGATCGAGGTGAGGGCGGGGCTCAGCTCAGCCTCGGTCGGCACTGTGTCGGCGGGAACGACCGTCTTGGAGACGTTGGCGTTGCCGAGGTAAGGAGTGGCGCCGTCGTCGGGGGCCCGGTAGTAGATGTCGGATGTGGCGTCCAGGGGGGTGCTCTGCCAGCCCTCGGGCACCGCGAAGGTGATGCCGACGGTGGGGGCGGTGATCTCCTGGTAGCCCGCGGGCGTCGCTTTGGGGAAGCCGTTCTCCGTGGCGCTGGCGGAGGCGGAGGCCTTGTCGTCGTCCTTGTCGGTCTTGTCCGCCTTGGCGTCCTTCTTGCTGTCCTTGGTCTCGCTCTTGTCCGATGCTGGCGAGTCGTCGGAGGAGGCTGAGCTGGAGGAGTCGGAGCCCTCGGTGCTCTGAGAGCAGGCGGTCAGAACAGGGGCTGCCGCCAGCGCGAGAGCGGCGAACAGGGCTGCGGCGTTACGTGTGGTTGTCATGATGCTCCAAGGTGAACGAATGAGTTTCGTCATAAGAAGATCATAATCGGCTGGGAATCTTCTCGATGTGCCGGTTCCGGCCGCGGAGCGCGGGGGTCGCAGGCGTTCCGGGACCCTGGCCGTGGCGAACAGGCCCTCAAGCAAGGGGAGTGCCTCAGTGGGCCGTGGCGATGATGGTGGACACGAGGGTGTCAACCTCCTCCGCGCTGCCGGCTGTCACGGCGATGCGCGCGTAGGTGCCCGACGACGTCGGAACGGCGACGACCGCACCCGGCGTCTGAATGCCGTGGATCAGCACGGTCGAGGTGTCGACGGCGGCCTCGCCGTAGGTGGACTGCCTGGTGGAGTAGCCCGTCGGCGTCCCGCCCCGCTGGGTGATGAACTCATCCAGGCTCGCCTGGGACGGCGGCGTCGACGACGTCTCGGCCTCCTTGGCGACGGCGGCGCTGTTGAAGGAGCGGCTGCCCTGCGAGAACAGCCCGTAGAAGGCGTCGGTGCTGCTGATCCTCTCGGAGAGGGCCGTGGGATCCATGCCCTGGATCCGGGCGATCAGCGCCTTCTGGTCCTCGGTAAGAGCGTTGAGGTCCTGCCAGTCCTCGGGCACCGCAAAGGTGATGCCGACCGTGGGGGCGGTGATCGCCTGGTAGCCCGCCGGGATGGAAGGGGCTGCACTCGCGCTGCCGGAGGCGGAGGGCTGTGAGGTCGTTCCGGAGCTGCTCGACGCCGTCGCCGCAGCCGTGGCGGCGGAGGTGGTCGCCCCGGCCGACCCTGCCGACGAGGGACCGCCCTGGGAGCAAGCCGCCAGGATGAGGGCGGTGGCGAGGGCGGTGGTCAAGGTAGGGGCGGTGCGCGTAGGCGTCATGGTTTCTCCGGGGGAGAGGGCGTGATCGTGACGCGACCCTACCCGTGTCGTCCTACGGCGGCGTCTTAGGCGGCTGCTCGGTGCGCCGGGAGTGAGCGGGATCGTCGTCGTGCTCCGCCTTCGCCGCCCGGTGGAGTCGTCCACGTCACTGCCTGTCCAAGAAGTTGAGTGGAATAGACTCAACTCTGCGAAGGTTGAGGTGGCCAGAAGACGCAAGACATGACCACCCTCAAAGGAGATCCGTATGGATACGAACTACACCACCAAGTCTCAGGAGGCGATCTCCGGGGCCATGCAGGCCGCCGCAGCGGCCGGCAACCCCCAGATCGAGCCGGCGCACCTGCTCGTTGAGCTCCTGTCCCAGCCCGACGGCGTCGCCGCGGGACTCCTGGCCGCCGTCTTCCCCGACGCCGCGGCCCGCCAGTCCGTCGGCGCCTCCGCGCGCCGCATCCTGACCCAGCTGCCCGCCTCCTCGGGCTCCTCGATGACCCAGCCCCAGCCCTCACGCGCCCTGCTGGCCGCCCTGGAGGCCGCCTCCTCGGTCGCCAAGGAGCTCGACGACGAGTACATCTCCACCGAGCACCTGCTCATCGGCCTGGCCAAGGGCGACACCTCCGGCTCCGCCCCCACCGTGGCCCGCATCCTGGCCGACGCCGGTGCCACCCCGGAGGCCCTCATCAAGGCCCTGCCCGAGGTCCGCGGTTCCTCCCGCGTCACCTCCGCCAACCCCGAGGGCACCTACAAGACCCTCGAGAAGTACGGCACCGACCTCACCGAGGCCGCCCGTGAGGGACGCCTCGACCCGGTCATCGGCCGCGACGCCGAGATCCGCCGCGTCGTGCAGGTCCTGTCCCGGCGCACCAAGAACAACCCGGTCCTCATCGGTGAGCCCGGCGTCGGCAAGACCGCCGTCGTCGAGGGCCTGGCCCAGCGCATCGTCGCCGGCGACGTGCCCGATTCCCTGCGTGGCAAGCGGCTCATCGCCCTGGACCTGTCCGGGATGGTGGCGGGAGCCAAGTACCGCGGTGAGTTCGAGGAGCGCCTCAAGGCCGTCCTCAAGGAGATCAAGGACTCCGACGGCGAGGTCATCACCTTCATCGACGAGCTGCACACCGTCGTCGGGGCCGGCGGCGGCTCCGAGGGTGCCATGGACGCCGGCAACATGCTCAAGCCCATGCTGGCCCGCGGCGAGCTGCGCATGGTGGGCGCCACCACCCTGGACGAGTACCGCGAGAACGTCGAGAAGGACCCCGCTCTGGAGCGCCGCTTCCAGCAGGTCTTCGTCGGTGAGCCCAGTGTCGAGGACACCGTCGCCATCCTGCGCGGCATCGCCCCCAAGTACGAGGCCCACCACCAGGTGACCATCTCCGACGGCGCCCTGGTGGCCGCCGCCACCCTGTCCGACCGCTA
>CAUVMS010000178.1:0-4862 GCA_963552815.1 uncultured Actinomyces sp. | reverse complement strand
GGCGCCTACATCGTCATGGGCTCCAAGGCCATCGGCGCCGACCTCAACTTCTGCTGGCCGGGAGCCGAGATCGCCGTCCTGGGCGCCGCCGGCGCCGTCGGCATCATCCACCGCCGCGACCTGGCCAAGGTCCACGACGAGCAGGGCAAGGAGGCCGCCGCCGCCGAGCACGAGCGGCTCGTGGCCGAGTACACCGACGCCGTCATCAACCCGGACAAGGCCGTGGCCATCGGGGAGATCGACGCCGTCATCGCCCCCGAGGACACCCGCAGCGTCATCGTCGACTCACTGGCCGCGCTGCGCGCCAAGAACGACGCCCGCCCCGACTCGCCCAAGAAGCATGACAACATCCCCCTCTGAATCCCGCTCCGAACCCGGCTTGCGGCCTGACGCCCCAGCCTCATCCGACCTCAGTTCTGGTACCCGTTCTGAGCTCTCTGACCACGCCGTCGCCACACCGAAGGACACCACTACCGTGCACACGACCTCGCAAGCCCCCAGCCCCGCGACCACGATCGCTGAGCGCCTGAGCGGAGGCGAGCCCTACCTCATCACCTTCGGTGGCCAGGCCACCCCCTGGCGCCAGACGCTCGCCGACCTGGTCTCCCTGGACCAGGCGCTGGCCGACGACGTCGTGGCCGTGGACCGGGCCGTGTCCGAGCGCCTGGCTCCCGTGGCCACCGACCTGCTCACCGTGACCCCGCGCGGCTCGCGGCTCCTGGACGATGCGGCCGCGCCGGTCGTGCCCCAGCACCGCACCACCGCCGACGGCGCCGACGTCTCCGTGCCCGGTATCCTCATGGCCCAGCACACTGCCCTGGCCTCGCTGCCGGCAGCCGGGATCGACACCGTCGCCCACGCCCCGGTGGGCGCCATCGGCCACTCCCAGGGCGTCCTGGGCGTCAGCCTCCTCGAGGCCGTGCGGGCCTCGGACCGCGAGAGGGTCATCGAGGTTCACGCCATCGCCCGCCTTATCGGCGCCGCGGCCACCCGTACCACCCGCCGCCTCGACCTGGGCACGGTGGGGGAGTCCACCCCCATGCTCTCGGTGCGCGGCGTGACCCGCAGCGTGCTCGACGCCGTCCTGGCCCGGGTCCCCGGCTCCGAGAGGATCTCTGTGGGGGTCACCAACGGCCTCCAGGCCCACATCCTCTCCGGGCGGCCCGCCGACCTCGAGCGCGTCGTCACCGCCCTGGAGGCGGCCGCCGCCCGCAGCGCCAAGGCCCGCAAGGACCGCCGCCGCGGCGGCGCCGTCTTGGCCCCGGTCACCGAGTTCCTCACCACCTCGGTTCCCTTCCACACCCCGCTGCTGTCCAGCGCCGTCGACGACGTCGCCACCTGGGCGGCCGTCTGCGGCCTGGATGAGGAGCTCGCCCGCGACCTGGCCACCGCCGTGCTCATCGACCCGGTCGACTGGCCCGGTCTGGTCACCGGCGCCCTGGGGATCGGCTCGGCCGATCCGGTGCGCACCGTCCTGGACCTGGGTCCGGGCAACGTGCTGGTCCGTCTCACCGAGGGTGTCGTGGCCGGCACCGGCACCACGGTCGTGCCCGCGGGGACTGCCAAGGCCATCGACGACCTCGACCGCACCGGCGCCGCCCCGCAGCCCAGCGTCGACCGCTCCCGCTTCGCCCCGCGCATCACCCGCCTGCCCGACGGCCGCCTCACCCTGGACACCGCCTTCACCCGCCTGACCGGCCGCAGCGCCGTCCTCCTGGCCGGGATGACCCCCACCACCGTGGACCCCGCGATCGTGGCGGCCGCCGCCAACGCCGGCTACTGGGCCGAGCTCGCCGGTGGCGGGCAGACCACCCCCGCCGTCCTGGCCGAGAATCTCAAGGGCCTGGAGGAGGCGCTTGAGCCCGGTCGCACCGCGGCCTTCAACGCCATGTTCATGGACCGCTACCTGTGGAACCTGCACCTGGGCACCCAGCGCCTGCTGTCCAAGGCCCGCGCCGGCGGCGCCCCCATCGACGGCATCACCATCTCCGCCGGCATCCCCGAGCTCGACGAGGCCACCGCCCTGCTCGAGCGCCTCCACGCCGAGGGCTTCCCCTACATCGCCTTCAAGCCCGGCACCGTGGACCAGATCCGCCAGGTGCTGGCCATCGCACGCGCCGTGCCCGACAGCCCCGTCATCATCCAGATCGAGGACGGGCACGCCGGCGGCCACCACTCGTGGGAGGACCTGGACACCATGCTCCTGGCCACCTACGACGCCATCCGCGCCGTGACCAACGTGGTGCTCGTCGTCGGAGGCGGAATCGGTACGCCTGCCCGCGCAGCCGACTACCTCACCGGCCGCTGGGCCGAGGCCTACGGCACGGCCGCCGCCCCCGTCGACGGCGTCATGATCGGCACCGCCGCCATGACCTGCCTGGAGGCCAAGACCAACGACGACGTCAAGCAGCTCCTCGTCGACACCCCCGGAATCCCCGAGGACTCCGGGGTCGAGGGCGGCTGGGTCGCCTCCGGGGAGTCCATCGGCGGCATGACCTCCGGCCTGTCCCACCTGCGCGCCGACCTCTACGAGATCGACAACTCCTCGGCCCGCGCCTCGCGCCTCATCCAGGAGCTCGCTGGTGACGAGGCCGCCATGGCCGCTCGCCGTCAGGAGATGATCGACGCCCTGGCCAAGACCGCCAAGCCCTACTTCGGCGACGTCGAGGAGATGACCTACCTTCAGTGGGCCACCCGCTACGCCGAGCTGTGCGTCGCCCCGCACGAGGGTCGCCCCGCCACCCGCGCCGACTGGGCCGACGAGGGCTGGTACGACCGCTTCATCGACCTGCTGCACCGCGTCGAGGCCCGCCTGAGCCGGGCCGACCACGGCGAGATCCCCACACTCTTCGCCGACTACGACGCCGTCATCGACTCCGACGCCGCCCTGGCCGCCCTGGCCGAGCGCTACCCGTCGGCCGCCTCCACCCTCGTGGAGCCCGTCGACGCCGCCTGGTTCGTCGACCTGTGCCGCAAGCACCCCAAGCCCGTGCCCTTCGTGCCCGTGGTCGACGCCGACATCCTGCGCTGGTGGGGCACCGACTCCCTGTGGCAGTCCCAGGACCCGCGCTACACCGCCGACCAGGTGCGCATCATCCCCGGCCCCGTGGCCGTCGCCGGCATCACCACCATCAACGAACCTGTCGGTGAGCTGCTGGGCCGCTTCGAGACCGCCGCCGTCGAGGCCCTCCAGGACGCCGGCACCGACGAGCAGGAGGCCGCCGGCCGCCTGGGCGCCGCCCCCGCCGTGGCCGACGGGGCACTGGTCGCCCCTGTGGCCGATGCCAAGGAGCTCGTCCAGGTCACCCCCCACGTCCTGTGGAACGGTCACCTGACCGTCAACCCGGCCACCGTCCTGGCCGATGACGCCTACAACGTCGTCGCCCGCCCGGACGTCGCCGAGGACGCCTACGACCTCGACATCCGCCTCGACACCCACTGGGACGGCACCCCCGGCGGCGACGAGATCCACGCGGTGCGCCGTCTCGTGGTGCCGCTGCGGCTGGCCCGCGCCTGGGACGGCGCCGCCCCGCTGGTCGACCCCGAGCGCATCAGCGAGACGATGAACGACCTGCTGCGCGCCACCGCCGGTGTGGGCGCCGTGTCCATCACCGGTGACGACGTCGACCACCTGCCCGAGGTCCGCCCCGCGCAGGACGGAGCCACGGACGCCCTGGGGCGTCCCGCCACCCAGCCCTTCGGCACCATCCACGGTTCCTTCACGCTGGCGAGCACCCTGGGCCACGACCACGCCTCGGTGACGGCCGACGCGCTGCCGGTGGACCTCTCGGCCGCCCCGTTCGTCCCCGACGCCCTCCTCGGCCCCTGCTGGCCGGTGGTCTACGCCGCCCTGGGCAGCGTCGTCGAGGACGGCATGCCACTCATCGAGGGGCTGCTCGGTGCGGTCCACCTGGACCACACCATCGACCTGCACCTCACCCTCCACCAGCTCCAGGCGGCTGCGGCCACCACCAGCCCCACGATCAACGTCACCGGCTGGGTCGCGGCCCTGGAGGAGTCCAGCGCCGGCCGCGTCGTCGACGTGCGCCTGGAGCTGACCGACGCCGGCGACGGCACCCTTGTGGCACTGATGCGTGAGCGCTTCGCCATCCGCGGCCGCGCTTCGGGCAACGCCGTGCCCAGCGCACCCGAGCTGGCCGGCGGCACCGGACGCGAGACCGCCCCCGCCGCCCGCCGCATCCTGCGCCGCACCACCGTCACCGCGCCGGCGGACATGACGGCCTTCGCCCGGGTCACCGGCGACTTCAACCCGATCCACACCTCCTACAACGCCGCCCACGTGGCCGGCATGGACGCTCCGCTCGTCCACGGCATGTGGCTGTCGGCCACCGCGCAGCAGGTGGCGGCCTCCACCGCCGCCGACGGCTCGCGCCACGTCCTGGCCGGCTGGACCTACGTCATGACCGGACCGGTGGAGCTGGGCGACGACGTCGAGATCACCGTGGAGCGCACCGGCCTGGTGGTCGGCGGCGGCTACGTCCTGGAGGTCGTCTGCCGCATCAACGGCGAGGTCGTCTCCCGCGGCACCGCCGTGACGACGCCCGAGCCCACCGCTTACATCTACCCCGGCCAGGGCATCCAGGCTCCCGGCATGGGCCTGGACGAGATGAGCTCCTCCAAGGCCGCCCGCGCGGTCTGGGAGCGGGCCGACGCCCACACCCGCGCCGAGCTGGGCTTCTCCGTCATCAACCTGGTGCGCGACAACCCCACCGAGATGACCGCCCGCGGCATCACCTACCGCCACCCCGAGGGCCTGCTCAACCTCACCCAGTTCACCCAGGTGGCTCTGGCCACCGTGGCCATGGCGACCACCGCGCGCCTGGCCGAGGCCGGTGCCCTGG
>CAUVMS010000177.1:0-4868 GCA_963552815.1 uncultured Actinomyces sp. | reverse complement strand
GTCGCCGACCTGCCGGCCGCCGTCGGTCGCGCCCTGGAGACCATGCCCGACGTCGAGGCCCTCCCGGGCGTATGGGCCTCCCAGCGCACCGATCCGGCCCTGCTGATCTCCGGCGTCGTCACCCCCGAGGTCCCCTGGGACGAGGCGATGGCCGCGCTCGAGGTCCCCGCGCTGCTGCTCACCGGTGACCGGCCCGGCAGCGCACGTGTGGGCCGCGAGGGTCTGGAGAGCGCCGCCCGCAACCCCCGTATCACCCCGGTGCTCGTCCCCGAAGCCGGCCACCAGGTGCGCCGCAGTGACCCGGAGGCCTTCTACCGCTCCGTCGACGAGTGGCTGGCCGGGCTCATGCCGGTGGGTTGAGACCGGCAGGAACCTTGGAGGAACGCCGTACGAGCACCTAAGAGCCGGAAGAGACGGAGAACTCTGGCGGCGCGCAGGGGCTGCGCCACCGGTCCGCCATGCGCCCGTGGGAGGATGCGGGTATGACAGCTGTGTCCGAGAAAGCCCGGAAGGCATCCGTCCCCGTCCCCGGGGAGCGCACGCAGGGGGAGACCATCGCCTTCCTCCTGGCGGCGCTGGCGATCGGGTCGATGGGGCTCTACCTCATCAAGGACCTCTTCGCCCCGGCCTTCTTCGCCCTCACCCTGGTGGTGACGGTTCGGCCGCTGGTGTCCTGGATGACGCGCCACCACGTGCCCCGGGTGGTCGCGGCGGCGACGGCGATCCTGCTCATCTTCGCCTTCGTCGTCCTGCTGTTCGCGGCCCTGGCGGTCGCGGTCGCGCAGCTCGTCGACACCCTCCCGCACTACGCCCCCAAGTTCCAGGCGATATGGCACCAGGCCGAGACCCGCCTCAACGGTATGGGTGTGGACCAGTCCACGGTGCTCAAGCAGGTCACCGACGTCCTGGACACCTCCCGGCTCGTCACGGTGGCGCAGGCGATTCTGGGGCAGGTGAGCTCGGCCAGCGCGATGCTCGGGGTCATGGCCATGGTGGTCGTCTTCCTCATGTTCGATACCGCCAAGATCGAGGTCCGCACGGCGGCCTTGAACGTCCTCAAGCCGGGCATGGCCTCCGCCCTCGTCTCCTTCTGCGAGGCGGTGCGCTCCTACTGGATGGTCTCGACGGTCTTCGGCCTCATCGTGGCCGTCATCAACGCGGTCACCCTGTGGTACCTGAACGTGCCGATGGCCATCACCTGGGGTGTGGTCTCCTTCATCACCAACTACATCCCGAATATCGGCTTCGTCCTGGGTGTGGTGCCGCCGGCGATCCTGGGGCTGGTGGACTCCGGGCCCTGGACGGCGCTGTGGGTGGTGCTGTCCTACGTGGTGGCCAACTTTGTCATCCAGTCCCTTGTCCAGCCCAAGTTCACCGGGGACGCGGTGGGGCTCAACACGACGACGACGTTCCTGTGCCTGCTGTTCTGGTCCACCGTCATCGGGGCAATGGGGACGATCCTGGCGGTGCCGCTGACCCTGTTCGTCAAGGCCCTCCTCATCGACTCCGACCCCCGCTCGCGCTGGGTGGGGATCTTCCTGTCCGCCGGCGACTCGCCCGTGCGTGACCCCGATGAGCTGGATGAGGACGTGCTCGACGAGCTCGACCTGGACGGCGACGGCGTCGGGGCGGCGGATCCCGAGCACGGCCGTCCCGTCGTCGAGCAGGCCGCCGATCCGGCTGAGTAGCCTCAAGGGTCGAAAAGGCCAGTTAAGACCAAGACGGTCGAGGGGCCCGACGACGTCGACGGCTCTGTACCGTCCGGCAGCCACCGACGCGCCCAGACGGACTGACCACGCGAGGGCTCGCCGGTCACCTCAAGGGATCGGCGACTGCGTTGTGCATTGAGGACGTACTTTCGTCCAAGAAGTTGCGTTCTCACCTCAGTCATCTGCAGCAGAACGCAGTCCTCGCGCGGAAAGTACGTCCTCGACCAGGGTCAGCGCACCAGCCCGCGGGTCAGGTCTCTTCCCAGGCTCGGAGTGCATCGATGACCGGCGGCAGATTGACCAAGACTGTCTGTCGGACGATGGCCTCGTCGATGAAGCCGTAGTCATGAGCGAGGCGGTTGCGCATCCCCCGCATTTTCGGCCACTGGCCGCCAAGGATGCGTGCGCGGGTGTCGGGGTCCAATGCTCCGAGTGCCTCCACGCCTGCTAAGAGTCTCATTGCGATCGCATCAATGACGATCTGGTCGGACAGATCTCGTTCTGAGTGACTGATGGCGACATCAAAATGTTCGAGGGCTTCGGCGATGATCTCGGCTGCTGTTCTGCCGGCTGGGCTCATAGCGGGACCGCCTCGGAGAGGATTCGCTCGCGCATAGTCGGGCGGATATTGGTGTCGGGCACCAGGTCGACGTCGGCGTGCAGGACCGTTCCCAGCTCAATCTCCAACCCGGCCAGGTCCATGAGCCCCATTGGTTGGTCCATATGGAAGAGCAGGTCGATGTCGGAGCCCTCGTGCTCCTGCCCAGTGGCCACGGATCCGAAGACGCGGACGTTCGAGCCTCCGGCCGCCTTGACCGTCTTGATGACCTCGTGGCGCGCGGCCCGCAGCCGCTTGGCCAGTGGCGTGGTGCCGTGAAAACGCAGGAGCCGGGAAACCTCTGGTTGGCTCCGACCGATCTGCCGGGCGATCTCCTGCTGGGACATGCCGTCTCTGGACGCCTTGCGCACGGCCGCAACCAGCCTCTCCCGCGCCTGACGGACCGCCTCATCCGTTTCCCGGGCGATGACGGCCAGGTTCTCGGTCGACTCGACGACAGACATGCCCCCAGTATAGCAAGTGCTATAACAGTGTCGTCGACGGCGTCGGATGCCAGTCGCCCCAGCCGCGGAGCGGGTGCGAAGGTTCAGGGCGCCAGGGAGGTGAGGTGCCGGGGGCGGCGACTGCGTTTTGCATTGAGGACGTACTTTCGTCCAAGAAGTTGCGTTCTAACCTCAGTCATCTGCAGCAGAACGCAGTCCTCACGCGGAAAGTACGTCCTCGATGGCGCGGCGCCCCGGTTCGGGTGACCAACACCGGAGCCCTCGGGCTCAGCCCTCGGCGCGGCCCTGGCGCCAATAGCCCATGAAGGCCACAGAGCGCCGGTCGATGCCGCGCTCACTGACCAGGTGGCGGCGCATCGTCCGCACCGCGGCCGCCTCCCCGGCGAGCCATGCGTACAGGGTCGTGCGCTTGAGCGCGTTCCCGCCCTTGGCGTGGCGCGGCACGTCCCACAGCAGCTCGCGGTCGACATCGATCTCCTCGACCTCCTGCGGCACTCCCGTCGGGCACAGCTCCTCGGCGGCCCGGCGCACGCCCTCGGTCAGCACCTCACCGTGCGCGCGCCCCTCGCGCCCAGTCACCCGCACCTCGATCCCGGGGTGCGTGGGCAGGTAGGGGGCGTCCGCGTCGCTGGGCATCTCGACGACAGCGACTCCCCGGGCGCTCGCCGGCAGGTCCTCCAGGATCCGGGCGATCGCCGGCGCCGCCGTCTCGTCCCCGCCCAGAAGGAAACGCTCAGTCACCTGCGGCGGCACGAAGTCCACGCCCCCGGCGTCTCCGTCCCACTGTCGGTTCGGTCCCAGCAGGACCGCCCCAGTGCCGACGACGGTGTCGAGAACCCACCGTGCGGCCGGGCCGAGCGGCTCGTGCACCACCATGTCGACATCCACCTCGGTCCGGGTCCCGGTCGCGCCGCCGGGGTCCGGGGCGTCGTAGCGCACGGAGCGCGTCGTGTAGGTGCGGATCGGGCACCGGTGCTCCTCAGGCAGCTTCATCATCCGGCCGTACCAGTCCTCGCCGTCGGGCAGTTGCGCATAGCCCGACGACGGCGCCGGCAGCACCAGCTTGATCCGCTGGTCCCAGCCCGGGTCGGCGTAGTGGATCAGATCGTCCCCGATGAAGGTGAAGCGCCGCATGGACGGTGTCACGTTGTGGATCGCCGCCACCGTGACATGGAAGAAGCGGAACGGGGAGGTCGGTGAGGCTGAGGGTCTGGCTGGGCTCATCCCGGGGCTCCTTCGTGCGGCTGAGCCTAGGCTTCGGGGGCTGTGTCGCTAGAAAGTCTGCTTGAGGTGGCTGCGAGGCGGTAGTTGCGCGTGCGGGCGTCTACTCCTGCTCCTCCTGCGGCGCTCCGGCGTCGCGCGCGATGGCGGCCCTGGGGAAGGACGAGGGGCGTGCCCGAGACCGTGTCGGTGATGGCCTTGGAGGACAGGCCGAACGGGGCGACATTAACCAAGGCAAGGCATGCCTAACAAGAGGGTGATCGGTGGAAGAGAGCACGCTGATGCCATCTCGTCTGGCATGAGGCCGTGAGAGGGGGCTGGACGACGGCTGGTGGAGCGTCGTCGTCGGCCCGGACGGTTCGACGCGGGTCAGGGCTGACGGGCCAGGTCGGCGGCGCCGACGAGCCCGGCCTCCTGGCCGCCCTCGGCCAGGACCACCGGGATGGCGGGGCGGCTGGCGCTCGCGGTGAGGTTGGCCGCGAAGGCCTTGCGCGTGGGGGCCAGCAGGATCTCGCCGGCCTCGGCCAGGCCGCCGGCGATGACGATGACCTCGGGGTCCAGAAGCGCGCACATGTCCGCCAGTCCCACCCCCAGCCAGTGGGTGAGCTGCTCGTAGCACTCCAGGGCGGCCGGGTCCCCCTCGCGGGCGGCCGCAGTGACGGCCTTGCCGGAGATGCGCTCCGGGTCGCCGCCGGAGAGCTCGATGATCCGGGCCGCGTAGGCCGGACGGAACCGCGCCAGCTCCCAGCCGTTGACGCCCAGGGCCGTGCCGGCGCTGTAGCGCTCCAGGCAGCCGCGCAGGCCGCAGCCGCAGGGCTACTCCCCCCCCCTTTTATATCGGGCTTACATTATTATAATAACGCTAAACAGCACTAC
>CAUVMS010000176.1:0-5026 GCA_963552815.1 uncultured Actinomyces sp. | reverse complement strand
GCGCGGCGCAGGTCCTCGTCGCTCTCCAACCAGGTGAAGGTCGAGCGCGCCGCGCGGGTGCGCAGACCGGCGATGAGGTCGGCGTCGGTGGGCTCGGCGGCGACGTCGCGCGAGGGCCGCAGCCCGAAGTCCTCACGGATGTCCTCGATCGTCGATCCCGTGGCCAGGTTGAGCAGCGCCTCGCCCTGCCAGGCGACCCGGGCGGTGGAGGCCAGGTCGAGGAGCTGGGACTCGTGCTCAGCCGCCAGTGCCGCCGCACCGAGCCGGACGTCAATACCGAGCTCGTCGTGCAGGATCTCCACGGTGAGCCCGTCGGGCCACGCCGGTGCCTTATCCCGGCTGGGAACGACGACGGCGCCCGGCACAGTGACGGCCCCGGTGGCCGTCCCAACGGCCGCCCCGCCTTTGCCCCGGCGGCTCCCCGTTGGTGCCTTAGTAGCTGCCGCGACCGGCTCCGCACCAGGCGCCTGCGCAGACGCGGAGTCGGCGTCGGAGCCCCCGGCGGCCTCCTCGTTGCGGCGGCGCGCCTCGGCGTTGGCGGCCTGGATCCGGGCGGTCTCGCGGGCGATCTCGTCTCTCTCGCGCTGGGCGGCGGCGAGCTCGGCCTGGGCCATGCGCCGCGCCTCCTCGACGGCGTCGGGATCCAGGCCGATAAGGTCCCCGACATTGACGACCTCGGTGATGCCGTTGCGGGGGTTGACGTGGACCGTGACGGACTCGGCGATCTTGATGGCCTCGTCGTGCGGCCAGATGCCGTGAACGACGTAGACGACCTCGCCGTCGGCGGCGAGCTCGAACAGGACGGCCCGGTAGAAGTCGGTGACGCGCGCGGTGCGTACGCGCCGGTCCCGCGCCCCGCGAATGGGCTCCAGGTGCAGGCCCGAGCTCGTGGTCATGGTGGACAGCTTGCTGATGAACGGCCCGATCTTCGCCCTGAGGGAGGGGTCCTTGGTGGTGGCGTCCTTCGTCTTGCTGCTGGGCAACAGGATCGCAGGCATGTCAGTGTCCTTCCAGGAGCTCGGGGATGAGCGCGCAGATATCGGCGGCGGTGCGGGCCGGATCGTCCCCGGCGACGACGACGCGCCAGCCGGCCGCCCTCAGGGCCTCCTCGTCATCGGCCTGAGGCTCGGCGAGGACGGCGACCTTGGGCGCGGACCAGGACAGGTCCGTCATGGTACCGCCGACCTCGACGCCGTCGCCCTCGTGGGGGACGCCGGCGGCGGCCAGGTGGGGCAGAAGGGCGAGGATGGGTTCGGGGGTGAGGTCCCGGTCGACGTCGTCCCAACCGAGATCGCTCATGGTGGCCGGGCTGCCGGCGACGTCGGCGACGGCGACCTCGATCTGGGCGCGGGCGCGCAGCTCGGCCAGGGCCCGGCTGGTCGTGGTGATGTCCACGGGCGCCTGGGCCAGGGCGAGCACGTTGCTGAGCCGCAGCCAGGCCAGCCAGGCCTCGGGGTGGTCGGGGGCCTCCAGGGCCTCATCAGAGTCGTCGAGCACGAGGGCCGTCCCCGTAGTGGAGGCACCGGTGAGCTGGACCGCCAAGGCGAGGTGGGGGATCGAGAAGACCGAACCGGAGCGCGCAGAACCCGCGGGAGAACCCGCGGCATCAGCAGCGCCGGCGGGTTCGGGTAGGTCGGTCTTGGGCCGCAGCACACGCAGCGCCTCCCACAGCGGATCCGCCCCGGCGCCCTGGGTGGGGGAGTACCGCAGGGATGCGTTCTGTCCCAGGGGCAGGTGGCTGGCGGCACCGACGATGAGCGGCCCCCAGGCGGAGTCGGCCAGGGCTGCCAGGGCGGCGGCGGTCGCACTGGTCTCGGGGTCCTCGACGTCGTCGTTCAGCATCGCCTCCAGGAGAGCCATCGGCCCGCCGCGCCAGGCGGTGACGGCCTGGTCGGTGACGCCGCCGGCGCGCGCCGGCCCCAGGGTGCCGTTCTTGAGCTGGGCGACGACGGTCTCACCCAGCCAGGCCGGGTCCCACGGCCCGTCCAGGTCCTCGACGCCCACGGAGATGACCCGGTAGCCGGCGGCGCGCAGCCGCTCGCGTTTGTCGGCGTCGTCGGCGAGACGGTTGTGCTCGCGACTGGCGTGGTAGCTGCGCCCGTCGGTGAAGATGGCGATGGGGCTGCGACCCCCGGGGCGCAGGCAGGTGAAGTCGGGGCGGGTGCCGCGGGCGTCGAGCTGGGGGCGGATCCGCCAGCGGCCCCCGTCGATCTCCAGCGCGGGCGCGCCCGAGGGGTCACTGGTGGTGCGCACGGCCATCTCCTTGCCCAGGAGCTCGGCGAGCGCGGCGCGGAAGCGCACCTCCAGGGGGCTCTCCCCGGTGCCGGCGCGCACGGCCTCGTCGGTGACCCTCCACTGGGGGGCCTCCGGGTCGAGGTCCGCGAACAGGGCATCGGTGCTCATGGTGTCCAGTCCCAGGAGCTGGCCGATGGCGTGCAGGGCGGCGGCGCGGGTGACCTCGGCGGAGACGGCGTGGGGCCGCAGGCAGTCCGGGCACATGTCCTTGCCCTCGGCGCGGCACTGGCAGCTCTCCAGGCGCTGGCCGGTGCGGATGAGGAGGCTCCAGAGCCGGGAGGAGTCGTCATGGTCGGTGAGGTAGCCGGTGCCCCCGGGCACGGTGTCGTGCAGCAGGAGGGCGGGACGGGTCTCGCCGGGGGCGCCGGCGGCCACGGGGTGGGGGACGGAGGCGATGCCCAGGTGGTCGGGGGAGCCGCCGGTGGTGATCTCCAGGCCCAGGAGGATCGCGGAGGCCAGGGAGTCCACGCCCACCCGGTCGGTGGCGAAGCCGAGCGGCAGAACGAAGGCGAGCGCCTCGGTGCTCAGCTCGCGCATGAGGTCGACGGCGATCACGTGTTCGGCCGGATCGCTGCGGTACCGGCACCAGGGCCGGTGCTCGCGGGCGGAGGTGGCCCGCGTGTCCGTGTCGAGCTTGCCGCAGGCCTCGCACAGGCGGAAGTCCCGCGAGGAGAGGGCGTTGCCGGAGACCCGGTCGACGCTCTGGCCGGCCAGGGGCCGCCCGGTGTTGAGCCAGCGCAGGTTCATGCCGCGGTAGCGGGTCAGCCCGAACCCGGAGTCCTCCACGCTCCACTGGCGCACCGCGCGGGCGGGGTCGAAGTCGGCCAGCGGCAGGACCTCGAAGTGGGTGCGGAGCCGTTCGTCACTGGAGTCCCCGATGCGGGCGTCGTCCCGGGAGACGTCGGCGAAGACCCGGCTCAGACGCAGGACCCGCCGGGCGCGTCCGACGTCGGCGATGGCGGTGTCACGGCACCTCGGGCACTCCGCGGGCGCGGCGGGCCGGGTCTCCTGCGGCTCGCGTACGTCGGTGTAGCCGCAGGCCTCGCAGCAGAACCACCACTGGGCCTGGTTGCGCAGGTCGGAGGCGTCAATGCCCTCGATCTCCATCTCCAGGCCGCGGGTGTAGAAGGTGGCGCCGGGGGCGAACTCGTGCAGGGCGTGGACGGAGGCCCTCTCGACGTCGTAGGGCTCGGAGCGGAACTCGTCGTTGTCCGGGTCGCGCCAGGAGACGCGGGCGGACAGGCGCACCGAGTCGTCGATGAGGGTGTAGTTGGGCAGGATGCCGTGGCGCTCCAGGGCCGAGACCCAGTGCTCGCGGTTCAGGTCGAGGATCCGGGACTCGGCCGCCTTCTGGGCTCCCTCGGCGGCGCGATGGGCCCGCAGATCCTCCTCGGTGGCGTTGGGGCGCTCGGCGGCGTTCTTGAGCTCGGGCAGGGCCTCGCGGATCTGGCGCTCCTGGCGGCGGAGCCGCTCGGCCTCGGTGCGGTGCTCGGCCGCGGCCCGCTGGAGCATCTCGCGAGGCCCGGCACCGGAGTCCTGGGTCACCCAGCTGCTGAGCCGGTCGAGCGCCGGTGTGCGCTCCCGGAAGGCGGCGGTGAAGGCCTGTGCCAGCAGGGCGCCGTCGCGCTCGATCCGCTCGCACAGTGTGGTGATGAGCGAGCCCTCGCCGGTGGCACCCAGGGCGGTCTCCGCGGTGCCGCCGCCATGGCCTCCGGAGGGGACGACCGGGTGGTTCTCGCGGGTGAGGGTGTCGATGACGGAGGCCAGGAACTGGCGGCGCAGGATCTCCTCGGCCCCCAGGTAGGTCGACGGCGGCGCGACGGAGCCGTTGAGGAGACGGTCGGGGGCGTCGAGGATCGGGAGCTGGCTGCGCCTGCCGGGCACGTAGGCCAGGGCGAGCGCCGAGCCACTGCGGCGGCCCGCGCGGCCCACCCGCTGCACGTAGGAGGCGACGGTGGCCGGCAGGGAACCGAGCATGACGGTGGACAGGTCCCCGATGTCGATACCCATCTCCAGGGTGGGGGTGGCCACCAGGACGTTGGGGTCCCCGGGCACCTGCTTGGGGCGCTTGAACCCGGCCTCGACGGCGGCGCGCTCCTTGGCGTCGAGCAGGGAGGTATGCTCGTGGGAGTCGACCCGGCGCACGTGGGCCCCGGCGTACATGCTGCGGTAGAAGCTCTCCGCCGGGTGCGGCTGGGCCCTCAGGTAGCCGGGGCAGGTGGCGGCCAGGCAGGGGGCGCTGTCGAGCTGGTCGACGGTGGCGGTGGCGGCGGGCAGCTGGGTGCGGCAGGTGTCGCACACCAGGAGCAGGGCCTCGCGCGTGGTCTCGCGCAGCGGGGAGACGACGACGCGGCCGGCCGGCAGCCCGTAGACGGTACCGCCGGAGTCGGTGGTGGTGACGCTGAGGATCCCTGCCTCGGCCAGGCGGGCCAGGAGCGCGCAGGCCAGGCGGGAGGCATGGGTGGGCATGACCCCCAGGCACTTGCGGGCCCAGGTGGCGTACCAGGACTTCGAGGAGCCCACCGGCGCGAAGGCCGACTTGCGGGTGTCGAGGCCGCCGCCGACCTGGGGGAAGGCCGGGGCGGCGCGCCCGGTGGGGAAGGCCGGCTGGCCCTGGTGACGGTTGCGCTTGTACCAGATCCACAGGCGCTTGCCGTCGTCGCTCTTGTAGCGCGAGAGCCACTCGTGGTCGATGGCGCCCTCGCGGCGCATGTGCTCCAGGGTGCCGCGC
>CAUVMS010000175.1:0-5041 GCA_963552815.1 uncultured Actinomyces sp. | reverse complement strand
TGGCCGCCTCCTTGTTCTGCAGCTGGGACTTCTCGTTCTGCATGGACACGACGATTCCGGTGGGCAGATGGGTGATGCGCACGGCCGAGTCGGTGGTGTTGACGCTCTGGCCCCCGGGCCCCGAGGAGCGGAAGACGTCGATGCGCAGGTCGGCGGCGTCGATCTGGAGCTCACCGGGGTCGTCGGCCTCCGGCATGACCAGGACACCGGCCGCCGAGGTGTGGATACGCCCCTGGGACTCGGTGACGGGGACGCGCTGGACGCGGTGAACGCCGCCCTCGTACTTCAGGTGCGCCCACACCCCGTCCTGAGGCTCCACGGGCCCGCGGGTCTTGATGGCCAGCCGCACGTCCTTGTAGCCGCCCAGGTCGGAGTCGGTGGCGTCAAGGACCTCCACGGCCCACCCCTGCCGCTCGGCGTAGCGGGAGTACATGCGGGCCAGGTCGGAGGCGAAGAGCGCCGACTCCTCACCGCCCTCACCGGCCTTGACCTCGATGATGACGTCGCGGGCGTCGTCGGGGTCGCGGGGCACGAGGACCTCGCGCAGGCGCTCACCGGCCTCGGTCGCGGCGGCCTCAAGGGCCGGGACCTCGGCGGCAAAGTCCTCGTCCTCCGCGGCCAGCTCGCGGGCGTCATCCAGGTCGGCGCTGGCCGCCTGCCAGGTCCGGTAGGCGGCCACGACCCTGCCCAGCTCGGCGTAGCGGCGCCCCAGCCGACGCATGGCACCGGGGTCGGAGGCCGCAGGCCCGGCCATCTCGACCTCGATGTCCGCGTACTCGGCCAGGAGCGGCTCAGCGGCAGAGAAGTCCTCACTCATGGACTCGGCTTCCTTCATGGGATGGGAGTCGCGGTGCCACGCACCTGCGATACGCGTGCGATATGCAAACGACGCCGACGGCGGCTCTGGGAGCCGGCCGCCGGCGTCGTCAGACGCGGCTACTTGCTGCGCTTGCCGTACCGGGCCTCGAAGCGGGCAACGCGGCCACCGGTGTCGAGGATCTTCTGCTTGCCGGTGTAGAAGGGGTGGCAGGCCGAGCACACGTCCACGCGGATCTCACCGGCGGTGACGGTGGAGCGGGTCTCGAAGGTGTTGCCACAGGTGCACGTGACCGTGGTGGCCACGTAGTCGGGGTGGATGCCCTGCTTCATAGGTTTCTCCTTAAGCGTCAGAGGGTCCCGGGTCCCACACGGGAGCGCGGGTGAACCGGAGGCCAGCAGCAGATTGTGCCACCGGCCGACTCGCCCACGCAACGGTTGAGCCGCGTGAGACCGGGCACCTGCCTGGGGTCGAGTCTGTCAGGTCCTGCCTGCGCCGAGCCGGATCCGCAGGCGCTACTCGTCCTCGCCGTCGGTCAGGGAGGTACCGGCCGGGGTGGTCTTGGACAGGACCATGAGGAACTCGGCGTTGGACTGGGTGTCCTTGAGCTTGGACAGCACCAGCTCGAGGGCCTGCTGCTGCTCGAGCCCGGCGAAGAGGCGGCGCAGGCGCCACATGATCTTGAGCTGGGCGGGGTCGATGAGCAGCTCCTCGCGGCGGGTGCCGGAGGCGGCCACGTCCACGGCCGGGAAGATGCGCTTGTCGGCGAGCTGGCGCGACAGCCGCAGCTCCATGTTTCCGGTGCCCTTGAACTCCTCGAAGATGACCTCGTCCATCTTGGAGCCGGTCTCCACCAGGGCCGTGGCCAGGATGGTCAGGCTCCCCCCGTTCTCCACGTTGCGGGCGGCGCCGAAGAAGCGCTTGGGCGGGTAGAGGGCGGAGGCGTCCACACCGCCGGAGAGGATCCGGCCGCTGGCCGGGGCCGCCAGGTTGTAGGCGCGCCCGAGCCGCGTGATGGAGTCCAGTAGCACGACGACGTCCTGCCCCAGCTCCACGAGGCGCTTGGCGCGCTCGATGGCCAGCTCGGCCACGATCGTGTGGTCGGAGGCGGGCCGGTCGAAGGTGGAGGCGATGACCTCCCCCTTGACGGTGCGTTGCATGTCGGTGACCTCCTCGGGGCGCTCGTCGACGAGCACGACCATGAGGTGGGCCTCGGGGTTGTTGACGCTGATGGCGTTGGCGATCTGCTGCAGGATGATGGTCTTACCCGCCTTGGGCGGGGAGACGATGAGCCCGCGCTGGCCCTTGCCGATGGGCGAGACCAGGTCGATGATCCGCGGGGTGACGGCCTTGGGCGTGGTCTCCAGCCGCAGCTGCTCCTGGGGGTAGAGGGGGGTGAGCTTGGCGAACTCGGGGCGGCGCTTGGAGCGCTCGGACTCCATGCCGTTGACGGTATCGACGCTGACCATCGGGTTGTACTTGACGCGGCCGGCACGGTTCTGACGGCGGTTGCCGCGCCCGCCCTGAGGCGCTGAGGACTCCCCGCCCTCACGGACCCAGCCGGTCACGGCGTCACCGGCGCGCAACCCGTTGTCCTTGATGAGCTGGTTGGAGACGTAGACGTCCTTGGGGCCGGGCAGGTAGCCGGAGGTGCGCAGGTAGGCGTGCTGGTTGTCGGTGACGTCCAGGATGCCGGCCACCGGCAGAAGGACCTCGTCCTCGCGCGACTGGTTGCGGTTCTGACGTCCGCTGCCGTTGTCACGGCCGTCGCGGTCGTCACGGTCGAAGCGGTCGCGTCCGCGCTTACGTCCCCGACGACGGCGCCCGCCGCGCTCCTCGTCGTAGCCGTCGGTCTCGTCACCGCTGTCGCGGCCCCGGCGCGAGCGCTCCTGGGGCTCGACGACGGAGGTCCCGGTGGCGTCGGCCAGGTCACGCATGAGGGCGGCCTTGGCGTCGGCATGGTCCTCGGGCGAGTCGGTGCGGGGCCCGTGGGAGGCGCGATCCTGGCTCTCGGGGGCTCCGGCGGAGGCCTGGGCACGTCTGCGGCCGCGGCGCAGCTGGTCGCGCGACTGGCGCTCGCCACGCTCAGAGCGGCTGTGGGAGTCGCCGCCGTCGGCGGCCTCAGAACGCTCGGAACGCTCGGTGCGCTCGCGCCACCGGTTGCGGGCAGGGCGCTCCCCATCATGGTCGGAGTCGCTGCCGGACCGGTCAGGCAGATCGATGCCGAGATCAAGAGCAGGTGAGGACTGGTGCTCCTCGGGCGCGCCGGAGGCCGCGGTGGCGCGACGACGACGCGAACGAGCCGGGACGGCCGCCTGGGCAGGCTCCGGCGAGGTGGCGCTGGAGGAGGATGTGGAGGAGGCGTCGGTGGCGTCGGCCCCGGCATCGGGTGAGCTCTTCGACGCGCCATGGGAGTCGGGAGTGGAGGCTGAGGAGCCGCGCGCCTGCCGGATGGCTGCGACGAGCTCGCTCTTTCGCATACGGGAGATGCCCTTGAGGCCCATGGAGCTGGCAAGCGACTGGAGCTCGGCCAGACGCATGGTGGAAAGCGAGGGCTGGGCGCTGGAGGTCTCGGTCACGAGTGTCCTAACGGTGTGATGACGCTCCACGGGAGGAGACGTTCAACTGGGGAGACTCCCCCGGAATCATTCACGGGGAGGGTCATGCACTGCCGGTTCCTGCTGAAGCATAAGCCTCAGGTCCGGGGGTGGTGCGGTCAGCGGCGTGGTGCAATCCGTGCGGCCGACGGCGTCAGCATAGCAGTCCCGTCGCGCAGTGCCCAACGGAACGCCAATGAGCAACGCCGGGGATGCTGCCGTTATTCCACCCACATCATCTCTTGCCGCCGCCCCAGCACCGGCGGGCCCGTCGCCTCGCTCTGTCGGCGAGCAGAGACAGATCGTGGGTGCCCTCGGACTCAAGGGCACCCACGATCAGGAAGCAGGTGACGCCGGCAGTGGGTGGCTCAGAAGTTCAGGACCGCGCCACGGGTGTCGATGCCGGGGCTGAGCACGCTCCAGCCGTGGTTCTCCAGGGTGAAGCGGGTCTGCTCGGCCAGGGGGGCCAGGACCAGCACCGTGGGCCCCGCCCCGGAGATGACCGCCGGGTAGCCCTGCTCGCGCAGTGAGTCCATGACCGCCATGGAGGCGGGCAGCACCCCGCGCCGGTACTCCTGGTGGAGCCGGTCCTCGGTGCCGGCCATGAGCAGGTCGGGACGCCCGGCGAGGGCCAGCATGAGCACGGCCGCCCGGGAGGTGTTGAACAGGGCGTCCTCGCGCGGCACGGAGACGGGCAGAACCTGGCGAGCCTCCTTGGTGGACAGGCGCGTGGTCGACGGCGGGATGAGCAGATTCACCCCGAGTGAGGCGTCCACGGGCATGGGCGCCATGCGCGGGTGCCCGCCGCGTTCGACCCAGGCGACGGTCGCGCCACCGAAGACGGCGGGGGCGACGTTGTCGGGGTGACCCTCGAACTCGGTGGCCAGGGAGAAGATCCGGTCATCGTTGAGGGCCTCCGGCTCGGCGATGAGGCCGCGCGCCAGCATGAGCCCGGCAACCGCGGCGCTGGCCGACGACCCCATGCCCCCGCCATGAGGAATCCGGTTGACGCAGCGCATCTCGAAACCGGCCTGCGGGGCGCCGACGGCGTCCAGGCCGGCCCGCAGAGCCTGGACGACGAGGTTGTCGTCGTCGGTGGGGACCGTCTCGGCGCCGACACCCTCAACGATGACTCGAGTGACGCCGGTGATGGGACGCACCGAGACCTCGTCGTAGTAGCGGAAGGCCATACCGAAGGAGTCGAAGCCGGGCCCCATGTTCGCCGTCGTGGCCGGGACGCGGACGGTGGCGCGCTCGTAGACGATGCGCATGTCACTCACCCTCGACGCGTTGGATGGAGACGACCTCGGCGACCCGGTCCGAGGCGCGCAGCCCTTCGACAGCGGCGTCGAGGTGGAAGACGGGGGCCGGGTGGGTCACGAAGGTGACGATGGCCTGGTCGTCGCTGCCGTCGGTGGTGACGTAGGCGCTCTGGCGCACCGAGTTGATGGAGACTCCGTTGTCGGCGAAGACCGTGGCCATGGCGGCCAAGGAGCCGACGGAGTCGTCGGAGCGCAGCTGGACCTGATAGCGGGTGACGGCCGCCTCCGGGCCGAGGACCGGCAGGCGCGCATAGGAGGACTCGCGGGGCGCCTGGCCGCCGTGGACCCGGTGCGCGGCGGCGGCG
>CAUVMS010000174.1:0-5127 GCA_963552815.1 uncultured Actinomyces sp. | reverse complement strand
CTGGGGTCTGAGCTGGGTGTCGCGCTGGGGTCTGAGCTGGGATTCTGCGACGGGGTCGGGCTCTGCGAGGGGTCCTGCTCGGGTGGGGGCGGCACCTCGCAGGTGTCGGCGGCCTTCTTGGCAGCCTCAATGTGTTCGGTCACCGCGGTGGAATTGCCGCCCTCCTGGGCCTGGGCGGCCAGGGTGAGATGCGCGACGTACAGGTTGGTGCGAACCATGCACTCCGGGGAACCGGCCTGCTTGACCTTCGTCTGGGGGTCGGACGCTGCGGCGGGGGCCTTGGTGAGGGCCCGGTTGAGGCTGGTGACTGCGGAGGTCGGGTCCTTGGCAGCGAGCTGGCCGGTCCCGAGGTTGAAGTAGACGCGCCACTGCTCCATCCAGGGATTGATCCTGGCCACCAGGCGGTAGCGGGACAGGGCCGTGTCGTAGTGGCCGGCGGCCACGGCCCGGTTGCCGGCCAGCGAGATGAGGAAGATCGAGCCGAGCCACAGGGAGATGATGGTGGCCAGCACGGCCGGCACCGCTCCGATCTTGAGCAGCCGACGGCGTCGGCGCAGGCGGGCCTCGCGGCGTCGGGGGTCCTCGGGCTCGGAGGGGTCCTGGGAGGACGCGCCCTCGGAGGCGTTCACGTCCGGTTCCTGGAGGTAGTTGGGCGCCGCGTCCGCGCCGGCCGCCCCCGGCGCCTCGGGGTCGGAGGCAGGCAGGCCCTCGCCCTGCCCCTGGGGGAAGGCCTCGGGCGGGGTGTTCCCCGGTGTCGTCATCGTCTCCTCCTTCCCTCAAGAAGACGCAAGCGGCCATCGGCTCGGATGAGGTCGATGATCTCCCACAGCAGCAGGCCGAAGGCAATGAGACCCAGTGGCCAGATCAGGTACACCCGGACGTTGGTCTTGGTGCGTCCGTCGGAGGTGATGGCGTTGATGTCCAGGTTGGTAAACTTGCTCGTCGGGTCGTCGCCCGATCCGCCGGTGCGGTGGAAGTAGGGCAGCCCCATGGCACTGGCCACGCCCTGGAGCTCGTTCTCGTCGATCTTCGACACCCCGGGCTGGCCGCCCTCCCCGTCGGCGATGTAGTCGGCCTGGGTGTGCTCACCAGTGGAGTCGGAACCGTCGTAGCTGCGCATCTGGCCGCCCTCGGCGGTGCCGTAGCCCAGTACCGCACCGCCGTCGACGACGCCGGCCAGCGACTGCCAGGAGACGCCGGCGCTGTCAGCGGTCTGCTCGCCGCGTCCGTCGTCGGTGGCCTCGCCGTCGGAGAAGATGTAGACGAGACGGATGCCCTTGGGCTCGGACTGGCGGGACTGGGCCAGGGACTGGGCCAGCAGGGGCAGCGCGACCTCCAGCGAGGAGCCGGTGGCGTGGCCCGTGACCTCCTGCTTGAGCGAACCGATCCAGGAGTCGACGGCGTTGGTGTCGTGGGTCAGCGGCAGCTCCGTGGCCGCGGCGTTGTCCAGGGCGATGATGGAGAACCGCGAGTCGGGGAAGGCGTCGCGCACCGCGCGCATGTCCGAGCGCACCCCGTCCAGGCGGGTGGAGGCGGCCGGGTCGGTACCGTCGGGGCCCTTGCCCTGGTAGTCCTCCGCGGCCATGGACCCGGTACGGTCCACCACCATGTAGATCTCCACGTTGGAGACGCTGATGGCCTCGCTGCCGCGGATCGCCGGTCCCGCCATCGCCAGCACGATGACGACGACGATGGCCAGGCGCCGCCACCACGCCCGCCAGGCGGCCGGCTCGGCGGCGTCACGGTGCAGACGGCGTCGGGACACCACGAGCAGGGCCGCCATGGCGGCGGCCATGAGCACCACGAGGATCCACCAGGTGACCGGGATGAACGCGAAGTCTCCGATGACGGGAACTGGTCTCATGCTCGCCTCCAGGTGGTCAGCCCCAGGTAGGCCAGGATCACGGCGGACAGGGCGATGACGAGGGTCTGGGGGGTGTCGGTGCGCCGGGTCTGCTTACGCCCCCCGAGCGCGTTGACCTCGGTCTTCTCCAGCTCCTTGATGATCTGCCCCCCGGTGCCGGAGTCCTCGACGTCGTAGAAGCGGCCCTTGCCCTGCTCCTCGGTGACGGTCTTGAGCTCCTCTCGGGACTCCTCGGGAGTCTGGTCGAGATGGTACTTGTAGGACTGATCGTCGTCGGCGCCGTAGATGGAGAACAGGCGGATCTTGCGCTCGGCCAGGAGGCTCGCCGCGTCCGAAAGCGTGTAGATCTGCTCCTTGTCTGGGTCAATGACCTGGTTGTCGGTGGCCAGGATGATGGAGCGGGAGCGCTCCAGGCCCTGGTTGTCGAAGGCCTGCGCGCAGGACGCCAGTCCATCACCGGCCAGGGAGGAGCCGTTGAGACTCCTGTTCTGGGTCCCGCTGAGGGCCTCGTCGTACCTGAGCGCCTGCTTGAAGGTCGGTTTGTCGGGGTTGATGTCCAGGACGTCGCTCAGGTCATCCATCTCCTGGCGCAGCAGCTCGTAGTCGTCCGTGAGCGGCACGATGGTCTGGGCCGCGGAGTTCCAGGCCACCAGCCCCACGCGCTCGCCGTCGAAGTCCTCCAGGATCTCGGAGAAGGTCTTGAGGACGGAGGCGTCGATGTTGATCATCGACGTCGACACGTCCAGGCACAGGACGATGTCGCGGTTGGCCAGGGCGTCGGAGCGCTCGGTGACGCGCACGGGACGACCGGCGACGGCGGAGGCGCTCAGCAGGCACACGACCAGCAGGATCGCCAGACCGGCGTGCAGCCAGCGCTGGGCCCTGATGCGGGCACGCACCGCCGGAAGCTGGAACAGGCTCGCCGAGTTGGCCAGACGCCGCGGCGGCTCGGCGACCTGCGGCGTCGTCCAGCGACTCCAGGGCAGCCGCGAGCGCTTGTGGTCCTCGCCGGCGGGGACGCCGCCGGAGCGCCGATCGACGATGAGCACCGCGATGATCGCCACCACGGCGATGGCGACGAGGATCCAGAACAGCCAGAGCATCACCATTGGGTGACCACCTCCCGTGCGTGGGTGAGGGCCTCGTGCGCAGCGGCCTGCGGCTCACGGTCGAAGGAGGGCTGTTCCCACACGGCGAGCAGCTCACCGATGTGCCCCAGCGGGTTGGTGTCCAGGGGGTGTCCCGCCTCGCGCACGCTGCGCCGACGCTCCTCCACCGAACGCGGGCCGGCTGTGGCGGCCATGTCGAGGATCTCCGAGACCGTGGCGGTCGTGATCTCCTCACCGCTGCGGGCCTCGGCGAAGCCTCGCAGCAGCGCCGCCAGCTCCAGGTGCAGCTCACGCAGGTCCAGCTCGCCGCCGTCCCAGCGCTGGGAGATCTCCCCCAGGCGCTCACCCCACTGACGGCGCTCGCGAGGCGCCATCGGGATGTCGCCGACCTCGCGTGAGGTGTCCCGGCGGGTCACCAGGATGGTGCGCAGCAGCCAGGCACTGACCAGGAGGACTCCGATGACCATGACGACGATCATCCACATCGGCATGAGAACCGGGGGCATGATCTGCACCGCTCATCGCCTCCCTCGGGCCACCGCGGCGCGCTCGCGCTGGAGGAGCTCGGCGATGGAGTCGATGAGGGTCTCCTCGGAGGAGACGATGCCATACTCCAGGTGCCGGGCGTCGAGCACCTGCTCGACGCCGGCTCGCCACTGGTCTCGCACCACGGCGGCCTGGGCCGCCAGGTACTTGTCGGAGCGCAGGAAGGAGGGGATCTCGACCGGCATGTCGATGTCCCGCCCGCGGCCGGCCTCGGGACGCAGCGGGTCATCGTCCTCGATCTGGACGACGATCACCTCGTGCTGGATCGACAGGCGTCGCAACCAGGTGGCGGCGTCAGGCCCGGGGTGGGCGGTGTCGGTGATGAGCACCACCAGGCTGCGACGGCGATGCCAGGTACTCACCCTCTCCATGAGCCGGGGCAGGCTGGAGGGCGGGGCTCCGGGGACCAGTTCGAAGAAGCCTTCGGGCGCCCCGGCGACGGGCACGTCGAGGTCCTCGAAGGTACGGGCCAGCAGGGTCAGCAGGGTCTCGACGTGCTTGGCGCCCGAGCGTGCCGGGCGCGAGATCATCCGGCTGGCGTCCCCGGCCACGAGCGCCACCGAGTCTCCGCGCATCCGGGCCAGGTAGGCGAAGACCTCGGCGACCCCCAGGGCCAGGTCGCGCTTGTCCTCCCCCGAGGGGGCCATCGCAGCCATGGTCCGGCCCGTGTCCACGGCCAGGACCAGCGGCATCATGGACTCTCGCTGGTAGCGCTTGATGACCGGTTGACCCAGACGCGCCGAGGACTTCCAGTCGATGTCGGAGATGTCGTCGCCGGGCCGGTAGAAGGACATGTCGTCGAAGTCCTGCCCGCGCCCGACGAAGACCGACTTGTGGCGTCCGTCGAGCAGCCCGGTGGCCCGCCGCAGGGTCGGCAGGGACATGGCCGCGCGCAGGCGCTCGATCCTCGCGCCGCGCCGCCCGCCGGGCTCGGGTGCCTCAGCCCCCGGTTCACTCCGGGGCGCTCCGAGGGCGTCAGGTGGCTCCACACTCATCGCTCAGTAGTTCCCCGTCGGTGTCACGGGGTGGGGACGGCGGCGAAGATGGTGTCGATGATCGCCTCGGGGGCGACGCCGTCGGCCAGGGCGTCGTAGGTGAGCACCAGCCGGTGGCGCAGCACCCCGTGGCGCAGCAGGCGGACGTCGTCGGGAATGACGTAGGTGCGCCCCTCCTGGAGGGCGACGGCCTGGGCCACCTTCATGAGCGCGATGCCTCCGCGCGGGGAGGCACCCACACGCACCTGCCGGTCCAGGCCGGGCACGGGCCGCGGGCCGCCACCGCGGGAGGTGTTGATGAGGGCGACGATGTACTGCTTGATGACCGGGTCGACGTAGACCCGCTCGGCGGCCCGCTGGAGCCACTCGACGTCGTCGGTGGAGATGGGGTTCCCGGTCAAGGGCCGGTCGAAGGTGCCGTTGGAGATGCGGTCCAGGACGTCGGCCTCCTCCGAGGGCCGCGGATAGGTGAGGACCTCCTTCATGAGGAAGCGGTCCATCTGCGCCTCGGGCAGGACGTAGGTGCCCTCCTCCTCGATGGGGTTCTGGGTGGCCAGGACCATGAAGGGGTGGGGCAGCGGGTAGACGACGCCGCCGATGGAGGTCTGGCGCT
>CAUVMS010000173.1:0-5198 GCA_963552815.1 uncultured Actinomyces sp. | reverse complement strand
TCATGCTCTTCGACGAGCCCACCAGCGCCCTGGACCCGGAGATGATCAACGAGGTTCTCGACGTCATCAAGGATCTGGCGAGCTCCGGGATGACCATGCTCGTCGTCACCCACGAGATGGGCTTCGCCCGCTCCGCTGCCGACCGCGTCGTCTTCATGGATGGCGGCCAGATCGTCGAGTCCGGCAACCCCGTCGAGTTCTTCTCCTCCCCGCGCACCGAGCGCGCCCGCGACTTCCTGTCCAAGGTGCTCAGCCACTGAGCTCCGAACCGCACCTTCTCCCGGGTGCGGCTGCCACAACAGGCCCTGAGCCTGGGACGGTTCCGTCCCCGTCCGAACGAAAGGAACACCATGACCACCTTCTCCCGTCGCAGCCTTCTGGTCACCACTGGTGCTGTCTCCCTGGCCGGCGTGCTGGCGGCCTGCGCCGACACGGGCGCAGACGGCAAGGCCGTGGCCTCGGCGTCGGCCTCCGACGCCATCTACGACAAGGCCATCAACTCCGGGCCGGTGGCCGCTGACGATGTCGTAGCCGCCTCCAGCTGGGCCGCCGCCGTCAAGAAGGCGGGCAAGCTCGTCACCGGCGGGACCAAGACCTCCGAGGTCTTCTCCTGGGAGGACTCCAAGACGAAGAAGATCTCCGGCTTCGACGCGGCCATCGCCCAGGCCCTGGCCCGCTACATCATCGGCGGTGACGACGCCCGCTCCCTGCTCGAGATCAAGCAGGTCACCTCCGACACGCGCGAGACCGTCCTGGTCAACGGCACGGTCAACGCCGTCGTGGCCACGTACACGATCACCCAGGAGCGAGCCGAGAAGATCGACTTCGCTGGCCCGTACTACGCCTCCAGCCAGGCCATCCTGGTCAAGGCCGACAACAAGGACATCACGGGTGTTGACACTCTGACCGGGGACGTCGCGGTCCAGTCCAACTCCTCATCGGCCTCCGCCCTGAAGAAGTACGCCCCCAATGCGACGGCCAAACCCTTCGACACCCAGGCCAAGTGCGTCGCCGCCGTTGAGAGCGGGCAGGTCAAGGCCTACGTCGTGGACCAGTCCCTGCTCAAGAGCGAGGTCCTGTCCAATGACAAGGTCAAGATCGTTGGCGACACCTTCGCCGAGGACCCCTACGGCATCGGACTCCCCAAGGACTCCGGGGCTCAGGCCTTCGTCAATACCTTCCTGCAGACGATCGAGTCGGACGGCACCTGGAAGGCCATCTGGGAGGCGACGATCGGCAAGTCACTCGGTGGCGACGCGCCCCAGCCGCCGGCCATCGGCTCGGTTCCCGGATCGTCGACCGCCGGCGCCGACGGTGCGGGCAGCGGGGAGCAGACTCCCGCCCCTGAGGACGGCTCCGAGCCGGCACCTGAGTCGGGTGGTGACCAGGCCCCACAGGAGTCCTGAACGGGGCTCGTTGACCAGTCGGGCTCGTTGCGTCGTCGGCCCGAGCGGATTCTCCGCGGGGCTGACGACGCCTTAGACCGCAGCGTTGACGTCATAATTGACGAACCGGATCCTTCAAGGAGGCGACCGTGAGTGCCATCACCGATAATCTTGCTGATATCGGCTCCGGCCTGCTCATCACGCTGGTGATCTCTGTGCTGTCCTACGCAGGCGGACTGGTCCTGGGCTCGCTCATGGCCATCTTCCGGGTCGGCCCCATCCCTCCTCTCAGGGCACTGGCGACGGCATGGGTGACGGTGGCCTGCAACATCCCCAACCTGTGCCTCATGGTGCTGATCGGCCTGGCGCTTCCCAACGTCGGCATCAGGATTCCACTGTTCTGGTCGGTGATCGTCGCCCTGGTCTTCTCCTCGTCCGGATTCGTGTGCGAGACGGTGCGCAGCGGAATCAACTCGGTGCCGAAGGGACAGATCGAGGCCGCGCGCGCACTGGGAATGCCGTTCGGGCTCATCATCCGCGGCATCGTCCTGCCCCAGGCCCTGGCACGCACGATCCAGCCACTGGTCAATATCTTCATCGCCTGCCTCATCGGCTCCTCGCTCGCTGCGGCGGTCGGCGTCGTCGAGCTGACGGCCGTCACACAGCAGATCAACCAGGAGCGAGCGGCCGGAGTCATCACCTTCCTCACTTCGGGCCTGACCTACCTGGCAATCGCCTTCGCCGCCACGAAGCTCGGTGGGCTTCTTGAGAGGCGGCTCGAGTTCATGGGGACGGAGGGACGCGCATGAGTTCTGACATCATGTCCATGACAGAACCTCGTCCTGCCAGACGACGCGGCAGAGACTCCGGGGTGACGGACGCGGCGCTGCTCTTCGACGAGCCGGGACCGCGGGGGCGCATCATGATCGCCGTCGGATCAGTTGTCGCGGTTCTTGGGATCGTGGCGCTGCTGGGCGCGGTCCTCTACCGACTGGACCTCGCGGGCCAGCTCGACTATCCCGAGTGGCGCTACTTCCTAGGGCACTCAGTGGTCAGCCAGCTTCTGGAGGCCGCCGGCAACACCCTGTCCCTCGGGGCTGTCGCAGCCGTCCTCACCTTCCCCCTGGGAATCGTCCTGGGATGGCTCCGCATGCTGGACAACCGGCCCGTGAGGTGGCTGATCGGTTTGTGGATCGATGCCATGAGAGCGGTGCCGATGCTGCTGCTCGTCTACTTCTTCCTGCTGGTGGTTCCGCGTTTCGTGGAAGTCTCGGACTTCTGGAAGCTGGCCCTGCCCATCGTCATGTGCACCTCGGCGACGACGGCGGAGGTCTTCCGCTCAGGCGTCCGGGCCCTGGACCGAGGCCAGACGGAGGCCGCGCTGGCGCTGGGAATGAGCAGGTCTCTCACGATGCGTCTCATCCTGGCGCCGCAGGCACTGCGCCTCATGCTCCCGACCCTCATCACACAGATGGTGACCATCATCAAGGGCACGACGCTCGCCTACGTGCTCGCCTACCCAGAGCTCATGTACCGCGGTTCCACGATGATCGGTCAGGCGAAGATAGACGCCCGCCTGTCCGTCTTCTTCCAGACCTACGTCATCATCGCCGTCGCCTACGTCATCGTGAACTGGGCGCTGGGGGCACTGGCGAGGCGCATCGAGGCCCGCACCCGGTGACGGGCGGGGCGCCGAGGGCCTCGAGTCAGACGAAGCTCGAGGTACCGGTGGCGCACACGCGCAGGCGGTGCCCATCGGGGTCGGTCGCCACAAAGGTGTAGCCGAACTCGAGGACGGTCGGCTCCAGAACCATCGGAATGCCCAGCATCTTCCACTGCGCGTGAAGACGATCGACGTCGGTATGCTCGACGTCGCTCAGACTCAGTTCAACCCCGCCTACGTATGGCTCAGCAGCGGGTTCGATCTCATCGGCTGCCTGTAGTCCAAGAGTCATGTCGTCAGACAGCTTGAAGACGCTGAATCCTGGATAGGTCTCGATCGGTCCATGACCGAGAATTCCGCGGTAGAAGGCGGTGCTCGTCTCGACGTCGGAGACGTAGAGGATGACGCTGTTGGGGACAAAGGCCGTCATGGTGATGCTCCTGAGACTCTCACGGGGATACAGGGTGGGTGGACGACATCGAGGTTAGAGACCATTGGTGTCACCTTGTGTCACGTACGTGCGAGGATGAGTTGGTGCGTGCCGACCGCCTACTTTCCATGATCTGGCTGCTGCGTGCCCATGGTCGTCTGTCCGCCTCGGAGCTGGCGCAGCGGCTGGAGGTCTCACGGCGCACCGTGCTGCGGGACGTTGAGGCGCTGTCGGCTGCGGGAGTGCCGGTATGGTGCGAGCGGGGACCTCATGGGGGAGTGAGAATCGACCCCGGCTTTCGCATTGACGTGACAGGACTGAACCGTGAGGAGAGCTGGGCCCTCTTCGCCGGTCTCACCAGTTGGGGTGCTGCGCCACTGGGCCTTGGCGACGCCCTTGCCTCCGCATCTCGCAAACTGCTCGCCGCCGTACCTGACAGCCATCGAAGCCGGTCCATGGGCATCGCCTCGCGCGTCGTGGTTGATCCTCAAGGGTGGCTTCCCCTTCCCGAGAGCGAGCGGGCCGACGCCGTCTTCCATGCCGTTCAGGAAGCGGTCTTGACACGCCATCGGTTGCGTATGGTCTTCCGCTACAAGTCGAGGACGACGATGCAGGAGGTCGTTGATCCGCACGGAATAGTTGCCGCCGGTCGCAGCTGGTACCTGTGCGCCTCACACGGCGCCGAGGTTCGCTTCACCAGGCTCTCTCGGATCGAGGAGGCTGACGTACTCACTGAGGAGTGTTCTGACGACTCCGGCTTCGACATGACCGCGGCATGGCAGAAACAGCGTGAGGAGTTTCTCGAAAGATTCGAGGCCATCACAGCCACCGCCTGGGTACGGGACGAGCGTTGGAGCGACGTGCAGGAGTGGACGTTGCGCGCAACGACGACCGATGCAGATGGCGAACCTTCCGGAGATGACGGATGGACCTGTCTTCAGCTGGAGTTCATGGACCATCTGCATGCTATGACGATTCTGCTTCGGCTCGGTCCGGATGCCTGCGTCATCACCCCCAAGCGCCTGCGTCAGGACCTCCTCGACTACGTGGGCCTCATGCGTGAGCGGTACCGTGCTGACGAGGCCTGATCGACCTGCCGCTGAGGCGGGGAGGGGCCGGTATGCCCTCGTGAGGTGCCCGTGAGATGAAGGAGGCGCTCCATGCCCAACGCCGTGCAGCAGGGCGTTCCCGTCTCGCGTCGTGGTTGATCCTCAAGGGTGGCTTCTCCTGCCCGAGAGCGAGCGGGCCGGCGCCGTCTTCCATGCCGTCATCGAGGCCATGGGCGAACGTGCAGTCTCCTGCGGGGAGTGGGGGCGCTTGAAGCGCCGAGTCCTGGCCCCAAGGATAGGTGTTGTCTCATGACTCCTGAGAGTTTCGGGGTCATGGCGTCTGAGGCAGGGGTCGGGCGGGTTGCCCGGGCGCCGGGGTCACTTGATCGCCTCGCCGAAGGAGCGTGCGCAGTCGCCCTAGTGGCGTTCGGCATGTTCTGCACGAGGGTGGGGTGCTACTGGCCGGCATTCGGGTGTACTCCACGAAGGTCCGGGTCCCGTGCAGTACGGACAACCCCTGACCAGTACAACCCCACCGTCGTGCAGTAGCCGACCCGAAAGGGCTCCGGCTGGAAGCGACCCGCTGATTGAGCACCACCAGGAGCCAGAAGGGTGCCGGGGTGTCCGGATCTGCCACAAGGACCCCGAGCGCGAATGCGCCGACGATAAGA
>CAUVMS010000172.1:0-5212 GCA_963552815.1 uncultured Actinomyces sp. | reverse complement strand
CCGACCCTGGCGCGCCCGGTGGTCGCCGTCCTGGGACTGCCATTCCGCATGCTGCGGCCGTCCGGACGCCTGGCGGTGCGCAACATCGTCCACAACCCGCGCCGCACGGCCAACACCTCCGGCGCCCTCATGGTGGGCATGGCCCTGGTGTGCGCCGGCGCCACATTGGCCGCCTCCTTCAACACCTCGACCGCCGACGCGGTCGACAAGTCCCTCAAGGCCGACCTGCTGGTCCAGCCCGCCACGATGAGCACCACGAACATCGGGCTCTCGGCCGAGAAGGCCAAGGACCTCGCCGCCATCGACGGCGTCAAGGAGTCCTCCCCCTACGCCATGTACTTCACCGCGGTGACCCTGCCCGACGGGTCCCAGAACCCCAACAACCTCGCCGTCGTGATCGAACCCGACACCTACTCCAGGGCCTACGACCTCCGGGTGTCCTCCGGGTCGCTGAGCGATCTTGACGCCACTCACGTGGCCGTCAAGAAGGATCAGAACCTCAAGCTGGGGGACAAGCTCACCTTCTCTGGCCCCAACGGGTCCGCTGAGGTCACGGTGGGCGCCATCGTCAACCCGCCGCAGGGAACTGGGAACAACTACTACATCCCGCCCGAGGTGGCCGCAGCGGTGGGGTCCTGGTCCTCGCTGGGCACCAGCACCGACCCGGCCCACGTCCTGGACTCGCCCGCGGGCATGCTCCTGACCGTCAAGGACGGGGCGGACGTCGAGACGGTGCGCAAACAGGCCCGCAGCATCGTCGCCGACACCTACCTGTACACGGCCGTGGACGCCGATGAGTTCTCCAACCAGATCGGCCAGAGCGTCAACCAGATGCTCGCCGTCCTCTACGGCCTGCTGGGGCTGAGCATCGTCATCGCCATCCTGGGCATCGTCAACACTCTGGTGCTCTCGGTCTCCGAGCGCACCCGGGAGATCGGGCTCATGCGCGCCGTCGGACTGGGCAAGGCCCAGCTGGCCGGGGAGATCATCACCGAGTCGGTCCTCACCGCCCTGTACGGGACCGTCCTGGGCGGGGCGACCGGAGTGGTCCTGGCCGCGGCACTCAAGAAGATCCTGGAGGACCAGGGGCTCACGTCCCTGAGCATCCCCTGGAGCCAGATGGTGGGCATGCTCGTGCTCTCCGTGGTGGTCGGTGTCCTCGCGGCCCTGTGGCCGGCGCTGCGGGCCTCCCGGCTCCCCGTCCTGGACGCCATCGCCACCGAGTAGCCGCCGAGTAGCCGCCGAGCTACCGCAGGGCAGTCGGCAGAAGGTCACCGTGCGCCCGGTACTCACTGAGCAGAGGACTCCGGTGGCAGGCAAGTAGGCGACACGTCAGTACCGCCCGCTCGGTACGGCACAGTATGAGTCGTACTGCTCGTCACCGTTGACAGGTCTGCTGACGCCTCACGGCGGCCTCGTTGACCCCGGCGCCCCGGTCCAGCTCCCCACCGCGGGGGCGGGCCGGGGCGCCGGTGCGTCAGCCGGTGTCCGCCAGTACCTGCCGGTGCTCGCCCGGGGCCGCACGCGCCGCCCCTGGCTTCCGCCCCTGTCCGCACGGGCAGGACGCCACCTCCCCCGCTATCTTCCATCTCACCGGTTCCGCCCCTGCCGCTCAGGTCCCGGCTCCGGTAGCCTCATGCGATCATGCCTGAGCCGTCCTCCCGGTCAGTCCTGGCCGCCCTGTCCACCTCCCCGGACGCTCCGCTGCCCCAGCCCCCGTCCATCGGGGCCGGGGCGCTTCTGCGCTGGCTGCTGCGCCGCGCCGCCGTCCCGGTCACCCTGGCGACCCTGGCGGCCTGCACCTCCAACATCATCCAGGCGATCGTGCCGGCCTTCCTGGGCCAGGCCCTGGACGCCGGCATCGAGAACGGCCTCAACGGCCGTGTCTGGGGCATCGGCGCGCTGCTGCTGGTGCTGTTCGTCGTCTACGCCGTCGGGGACACGATGCTGTCCTACTTCGGGGTGACGGCCTGGATGCGCACCGCCTTCGACGTCGACCGGCTCGTGGGCCGGCAGATCTCCGCCACCGGCAAGGACCTGTCCCGGCAGGTCTCCACCGGCGAGGTCGCCACCATCATCGCCTCCGACGCCGACTACCTGGGCAAGCTCATCGAGTACCTGCCGGCCCTGCTGGGGGCGGCGGCCAGCTTCCTCGTCGTCGCCGTCCTCATGCTGCGCACCTCGGTGAGCCTGGGGCTCATCGTCATCCTGGGCATGCCGCTGGTGGCGGCCATCGTCACCCTGGTCATCCGCCCCCTGCAGAAGCGTCAGGCCGTCCAGCGCGAGGCCCAGTCCGCGGTCACCACGATCACCACGGACACGGTGGCGGGGCTGCGGATCCTGCGGGGCATCGGCGGGGAGGACGTCTTCGCCCGCCGCTACCGGGACGCCTCCCAGGAGCTGCGGCGCCGCGGCGTCGAGGTGGCCTCCTCCCAGGCGACCCTCATGACCCTCCAGGTGCTGCTGCCCGGGCTCTTCGCCGCGATCGTCGTGTGGGTGGCGGCGCGCATGGCCGTGGCCGGCAGCCTCACCCCCGGCGGGCTCATCACCTTCTACGGCTACACCGCCTACCTGTCCTGGCCGCTGTGGGTGTTCACCAGCTCCGTGCAGGACTACACCCGGGCCGTCGTCGGAGCCCGGCGCCTGAGCCGCCTGCTGGAGGTGGCGCCGGCCGCCGGCAGCCTCGTGGAGCGCCTCAACCTGGACCCGGCCGCCGCCCACCCCGTCAGCGGCGACCTGGTGGACACCGGCAGCGGCCTGCGCCTCAAGGAGGGCCGCATGACGGCCCTCGTGTGCCCCGACCCGCAGGTCTCCGCCGACCTGGCCACGCGACTGGGGCGCTTCACCGACGCCGGCCCCACCGTGACCCTGGCGGGCCGGCCACTGACCACCATGCCCCTGGAGCAGGTGCGCGCCAGCGTCGTCGTCTCCGGCGCCACCGCCCAGCTCTTCACCGGGACCCTGCGTGAGGCCCTCGACGTGCGCGGCGGCCCCGACCCGCAGCCGGCGGGCCTGGAGGACCTCGTGCGCGCCGAGACCGAGCGCACCACCGGGGCCGACGTCGACCAGCAGGTCCGCCCCCAGGAGCGCGAGGCCCCCGGCGACGACCGGCTCATCGAGGCCATCGGGATCGCCGACGCCGGTGACGTCCTGACCTCCCTGAGCGAGGGCCTGGCCGGAATGATTACGGAGAAGGGCCGGTCCCTATCCGGCGGGCAGCGTCAGCGCGTGGCCCTGGCCCGGGCGCTGCTGACCGAGGCGCCCACGCTCGTGCTCATCGAGCCGACCTCCGCCCTGGACTCCCACACCGAGGCCCGGGTGGCCGCCCAGGTGCACCGGGCGCGCGCCGGGCGCACGACCGTCGTCGTGACCGCCTCGCCGCTGGTCCTGGAGGCCTGCGACGAGGTCGTCCTCCTGGACTCCAGCGGGACCGAGCTGCTGCGCTCCACGCACCGCGAGCTCATGGCGATGGCCCGCGACGGCCACGCGCAGGCGGCCGACTACCGCGCCGTCGTCTCGCGGGCCATGGGTGAGGATGCGGAGGCGAGCTGCTGATGGCGCTTCCCGTCGCGCCCGGGCCCGTCGCCCTGCGCAAGACCTTCCGCATCATGGCCTCCTACCGGTGGCGCTTCGCCGTCGTCCTGGCCCTCCAGATCACGGCGGTCCTGTCCACGCTCGTGGCCCCCCAGCTGCTGGGGCGGCTGGTCGGGCGGGTCTCGGCCGGGCGGGCCGACGCCGGCTACGTGGACCGGATCGTGCTGACCATCATCGCGGTCACGCTCGTGGGGGCGCTCATCAACCGCTTCGCCCAGAAGCACGCCCGCACCCTGGGCGAGTCGGTCTTCGCCGAGCTGCGCGAGCGCATGATGAACCGGGTGGTGCACCTGCCGCTGAGCGCCGTGGAGTCCGCCGGCACCGGCGACCTCGTGGGGCGCACCACCACCGACGTCTCCCGCATTGAGTTCCTGGTGCGGGTGGGGATCCCCCAGATCCTCGTGTGCGTGGTGACGATCGTCTTCACGCTTCTGGCCGCCGCCGTCGCCGACCCCCTCCTGGCGCTCGGGCTGCTCGTCATCGCCCCGCCCGTGTGGTCGATGATGCGCTGGTACCTGCCGATCTCCATCCCCGCCTACCGGGCCGAGTCGGCCGCCCAGGCCCGCCTCAACGGGGCGGTCTCCGAGACGGTCGAGCACGCCGAGACCGTGGACGCCCTGGGCATCGGGGCACGCCGAGAGCGCGCCATCATGGCCTGCATCAAGGAGGCCTGGTCCCTGGAGCGTTACACGGCCGCGCTGCGGGTGCGCCTGTTCATGGTGCTCGACGTCGCCTGGCGGGCGCCCGTCGTCGCCGTCCTCCTGTGGGGCGGGTTCCTGGCCGGCCGCGGCTACGCGACCCTGGAGGCGATCACCACGGTGGCCCTGTACTCCATGGAGCTGCGCAAGCCGGTGGGCCAGCTCATGTTCTGGGTCGACCAGGTCCAGATCGCCCAGGCCTCCTTGTCCCGCATCCTGGGGGTGGAGGAGGTCCCCGACGACCGCACCCCCACCGGTCAGGAGCCCGAGGGCACGCGGATCGTGCTCGACGACGTGCGCTTCTCCTACCGGGAGGGCGTCGAGGTGCTCCACGGGATCGACCTGGAGCTCGTGCCCGGGGAGCGGCTGGCCGTCGTCGGGCCCTCGGGGTCAGGCAAGTCCACGCTGGGGCGGATGCTGGCCGGTATCAACCCGCCCACCTCCGGGAGCGTCACCGTAGGCGGGGTCTCGCTGACGGACCTGACCGAGGACGAGCTGCGCCGCCACGTGGCCCTGGTGACCCAGGAGCACCACGTGTTCGTCGGCACCGTGGCGGACAACGTGCGCTTGGGGCGGCCGGGCGCCTCCGACGACACGATCCGCGATGCGATCGAGGCCATCGGAGCCGATGCCTGGGTGGACGGGCTGCCCGAGGGGATGGACACGATGGTCGGCTCGGGGCACCTCGAGCTCAGCCCCGCCCAGGCCCAGGAGGTGGCGCTGGCTCGGCTGGTGCTGCTGGACCCGCACACGCTCATCCTGGATGAGGCCACCTCGCTGCTGGACCCGCGCGCCGCCCGCACCCTGGAGCGGACCCTGTCCACGGCGCTGGCCGGGCGCACCGTCATCGAGGTGGCCCACCGCCTCTACACGGCCGCCGACGCCGACCGGGTCGCCGTCGTCATGGACGGGCGGATCGT
>CAUVMS010000171.1:0-5400 GCA_963552815.1 uncultured Actinomyces sp. | reverse complement strand
GGGCTCGTGCAGTACGCACAACCCCTGGCCAGTGCCACCCCACCCTCGTGCAGTAGGACGGCCCGGGGCGGGAGTGGGCCGAACCCGGAGCCGGCGTTGAACCATGGCCTCCGCGCCCCTGCACAGGAACCGCAGGGGGCCCGGCAGGCCAAGGCACGGCCGACCCCGGACCGGGAGCGCCCAGCCCCGCCACCAAGACCCCGCAGAGTCGACCAGTCCCGCGGCTTAGTGTCCACAGCGCTGACATTAACGGGACCAACGTCAACACGCCCAGCGGGATTCGTTGGAATGCTGCGGTTTCTCCCCAGCGCACATCGCCGGTGCGGGGCTTATGTCAGCGCTGTGGGCACCGACACCCCACCGGACCTCTTCCCCTCGACCTCACCCTCGCCTCCTGGACCACCAACCCACCCCGGATTCCCGCCCAAGCGAGCATCTCAGAAACCATGACACCCACACGTCTCAGAAGTGAGGAGACAAGACAGTCAGACCCCAGTGATCTGCGGGAAGACGCAGTCCTCGCGGGACACGTACGTCCCCGCCACGAGCAGCACCCCCCGACCATTACTAAGGACATACAAATATTACTGTTTCGTCGGTCTATTCAACATAAGAGAACTCTCATGCCCAGTTGTGGTCCCTCTAGGGATGGCTCGCGACAGTTGAGACATGAACACCTCACGCCGAATCCTCGCCCTGGCTCTGCTCATGCTCGTCCCGGTGGCGCTGGCGTTGGCCGCCGAGTTCATGGCCGTCGTCCCCGGCCCGCCCGCGCAGCCCAGCCCGGTCCACCTCTCCTCCGCCGGAGAGGGGAGCTGACAGCGATGACGTCCGAGCCCGAACATCCCTCCACCCCGCCCTCTCCGACCCCCACCCCAGCATCCGCCGCATTGTCCTCCTCAACCTCCTCACCGACCCCCGCCGACCCCTCGGCCACCCCCACCTCCGGCTCCTCGGTCCCCGCCCGGCTGCGCATCGTCGCCTGGACGCTGTTCGTCGTCGCCCTGGGGCTGACCAGCATGATCGTCTCGGTGCGCTCCACCCTCCTGGCGGACATCTCCCGCGCCGCCAATACCGACGTCGCCCACGAGGTCAAGGAGCTCCAGAACTTCGCCGCCACCGGCGTCGACCCGCGAACCTCCCAGCCCTTCACCTCCACCACCCGCCTCATGGAGGTCTACCGGGACAGCCAGCAGCTCACCGACCGGGAGGCCACCATCATCTACAACCACGCCACCGGCCAGGCCACCCAGGCCTCCGGAGCCTCCGCCCCGACCCTGAACCTGACCAGCACGGATCCCCTGTTCGTGAAGCTGCTGCAGTCGCCGTCGGGCGCCACCGACTACGGCAGCGGAGAGGTCCGCTGGGCCCGGGTCGAGCTCGAGCCCGACGACCCCTCCCAGCACCTGTCCGTCATCACCATGAGCTTCACCGCCTCACGCGTGGACCAGATCAACGCCACGACCTGGCTCATGGTCGGCATCAGTGCGGCAGTCCTGGTCCTCACCGGCATCGTCGGGCTGCTCGTGGCCCGCCAGATCCTCAGACCCCTGCGCGACCTGCGCACCGCGGCCGCCTCCGTGTCCACCCAGGACCTCAACCGGCGCCTGCCCGTCAAGGGCCGCGATGACATCGCCGGCCTGACCGAGGAGTTCAACGACATGCTGGACCGCCTCCAGGAGGCCTTCGACGGCCAGACCCAGTTCGTCCTGCGCGCCCACCAGGAGATCTCCGGCCCCCTGGCCGTCATGGACGCGCGCCTGGCCAGCCAACCGGCCACCCGCGCCGTCCTCCAGCAACGCACCCAGATCACCAAGCTGCAACGGATCCTCGACGATCTCCAGTCCCTCACCCAGGCCGAACGGCGCGACTTCGCCCACCTCACCCCCGACGTCGAGGTCACCGAGCTGGCCCAGACCCTGCTCGACGACGTCGAGGCCATGGCCCCGGGCCGCTGGAACCTCGACCTCAGGGTCCGGGGCACGGCCACACTCGACGTCGAGCGCCTGCGTCAGGCCACCGGCCACCTCGCCCGCAACGGGCTGCAGTACGGCGACGGCCCCCTGACACTCACCATCGCCCCCGGCACCGACGGCTACGGCCGCAGCGGGCTGGAGATCTCCGTCACCGATGAGGGTCCGGGACTGTCCGACGACGACGTCGACTGGCTCTTCGAGCGCTTCACGCACGGCGAGACCGGCGGCAAGCCGCGCGGCGCCGGGCTGGGCCTGGCCATCGTGCGAGCCATCGCCGACGCCCACGACGGCACCGTCTTCGCCATCTCCGCCTCGGGCCAGGGGGCCACCGTCGGCCTGCGCATCCCGGCCGACAGCTCCTGGAACCTCGCCTCGGACCCCGATCCCGCCGTCGTCGCCTCCCCGGCCACCGCCCCCTCCTCGCGCACCTCGGCGGACACGGCACCTCGGGTGGCCACCGGCGAGCCGGCAGTTGTCCACGACGACCGCGCGCACGACGCCTCGGAAGGGGAGGCCGGCTCATGACCACCGCGACCGACACCACCTGCTCCTTCGAGACCGACATGCCCACCGTGCGCGAGACCCTGCCGCTCTCCCTGGCGAAGCGCAGCGAGCCCGCTCCGGCCCGGCGTCTGCCGTGGCGGCGCATCCTGTTCGCCGTCCTCGCCGCGAGCCTGTGCGCGGCGGTTGGAGTGGCCGCCTGGCGCGCGGACGGCGCCGAGGGGAGCCTGTCGGTCACCGGCGCGCTCACCCTGATCATCTTCATCACCTCGGTGTGGGCCTGGGCCTTCACCAACGTCGACGACACCTACATCTCCCTGGGCGCCGCCACCGCCCTGGTCCTCACCGGCGCCCTGAGCCCGGACGAGATGTTCGCCAGCCTCGGGGATGACACGATCTGGCTGCTGGTGGCGGCCTTCGTCATCGCCGTCGGGGTGAGCGCCTCGGGCCTCACCGGCCGCCTGGCGGCCTGGCTGGTGACCGGCACCGACCACCCACGCGTCCTGGTCCACCTGGTGACGGCCGCGATCGTCGCCACGGTCTTCGCGGCCCCCTCCACCTCGGGACGGGCGGCTCTGCTGCTGCCGGTCTACACGGCCCTGGCCGGGGCCCTGAGCACCGGACCGGACGACAACGCAGACCTCAAGGCCTCCCGCAAGCGGCTCATCCACGCCCTGTCGCTCATCTTCCCCACCGTCATCCTGCTGTCGGCGGTCGGCTCCTTCCTGGGTGCGGGCGCCCACCTGGTGACCTCGCACATCGTGGCCTCGGCCGGTGGGCAGGAGTTCTCCTTCGCCGGCTGGCTGCTGCTGGGCCTGCCCCTGGCGGCCCTGTCCAGCCACCTGTCCACCGAGCTCATCGTGCGCTTGTTCACCCGCAAGGAGGACATGCGCCGTCGGGTGCGCGTTGACATCGCCGACCTCGCGGCGGCCTCCCCGACCCCGCTCACCGGCCCCCTGACCCAGGCCGAGAACCGGGCCGCCCTGCTCGTGGGCACGGTGGTGGTGCTGTGGTGCACCGAGTCCCTGCACGGCGTCGACCCGGCCATCGTGGCCCTCCTGGGCGTACTGGTGACCTCACTGCCCGGCTACGGCTCGGTGGCGCTGCGCAAGGCTCTGGCCAAGGCCCCCTGGTCGCTGCTGGTCTTCATGGCGGCCACCCTCGCCATGGGGGACGCGTTGGTGTCCACCGGCGCCGCGAAGTGGGTGGCGACCTCTGCCTTCAATGCCCTGCGGATCGACTCGCCCTGGCCCTTCATGCTCGTGGTGGTGGGGCTCTCGACCGCCTCCCACCTGGTCATCCAGTCGCGCTCGGCCCGCTCGGCGGTGCTCATCCCCATCATCGTGGCCCTGGCACCGGCGGTGGGCGTGAACCCGGCCGCAGCCGCCTTCGCCTCAACGGCGGCCGCCGGCTTCTGCCACACGCTGCCGTCCTCGGCCAAGCCCGTGGCCATGTTCTCCGACATCGACGGCACGGAGACCTTCTCCCCCGAGGACCTGCGACGCCTGTCGTTGTTCCTCGGGCCCCTCATGGTGGTCCTGGTCATGGCCTGCAGTGCCTGGCTGTGGCCGCTGCTGGGCCTGCACTGGTGAGACCGGCCGGCCTCGCGGCATCTGACGGTCCCACTGTGGAACACCGTTCCCTTGTACCTCTCTGTTTCTCGACAAACCCCGACATTTCCTGACAGACCATGACATCCCAGCACCTCCGGAGGAAGACCATGCCCACGTCCGTACCCACCCGCATTCTCGTCGCTCCCTCGGGCTTCAAGGAGAGCCTCTCCCCCGAAGAGGTGTGCCAGGCGGTGGCCGCAGGGGTGCGCCGTCTCCTGCCCGGCGCCGTCGTCGTCGAGCTGCCCCTGGTCGACGGCGGAGAGGGCTCGGCGGCCACGATGGCCCGGGCCACCGGCGGCGACCTCATCACCACCCGCGTCACCGGCCCCGTCGGCGAGCCGGTCGACTCCTACCTGGCCCACCTGGGCAACTCGGCTCAGGAGACCTGGTTGGTGGAGATGGCCGCAGCAGCCGGTCTGCGTCTGGTGCCCGCCGGCATGCGAGACCCGGGGGCCACGACGACGACCGGCGTCGGCGAGCTCATCTCGGTGGCGCTCGACAACGGGGCCCGGCGCATCATCATCGGCTGCGGCGACTCGGGGACCTGCGACGGCGGGGCGGGGGCGCTCGTCGCCCTGGGCGCCCAGCTCCTGGACGCCGACGGCCACGAGGTCGAACCGATCGGCTCGAACCTGATCCGGGTCCAGCGGATCGAGACCTCCGGCATGGACCCCCGCCTGCGCGGCGTCGAGGTCCTCGTGGCCGGCAACATGCACAATCTCCTCACCGGCGAGCACGGGGTGGCCCGTGTCTTCGGGCCGCAGAAGGGGGCGAGCCCCGAGCAGGTGGAGGCGCTCGAGGCCGGGCTGGTCCACTGGGCCGGCCTTCTGGCCGAGGCCTTCCCCACCCAGGCTGCTCACCGCAACCTGCTCACCGGCCCGGGCACCGGAGCCTCGGGCGGACTGGGCGCTGGGCTCGCCGCTGGGCTGGGGGCCCGGCTGCGCTCGCGCTTCGATGTGCTCATGGATGCCGACCTGTGCGGGGTCGACCTCGACGCCCAGATCGCCCGGGCGGACCTGGTCATCACCGCCGAGGGCGCCGTCGACTTCCAGACACCCCGCGGCAAGATCCCCGCCGAGGTGGGGCGCCGGGCCAAGCTGGCGGGCAAGCCGGTTATCGCGCTGGCCGGCTCGATCGGCCACGGCTACGAGGCGGTCCACGCCGCCGGGATCGACGCCGTCATGGGCATCATCCCGGTCCCCATGGACCTACCCGAGGCGGTCTCCCGCGCCAAGGAGCTCGTCACCGACGCCGCCGAGCGGGCGCTGCGCCTCATCCTCCTGGGCGCCGCCATCGCCGCCTGAACCGAC
>CAUVMS010000170.1:0-5563 GCA_963552815.1 uncultured Actinomyces sp. | reverse complement strand
GACTCGGCCGCGGCGACCAGTGGCAGCCGTGGATCGGGCTGGAGGACGCCGCGGCCGGACTCCTGTGGGCCATCGAGCACGACGACGTCCGCGGGCCGGTCAACCTGACCGCGCCCGAGCCCCTGCGCAACCGCGACCTCCACCGGCTGCTGTCCCGCGCCTGCGGCCCGCCCTCGATGGCGGTGGTGCCCCAGGTCCTGCTGGACCGGGCGGGGAGGACCGGGGCGGCCGGCGGTACCGGCAGCATCGGCAGCATCGGCAGCATGCTCGCCGAGCTGCTCGGTGCCTCCCAGCGTGCGGTCCCCCAGGCGCTGCTCGCCTCCGGCTTCCGCTTCACTGCGCCCGGCGCGGCCTTGATCTGGGGGCTCGGCGCCTGACTCCCGCCCCCGGCGCCGCGGTGACCATGATGCGGACATCGCGGTGTTGACTGCCTCACTGGCCGATGGGGTGCGGGATGGGGCCACCGGCCGCCGGGGTGCGGCGGTCCTGGTCTCGATGGCGCCCGATGCCGGAGCCGCCCGCCTCACCGGCCGGCACGACGACTCATGGTGCCGGCCGCTCTCGTGCATCCGACGTCACACGCGGGCAATGACCTCGCCATGCACGACGACGAACCATGAGTCCTCGCTGCCGCCCCACTGCCGCCACGCCTCGGCCATCGTCTCCAGGTCTGCTTCGCGCGCCAGCCCCAGGTCGACGGCCTGGGGCCCAAAGGAGGTCAGGCACCGCTGCGCCCAGGTCTCCGACTGCCAGGCCCGGTCGGCGGGAGTGGCGTAGCACCAGGTGGAGGCTGAGGCCGTCACGTCGGTGAAGCCCGCCGCCCGGGCCCAGGACAGCAGCCTGCTCCCTGCATCGGGCTCGCCGCCGTTGGTGCGGGCGGTAGTCATGTAGACCGAGCGCCACTGCTCCATGCCCTTGGGATCGGGGAACCAGGTCATGGCGGAGTAGACGGCGTCGCGCACGGCCACGATCCCGCCGGATCGGGTGAGGCGCCGCATCTCCACCAGGGCACCCACCGGGTCCGCCAGGTGCTGTAGGACCTGGTGGGCGTGGACGACGTCGAAGGAACCGTCCTCGAAAGGCAACGTCATGACGTCCCCGCAGCTCAGCTCCACCTGCTCGGACAGGCCCCGTTCGCTCAGCGTTGCCCGAGCGGCCTCCAGGGCGTCGGCCGCGGCATCCAGGGCGACGACCCGCCCCGGGGCGACGCACTCGGCGAGGTCTGCGGTGATGGTCGCCGGCCCGCAGCCGACGTCGAGCAGATCCATCCCAGCGCTCAGGTGGGGGAGGAGATGGGCGGCTGAGTCCGCAGCGCTGCGGCGCGCGTGCGCGCTCAGGACCGCCGCCCCGTGGCCGTGGGTGTAGCGGGCCGCGCCGGCTGAGCCGCCTGACCTGCCTGAACTGTCCGAACTGTCTGAATACGGCTGGCTGTTCATGACCAGATCATCCGGGAACTGTGATCTACGCTGCTTGAGCATCCGGTATGCGGCCTTTGCGACGGCTATGTTTCCTCCGGATCGCGAGATGTTTCGTCTCAGTGAACGTCTCGGTGGAAGTCTTCTCGCGGCGCCGCGGCGACCAGCCAGGTGCTGAGCTTATTCCGCTAGGCGAAGGAGTCCCCCATGCAGGACGTTGTCGAAAAGGTCTATGAGCAGGTTGTGGCTCGCAACCGTGGAGAGGTCGAGTTCCACCAGGCCGTCCACGAGGTGCTCGAGTCCCTCGGTCCCGTCATCGCCAAGCACCCCCACTACGCCGAGGGCGCCCTCCTGGAGCGCATCGTCGAGCCCGAGCGCCAGATCATGTTCCGGGTCCCGTGGGTCGACGACGCCGGCCAGGTCCACGTCAACCGCGGCTTCCGCATCGAGTTCAACTCCGCCCTGGGCCCCTACAAGGGCGGCCTGCGCTTCCATCCCTCGGTCAACGCCGGCATCATCAAGTTCCTCGGTTTTGAGCAGATCTTCAAAAATGCCCTGACCGCCCAGGGCATCGGCGGCGGCAAGGGCGGCTCAGACTTCGACCCGCACGGCCGTTCCGACGCCGAGGTCATGCGATTCTGCCAGTCCTTCATGACCGAGCTGGCCCGTCACATCGGCCCGTTCACCGACGTGCCCGCCGGTGACATCGGCGTGGGCGGCCGCGAGGTCGGCTACATGTTCGGCCAGTACAAGCGCCTGCGTAACTCCTACGACGCCGGCGTCCTCACCGGCAAGGGCCTGGCCTGGGGCGGCTCCCTCGTGCGTACCGAGGCCACCGGTTACGGCGCCGTGCTCTTCGCCCAGTCCATGCTCTCCACCAAGGGCGAGTCCCTCGAGGGCAAGAAGGTCGTCGTCTCCGGCGCCGGCAACGTGGCGATCTACGCCATCGAGAAGGCCCAGCAGCTCGGTGCCACCCCCGTCACCTTCTCCGACTCCTCCGGCTACGTCGTCGACGAGGCCGGCGTGGACCTCGAGCTGCTCAAGCAGGTCAAGGAGGTCGAGCGCGGCCGCGTGGCCGACTACGTCGAGCGCCGGCCCGGTGCCCGCCTCGTGACCGGCGGCTCCGTGTGGGACGTGCCCTGCGACGTCGCCCTGCCCTGCGCCACCCAGAACGAGCTCGACGGCGACGCCGCATCCACCCTGCTGCGCAGCGGCTGCGGCGTGGTCTCCGAGGGTGCCAACATGCCCTCCACCCCCGAGGCCGTTGAGGCCTTCCAGAAGGCCGGCATCCTGTTCGGCCCCGGTAAGGCTGCCAACGCCGGTGGCGTGGCCACCTCCGCCCTCGAGATGGAGCAGAACGCCAGCCGCACCCGCTGGGACTTCGCCACCGCCGAGTCCAAGCTCACCGACATCATGACTGACATCCACGACTCCTGCGTCGCCGCGGCCGAGGAGTACGGCCGCCCCGGCGACTACGTGCTCGGCGCCAACGCGGCCGGTTTCACCCGTGTTGCCGACGTCATGATCGCCCACGGCATCGTCTGATACCTGGCTGATCCGGGCTCTGCGCGCCCATAGCGACGGCGTCCGTCGCCTCTTGTCCGAGGCGGCGGACGTCGTCGTCGTCGGCACGGTCCTCAAGAGCTTCCACGTGAGGTGCCCGCGGCCCAGGCCTGGGGCGGCGGGCACAGCGTCGGCCGGAGGAAATGGACCAGTTCTGTGAAAAAGGCTGCGCCAATCCCCGTGGAGGCATACGGTTATTGATGTCCTGTCCGCCCTCCCCGCCCGTCCTCCACCGTCCCTCCACCCGCCGGTACCGCCATCGATCACCGCCCCTGCTCCTGCCAGAGAATGACGAAGGAACGACATGCGACTGCTCCCCGCCCGTGCCGCCCGGGCCTGCGCCGTCATCTGCGGACTCGCCCTGACATCCCTCGGCCCCCTCGCCCCGCCCGCCGGCGCCGATGAGCCGGCCGCTCCTCCCGCGGCCCTGGCTGCTCCTCCCGCGGCACCGGCAGCTCCCGCCGCTTCTGCCACGACCATCGACCTGCTGGGCATCACCGACCTGCACGGCCACATCTCCCGCACCACCCGGACGGACCGCAACACCGGCCAGACCTCTGTCGAGGACCCCGGTGCCGTCACCCTGGCCTGCGAGGTCTCCGCCGCCCGCGCCTCCAACCCGGACACCCTGTTCGTCTCCGCCGGCGACTCCGTGGGCGGATCGGCCTACGTCTCCTCCATCCTCCAGGACCGCCCCACCATCGAGGTGCTCAACGCCATGAGCCTGGACGTCTCCGCCCTGGGCAACCACGAGCTCGACCAGGGCCTGACCGACCTCGAGAACCGCATCCTGCCCGCCTCGAACTTCCCGATCCTGGCCGCCAATGTCTCCGGCTCGGCGCCTCTTGCCGCCGAGGGCAGCGGCAACGGCGCCTTCATCAAGGAGGTCAAAGGCGTGCGCGTCGGCTTCGTCGGTGCTGTCACCGACGAGCTGCCCACCCTCGTGTCGCCCTCGGCCCTGTCCACCCTCACTCTGAGCCCAGCGGTCGCCGCCGCCAGCGCCCGCGCCGCCGAGCTCAAGGACGGGGACCCTGTCAACGGCGAGGCTGACGTCGTCGTCGCGCTGAGTCACGAGGACGCCGCCACCACCGCCACGAGCTTCGGCGGCAGCGTCGACGCGGTCTTCTCCGGCCATACCCACGTGCCCTTCGCGCAGACCGTCACCGGCGTTGAGGGCAACCAGATCGCGGTCGTCCAGGCCGACCACTACGGCTGGGCGCTGGGCCGCATCCGCCTCAGCTACGACCCCGCCAGCCGGAAGACCACTGTGGTCAGCGCCGACAACGAGGACCTGCGCAGCTCGAGCTGCACCACCGACGCCTACGGTGTGGCCGGGATCGTCGCCCAGGCGGAGAAGGACTCCGCCTTCGAGGGCGGCAAGCCGCTGGCCAAGATCGGGTCGGACTTCCTGCGCGGCTCCGACGGCACCGGTCCCGGTGCCAACCGCGGCACCGAGTCCACCGCCTCCGACCTCATCGCCGAGTCCTTCCGCAGCTGGCTCGCCACCGACATCCAGCCGACCGGCTCCACCCGCTACGTCGGCATCATGAACGCAGGCGGTGTGCGCGCCGACATCCTCTACGCCGCCTCCGGAACCGAGGGCGACGGCGTCCTGACCTCCGGCGAGGCCTACACCGTCCAACCCTTCGGCAACGAGATGGCCTATACGACCCTCACCGGCGCCGAGCTGAAGACACTCCTGTCCCAGCAGTGGCAGCCCGGCTCCAGCCGGCCCGTGCTCAATTTAGGGCTGTCCAGCAACGTCGACGTCCTCACCGAGGCGAGCACCCCGGGAGGCTCCGCCGCCCCCGCGATCCGCGAGATCCGGGTCGATGGTGAGCCACTGGCCGACGACGACAGCGTCGTCGTCGCCTCCAACTCCTTCCTGCTGGCCGGAGGCGACGGGTACACGGTCCTCAAGGACAAGCCGTCGACCAACACCGGTGTCCTCGACCGCGACGTCACCTCCGCCTACCTGGCCTCCTTCGGCGACCAGCCCGTCAAGGCCGGCTACTCCAAGCGGCAGACCGGGATGAGCGTGACGCCCGCGGCGTCCGGCGACGGGGCGGTCACGGTGACCATGGACTCCCTGGCCTACACCAACGCCTCCGAGCAGGCCTCCGGCGCCCAGCGTGTGCGCGTGAGCTCGGGGAGCATGGAGATTTACAGCCAGGACCTTGACCTCACCGTCGACCCCACCGGCCCGACCACCGGCAAGGCCACCTTCGACGTCGTGGTCCCGGCCGACGCCCCCACCCGGACCTGCCGCACGATTCAGGCCGCCACCTGCCGCTGGGTCGCGGTTGAGACCGTCGACTCCGCGGGCGCGGTCCTCAACAGCTTCTCGGTCGAGGTCGCCGCCCAGAACGGGGCCGGTTCCACAACGGGCCCGGGTGCCCCCGCAGGTGACGGTGCGGTTGACAACACCGCTCCCGCCCCGCAGCCCGGTGGTGGCGTCGAGCCGTCCGCGGGCAGTGGCGCGCGGACGGCACCCACCGGCACTCCGGGCGCCGCCCCGGTGCCCAAACACGCCAGTGGCCCCCCCCAGGCGCGCACCAGAAAGGAAGAGCGACGTGTTAGGAAAA
>CAUVMS010000169.1:0-5596 GCA_963552815.1 uncultured Actinomyces sp. | reverse complement strand
GCGGATCCCTTCGCCGTATCGGTCGCCAAGTAGGCCTTCATGATGGATGATTGCAGCCCACATGTGTGCGTCGCCACGTTCGTGAGCGCTGAGAGCTCCGTACTCCACACGGCCCGCACGCCACCAGACGACCTGCGCCGCGCAACGGCGCCGTATTCATATTGCGCAAGGAGGATGCCATGATCTCAAGGACCGTACCCCAGCCCCCGGGTGAGCCGATGGAGGAGCCGGAGAAGACCATCCATCCCGACCCCGAGGTCGTCGCGAACGCCTGGGTCAGCGACTGGCGCGCTCTGGAGGAGCGGGCCGCCGCGGACCCGGAGGGCTACTGGGCCGAGCGCGCCGGCGAGCTGGAGTGGTCCCGGCACTGGGACACGGTGCTCGACGAGTCCGGGGCCCCCTTCTACCGTTGGTTCGTCGGGGCTCGGACGAACATCGTCTCCAACGCCGTCGACCGGCACCTGACCAACTCCCACCGCAACAAGCTCGCCCTCATCTGGGTGGGTGAGGACGTCGAGCAGGTGCGCACCTTCTCCTACTTCGACCTGGGCCGGGAGGTCGAGAGGATGGCCAACGTCCTCAAGGCCATGGGTGTGGACAAGGGCGACGTCGTGACGATCTACCTGCCCCGCATCCCCGAGGTCTTCTTCGCCATGCTCGCCTGCGCCAAGCTCGGGGCCGTCCACTCGGTGGTCTTCGCCGGCTACTCCTCCGACGCCCTGAGCGCGCGCATCGATGACTCGGAGTCCAAGGTCGTCATCACCGCCGACGGCTCGTGGATCAACGGCAAGGTCTTCCCCATGAAGAAGATCGTCGACGACGCGGTGCGCTTCTCGCCCACCGTCCAGAACGTCATCGTCGTGCGCAACACCGCCACCGAGGCTGTCATGGACCCCATCCGCGACCACTGGTACCACGAGCTGTGCAAGCTCCCGATCGCCCAGGGCCGCTGCGAGACCGTGCAGGTCGACGCCGAGGACCCCCTGTTCATCCTCTACACCTCCGGGTCCACCGGAAAGCCCAAGGCGATCCTGCACTCCCACGGCGGCTACCAGGTGGGCACCTACGTCACCCTCCACGACTGCTTCGACGTCCATGACGCCGACCGCTGGTGGTGCACCTCCGACCCGGGCTGGATCACCGGCCACAGCTACCTCGTCTACGGCCCCCTGCTCAACGGCGCCACCGTCTTCATGTACGAGGGAAACCCGACCTTCCCCTACCCGGACCGCTGGTGGAACCTCATTGAGCGCTACGGCATCAACGCCTTCTACACCGCCCCCACGGCCATCCGCACACTCATGCGTTTCGGCGAGGCCTGGGTGCGGCGCCACGACCTGTCCAGCCTGCGGCTGCTGGGCAGCGTCGGCGAGCCCCTCAACCCCGAGGCGTGGCGCTGGTTCCACCACGTCGTGGGCGCCGACCGCTGCCCGATCATCGACACCTGGTGGCAGACCGAGACCGGCATGTTCCAGATCACGACGGTGCCCTCCATGCCACAGAAGCCCGGCGCGGCGGGCCGGCCGGTGTTCGGTCAGGAGGCGGCCGTCGTTGATGAGGAGGGCCGGGAGGTCCCCGACGGCGTCGAGGGGAACCTCGTCCTCAAGCGGCCCTGGCCCTCGATGATGCGCACTCTCTTCCGTGACCCGCAGCGCTACGTGGACACCTATTGGAGCAAGTACCCGGGCCTGTACCTGACTGGGGACTCGGCCAAGCGCGACGCCGACGGCTGGTTCTGGATCATCGGGCGCACCGACGACGTCATCAAGGTCTCCGGCCACCGCCTGGGCACGGCCGAGATCGAGTCGGCGCTCGTCTCCCACCCCGCGGTGACCGAGGCCGCCGCCGTCGGCCTGCCCCACGAGGTCAAGGGGCACTCCGTCCATGTCGCCGTCGTCCTGGCCACCGGGATCGAGCCCTCGCGTGAGCTCGAGGCCGAGCTGCGCCAGCACGTGGCGGCGACCCTGTCGCCGATCGCCAAGCCGGAGTCCTTCGTCTTCCTCGAGTCGCTGCCCAAGACCCGCTCGGGCAAGATCCTGCGCCGAGTGCTGCGGGCCCGGGCGCTGGGCCAGGACGAGGGCGACCTGTCCACCCTCGCCGAGGAGTGAGCGCCTCGGCCCCGACCAGGCCCCGGATCAGGGGACGGTCGGAGCCACCGCGAAAGGCCCGGAACCCACAAGGTTCCGGGCCTTTCGCTCATTGATGGGCGGATGTCCGCCCGGAGCGGGCGGTCAGTGCATCTTGCGCCAGGCGGCGCGGGCGCTGGCGAAGATCCCGAACATGATGCCGGCGATCGGCCAGATGATCCAGGAGGTGGCCCAGGCTTTGAAGATGAAGCTCCACAGCAGGTAGATGGCGACCGTGGCCGGCCAGTAGATGCTCGCCACGAAGCCGACGAGCGGGTCCTCGTCCTCCTCGCCGTCGGACCTGCGGGAGGAGTACTCGCCGGAGCCGCCGGGGCGGGTGAGAGTCGTGTAGGTGGAGGATGCCCATGCGGCGGGCAGGTAGATACTCAGGCCCGCTGCGATGATGACCAGCGAGATCGCGACGCCGACACCGGAGAGGTCTGACTGAGGATCCTGGTTGGAGTCGAGCATGCTGGTGGCCAGGATCGGCAGCGCGGAGACGATCCACAAGAAGACCGCGATCGTCAGCCGGCGGGTGCGCACCGTCTCATGGTTGAGGCGTTCGCGGGCCGCCCAGGCGGTCACCACCGGGTCCGGGGTGAATCTGCCCTCGATGAGGTGGTAGACGGAGGAGAAGGCCGCCCGGCGTTGCACCAGCATGACCACCCCCAGGCCGACGAGCAGCAGTGCGAAGGCTATGCCGATGAAGGTGGCCGTGTTGTTGCTGATGGAGACCCATCCGGTTTCGGTCAGGCTCGTCAGGGCGATGAGGAGGGCTGGAGCGCAGACGAAGGTGCTGACCGCGCGGGCCAGGGTCGAGGCGGTGCTCCGCCTGGCCTGGGCCAGGGCCTGAGCCTCGGGCAGCGTCACCACCGGGAAGGAAGGGCTGCGGGGCTCGGCGGGGGCGCTCGAGCCGGCGGCCGCGTCCTGGGGGGAGTCGTCGGGCCGGATGTCGGCCGTGATACCCAGTACCGGGGCCAGCTCCTCGAGGTTGCCGAAGTCGGTGATGACCTGCCCGACCGCCTCGTTGTGGGTCTTGCCGTGGGCGATGGCGTCGTTGTAGGCGTCCTCCATCATGGCGCGCAGCTCGGAGCGGGCCTCGGTCAGGCGCGGTGTGGCCGGGTAGGGGGCGAACATGGCGTCGAGGAAGGTCTCGATGGTGTCCATCAGTGGGCTCCTTTCGCGAAGCGGTCGACGAGGGTCTTGGTGTCCTCCCACTCGGAGACCTTGGCCGCCAGGTGTGCGGCGCCTTCCGGGGTGAGGCGGTAGTAGGTGCGGGACTTGCCGGAGTCGGAGACGCCCGCGTAGGAGGTCGCCAGCCCGGCGGACTCCAGACGCTTGAGAGCGGTGTAGAGAGTGGTCTGCTTGATGGTGTACTCGCCGTCGGAGACCTCGGTGATGGTCTTGGCGAGCTCGTAGGCGTAGGACGGCTGCCGCTTGAGCAGCGACAGGACGATGAGGTCGATATAGCCGCGGATCGCGTCGGCACTGATCATGTGGGCCCTCCTTCCTTGAGGAGTGGTGGCTGGGTGTCGAGCGGTGGCGACTGCTCGTGTGCATCTAACGTACTACGGCATGCGTAGTACGTCTAGTGGAGAGTCGAGAGGAGGCCAACTCGCCCGCGGCCATTCGTCACAGGCTTGGCACAGCCCCGCTGCCTAGGCTGACCCCATGCTCTTCGCAGCCACCGCCCCACCCGCGACCCCCGGCGCGGATCCCTCGGCGACCCCGACTCCCACACCCACCTCCGGTCCCACGGGCATTCCGTCCGTCAACGTGGATGAGACCGTCAAGGTGGTGACCAAGACGACGAGCGACCTCGCCGCCATCGGCCTGCAGGCCGGTATCGGCGCCATCATCGGCATCCTGGTCGCCGTCGTGCTCATGTCGATCCTCAGCTTCATGGGCAGGCGCCGCCTCCTGTACCGCGAGATCGTGGACTTCGGGCGCCGCCCCGCCTACGCCGTCGGCGCCATGGCCGGGGCCTTCCTGGGCACCCAGCTCGCCCTGACCGGGCTGCGGCAGGCCAAGGATGACTCGACGACGATGGTCGTCATCGAGCGGGGGGTGACCATCGCGCTCATCTTCTCGGTGACCTGGCTCGTCGTCGCCTTCGCCAAGGCCATCGAGTCCACCGTCGTCAAAGGGGTGCAGGCCAGCGAGAACCAGGGGCGCGCCAACCGCGTGACCACCCAGAGCCAGATCATCCGGCGCGTCGCCCAGGTGATCATCGTCATCGCCGGGCTCGTCAGCGCCATCATGACCTTCCCCACCGTGCAGTTCGCCATGGGGTCCCTGCTCGCCTCGGCCGGTCTGGCCTCCGTCATCGCCGGTATGGCCGCACGCTCCATGCTCGGCAACGTCTTCGCCGGCCTCCAGCTGGCCACCACCGACGCCATCCGTGTGGACGACATCGTCGTCGTCGACGACGAACAGGGCACCATCGAGGAGATCACCCTGACCTACGTGGTCATGCGCACCTGGGATGACCGGCGTCTCATCCTGCCCTCGACCCACTTCACCGAGAACCCCTTCGCCAACTGGACGCGCGGCGGAAGCCAGAGCACCGGCACCTTCACCCTCGATCTGGACTGGCGCGCCCCCATCGCCGCGATGCGCGCCGAGCTGGCCCGGCTCGTGGCCGCCTCCCCGGTCTGGGACGGGCGCCAGGCCTCCCTGGAGGTCTCCGACGCCGTCAGCGGCCACGTCACCGTGCGTATCGTCCTCACCGGGGCCGACCCCGGCGACGTCGGCACCCTCAAGTCCTATGTGCGCGAGGAGCTGGTCGTCTGGTTGCAGCGTGAGGCCCCCTACGCCCTGCCGCGCACACGGGTGGAGGTCGATCAGGTCGAGGTCACCCAGGACCTCAGCCCCGAGGAGGTGGCCCGCACGGCCGAGGAGATCGTCGCCAAGCAGAAGGCCGAGACCGACAGCGCCACCACGACGGCGGCCGACGACGACGCCGACACGGTCACCGAGGCAGAGGGCGAGACCGCGGCGCACGGCCTGGGAGCCCGGCGCGCCGTCACCCTGGGGCGCGCCATGGGCCGCTCCCTGCTGCACCGGGCCCGGCGCGGGGGCCTGGGGCCCAAGTGAGCCTGGCAGCCGCTACGTTGCCGGCGCCCGGCCGGACGGGTGAGTTTTCGCTGCGTGAACGCAGGTCGCTCCACGTCGTCGGGCGGGTGACGATGAGGTCATGAGTTCTGACATGAGCGCCGACCCGTCCGCCACGCCCGCCGACCCGGTCGTCGACCTGGAGGCCGCGGCGCGCACCGACGCGCAGTGGCGCGCCGCGCTGAACCCCATGGAGTACCACGTGCTGCGCGAGGCCGGCACCGAGCGGCCCTTCACCGGGGCCCTGCTCGATGAGCGCCGCGAGGGCGTCTACCGCTGCCGCGGCTGCGGCGCCGAGCTGTTCCGCTCCACCACCAAGTTCGACTCCCACTGCGGCTGGCCCTCCTTCTACGACC
>CAUVMS010000168.1:0-5599 GCA_963552815.1 uncultured Actinomyces sp. | reverse complement strand
GGCAGCGGCGTTGGCCTGGGCGCGGGCGACGAGGGCGGAGACCTCGTCCTGGCGCTCCTCCCAGGTGGGGGCTGCGGCGGCCTCGTCCTCGGGCGGCGGGGCGTCCTCGGGGCCCCAGTCCTCCTCCGGCGCCTCGACGTCGGCCCAGGAGTCGTCGTCGAAGGACCCGCCGGTGGGGATGAGGGAGGGCAGCGCGGCCTCGGGCGGCGGCGTGGCCGCACCGCTGGAGCCGGGCATGGGCAGGGCACCGAAGAGGGAGTTCATCGCGTTCATCGTGAGACCAAGCCTAGGCCAGCCCACCGACGCCATCGGCACTCATCAACTCCACCCTGACACTGACAGCATACTGTCAACTTTGACAGGGTGCTGTCATTGGGTCGAGGACACTGAACTGAGAGGAACCGAGATGCGAACCATCGCCCTGTACACGACCGAGACCATGGCGGACTGGGAGTACGCCTACCTCACCACTCAGATCGCAGGCGCTGAGCAACTCAAGCCCGGGCGCTTTCGGCTCCTGCTCGTGGGCGACGGGCTGGAGGGCGTCCGCACGCTCGGGAACCTGCCTCTTGCGCCGGAGGCCGATCTCGACGCCTTGAGTGCGCTGGCCGCCGATGGCTCACTCGCGGCCCTGGTCATCCCTGGAGGGGACCACTACGCGGCCGGACACGAGCGGCTGATCGAGACTGTCGGCCATCTCGTGGATAAGGAGATTCCGGTGGCGGCGATCTGCGGTGCCACGCTCCTGCTGGCCCGCGGCGGCTTCCTGGACGAACGCCGACACACCTCGAACGCTGCCTTCTACCTTGAGGCCAGCGGATACCGCGGCGGCGTGCACTACGTGGAGGCCCCGGTGGTGACCGACCGGGGCGTCACCACTGCCTCAGGCATCCACGCGATCCCCTTCACCGCGGAGGTCATGCGGATCACCGGGCTTGTGCCCGCCTCGATGGCCGACTCGTGGGAGAGGCTGTTCCTGGGCGGCGACGAAAAGGACTACGCAGCCCTGATGGAGGCCACCGCCGCCTGGCAGAACGCCTGAGGGGGATGCCCTCACTGCCCTGGTCCTTCCCGCCTTCGCACTCAACGGGGAGTTTCTTGAAGCGGCCGCGGTGATCACGGCTCCTCATGAGCTGACCCCGGCCCGGTGGCAGGTGCTGGGCGCCGTCCTGGAGGAACCGCTACCGGTTGCCGAGATCGCGCGGCGGGTGGGACTGACCCGGCAGAGCGTGCAACGGGTGGCCAATGACGTCGTCGCCCAGGGATGGGCGCGCTGGCGGCCCAATCCCGAGCGGCGTAGACAGAACCTGCTCGTCCTGACAGACAAAGGGAGACAAGCGATCACAGCGCTGACTGCGGAGCAGCACGCCTGGGCCGACGCCGTCGGGCAGGAAATCGGAGAGAAGGACCTGAAGACCCTGGCGACGCTGATCAGCCGGGTTACTGAGGCGTCACGCCGCTACCGGCAAGCCGCCGAAGAAGAGCCCTTACCTTAAGCAGACCACCGCCACCAGCCGCACCGGACACCGAGCGGACACCTGGGGAGCCGCCCGTGTCCAAATCTGCAGCAAAGGAGTCGAGGTTCAGTTCTCCCGTTGAAGGAAACCGCGAAATCATGCGGTTCTTCCCCATCGAGACGAGCCCGGCCGGGGCCTTTGCTGCAGATTTGGACACCGTCGGGCCGATCTGACCCAGCTCCAGTGGCTCGGGCAGCGTTGGCTCAGAGCACGAACCGGGAGCGAGGGCCTGCACCACGCTGCGCCGGTTCCGGTCGGGGACGTACTTTCCGCATGAGGACAGCGTTCTGTTGCAGACGACTGGTGCCAGAGTGCAGTCATCTTGGATGAAAGTACGTCCCCAATACGAAACGCAGTCCCCACCCCGGGCGCACACCTAGTCTCCCCTGATTGCCGCCCCCGTGTAACTCCCGATGAACCCCTACCCCGGACGCGCACCTGGTCTCCCCTGAATACCGACCCGTGGAACTCCTGGTGACCCCCTACCCCGGGCGCGCACCTGGTCTCCGCCGCCACTGCCCAGGGTCGTATCCAACAGGTCCATTCCGACCTCGAACAGAGAGAGCTCCGCGGGGCTCACAGTGTCATCACGGACCCCGCGGTATCTGGCCGAACACAACCTTCCCACTCCAGACGAGCACTCCCCGAGGTCCAGGTAGTACTGGCCAGGATTCGACCACATGTGTTGTCTCATGACTTCTGAGAGTTTCGGATGTCATGACATCTGAGACACCGGTGGGGCGGGTTGCCTGGGGGTTATGGGTGCCTCGATGTCGCCTCCAACGATGCCTAAGCCTCGTGCGGAGCAACTGGGCCCCACGAGAACGACGCCCCCTCTCACCACACCATCTACCGACGCGACCTTTTCACCGTGGAGATCCCTCCTCGGCAGGTTCTCTGGACTCGCATCACTCGCGGCCCCACGATAGAGACGTGTACTCCGAGACGGTCCTGGGCAAGCAGCGCACGCTCTGGCGCTCGATGGGCGGCAGCGCCGCCATCATTCCCGCTGACGGATGCGTCGACCTCATTGTCCGCAGCGAGCAGGTGCTCCTGTGCGGCCCGCAGACTCGGGTCATCCACGCTCCTGCCGACGACGTTCACCCCACTGTCGGCTTGAGGCTGGAGGCGGGCACCGCTCGCAGGATCCTGCCCGTTGCACTCAGCGAGCTGAGGAACCAAGTAGTGGAACTGCGTGCCGCGCTGGGGTCTGAGGGGGTTGTCCTGTACAACCTGATGATGCGAGCAAGCGCCGGCTCCCATCCCGGCCTCCCACTCTTTCCCCTGCTCGCTGACCAGGCGGAACCGTGGGTGGCGATGACGCGCCGGCTCGCTCGGACCGGAGCCTCGGCCCGAGAGGCAGCCCGGGCTCTGGACTGGTCGGAACATACGCTGCGCAGACGAATGCTGGAGAGCTTCGGCTACGGGTACTCCACTCTGGTACGTATCGAGCGGGCGTGCCGGGCGCGCTTGCTCCTCCAGCGAAGGCTTTCGCCGGCCGATGTCTCAGCGATGACGGGTTATGCGGATCAGCCGCATCTGACCCGCGAGTTCGCGCGGATGGTCGGGGTGACGCCGGTTCAGTTCTCCAAGGCCGCGAAGAGGTCGACGCTGTTGCCATCGGGGTCGAGCACCGTGGCGTAGCGCTGCCCCCAGGGAGCGTCCCATGGCTTGGTGCGGCCTTCGTATCCTGCTCCGGTGAGTCTGGCGTAGGTGTCGTCCACAGCGCTCGCTGTCCCCTGATCGAAGGCCAGGGTGATGCGGTGGCCTCCCGAGGGCGACTCGTAACCGGGGTCGAGGCGGCGAATGAGGTCGATGGTGTCCCATGCCAGAACGGTGCCGTGCTCGAGCCTGGTATCGATATGAGGCTCGTCGCTGCCTTCAGGGACGGGCGCTCCAAGCAGACGGTAGAAGGCGAGTGAGGCGGACATATCGCGAGTCACGATGCCGATGAATCCGAGTCGTAGCGTCATAGCGTCACCGTAGGCCGCCCCGGTCACCACGTTTTGAACAGAACGGCCATCGCCCACAACCCGGCGGGCCCCCTCCGCGCACCATCAGTCCACACCCGCTCAATCTGCGACACCTCAGCTCACCGAATGCGAGAGAGCATCACGCCACTGAAACAAGTACCCGCCGTGCTCGGGCTCGGACCGGCCTTCAGCGCCGTCACTCAGGCCAATGAGTATCCTGGAGCATCTCAGCCAAGATCGTCTCAAGCACCACTATACGAGTCGTCGCCGCAACCCAAACGAGTTGACCATCCACGCTCCCATACTCATGAGCAATAATATTGCGCATTCCAATAATTCGATGAATGTCAGGAATTTGGTCAGCCGTCTGTGGATCAGATTTCCGCACCCTATTCAGCGCCTCACCGAGGATCTCGATCTGCCGTTCGACAGCGGAGCTCAACATCAGGTCCGACAGGTACTCCTCTTCACTCACCCCCTGTGTGAATCGTCGCAGGGCTCGCACCGCCTGAAGAGCACCCCAGACGGGATGCATAGGACTCAGGCCGCATAGACATCCTCAGCACCCCTCAGCACCGAGGACTTGAAGTAAGGATTCTTGACCGACTCTGCAACGACCAGGTCAATCTTTCTGCCGAATATCCTCGTCAACTCATCCTGCAGACCGAAGAAGTCAGCAAATCGATCCTTACGGCCCGCTTGGAAATCAACAAGAAAGTCAATGTCGCTGGTATGGGGATCGAAATGATCGGTGAGTACCGACCCGAAAACACGCAATCGAGCAACACCGAACCGGGCGCATGCCTCCGACAGCGCCTTGGTATCGATCGTCACTTTAACCGCCACAGAACTATTCTCTCAGAACCGCGGAACTATGACCAGAGATTCCAGCACGCCGGCCGCAGAGGCGGCAAGCGGCCCGAACACCGTCGGCCCCGCTGACCGGGTTTACCGAACGGCGCGCAGGTAGCGGTCGCGGCCGGTGAGGTCCTTGCCGGTCTCCGCCTGCTTGAACCCGGCCCCGAGCGCGGCCGCACGCAGCAGCGCCCCCTGCTCGTGGTCGTGCTCCATGACGAGCACACCGCCGGTACGCAGCAGGGAGACCGAGCGCACAAGGACGTCGACCGGGATGTCTAGTCCATCGGGTCCCCCGCCGTAGAGGGCCACGGTGGGCTCGTGCCGGGAGGTCTCGGTATCCTCCACGGCGCCGGCCGGCACATAGGGCGGGTTGGAGACGACGACGTCGACCTGCCCGTTGAGGTCATGGAGCACCAGCGGGTCGGTGGCGTCGGCGTGGATCACCTCGACGCGTCCGGGGACCAGCCGCTCGCAGTTCTCGCGGGCCAGGGCCGCGGCCGTCTCACTGATCTCGACGGCGACCACCCGCGCCCCGGGCACCTCCTTGGCCACGCAGGCGGCGATCGCGCCCGAGCCGGTGCACAGGTCTGCGGTCAGGACCACTCCCCCGCCGCCGTCCATCACCTCGCGGGCGGCCTCGATGGCGGCTCCGGCCACCACCTCAGTCTCCGGGCGCACGATGAACACGCCGGGGCGGCTGATGAGCTCGGCACCCCGCAGCCACATGCGCCCGATGATGTGCTGAAGGGGCTCGCGGCACTCGCGGCGCAGCACCAGCGCGTCATAGGCGGCCGGGAAGTCCCCGTCGGCACCGTCGGCCAGGAGAAGAGCTCTCCCCAGCAGGTGCTCGGCCAGGATCCGGGCATCGACCTGGGGGCTGGTCACCCCGGCCGCCGCCAGCCGACCGGCCGCCTGACGCACCAGCGCCCGCAGCCCGTAGCGGTCTACCTCACCCGCCGGCGCACCGCCGCACAACTCAGGAACCACTGCCCTCACCCACTTGGGATAACCGTTCAGCCTCGTCCATGGCGACGGCCGAGGCGATCACCGGGCCGAGATCACCGTCGAGCACGGCGTCGAGGTTGTAGGCCTTGAAGCCGGTGCGGTGGTCAGCGATCCGGTTCTCAGGGAAATTGTAGGTGCGGATCCGCTCGGAGCGGTCCACGGTGCGCACCTGACTGCGACGGGCCTGTGCGGCCTCGGCGGCGGCCGCCCCCCCCCGCCCAACCCAAGCGCACCCCAAAGAAAAAC
>CAUVMS010000167.1:0-5619 GCA_963552815.1 uncultured Actinomyces sp. | reverse complement strand
TCCTGTCTCCACACCCGGCGGCAGTGGGTGCAGGCGAAGCGCCGCAGGCGTACCACCAGCTGCGTGGGTCTCCACCCCACCGGTACGTGGGCCAGGTGCCGGGCCACCGTCCCACGGGATACTCCCTGGGCGCCGCAGGCCTTGCAGAACGGGTCCTCAAACCCGATCGGCATACGGCACTCGATCACCGCGCGCTCCGCCGTGAGGTGCTGGCCCACCGCGGTCAGCCCCAGGGCGTCCAGGCCCAGGAAGGTCGTCAGATCAGGGTCGGTGAAGGTAGTCTCAGGCACGTCGAGGTCTCTCAGCTGGGTTGTGTAGCAGCTCCCATCATCGGGGGACCTCGACCCCTACCCAAGCAACGACGCCCCCCACCTACGCACTTCAATAGGCCCCGCCTACCACACCCTCAAACACGAAGAGCCAGTAATGCTCCGTTCGTATAGGCCATTTCGACCTCTTGGAGTAGCTCTTCGGGATCCCGTGGTACTTGTTGCAGATGCCGATCCCAAGCCCGTGCTTGACGTGGTCGGTTGCGGATGATGGGATTCAATCGCACCACCTGGTTCGTCCATAGAACAAATTTCGACAACCCTTCCGCTAAGTCCGCTATATTGAGGTTTGCTCCCGTGAGGAGCGCCGGCGGGGGTAAACCTTTTCGTTGTGGCGGCGTAATGCCTTCGATGACATGCCTTCCGTTGGGCTTGGACAACGGGCGCATATCTCCGGTGTGGGCGGTGGATCCGGACATCTGCTGTGATCGAGGGATAAGTCGGAACTATTCGGTAGCAGTCCGCTGAGCGTCTATTCGTCTCGGGGCTCGTGAACCTTCCAAGCCGTTCAGATGAGGTCAATGCTGTTGAAGGTGTTCCAGATACGCAGCGCGGTGAAGACCCAGGCGGGCAGGCCGATGATGAAGAACCTGTGCGCGACCCACGTGGCTGCTGCCGCTGCAGCGAGTAGCCCGCTGTGCTAGGCGAAGTCGGTTGGAAGGTCGTGGTAGTACCTCGACGTTGAGGCGGAGATGACGGCGCTGCACGGGCTAGTGGACGGGCACGCCATCCGCCTGCTCATCAACCCCGGCCCCGGCTTCAAGCGACAGGCCCTGCGAATGATCGAGGTCAGTATTGACCGGCTGCGCCGGTAGGTTCGGTCTCCGGTCGGACGCGTGTCGGCGCTGAGGCGACTTGACCTTGACATTGTGACAAGGCCTTTCCTTGGGGGCAGGAGGTGGTCCCGATGACCAGTACAACCCCGCAGGACTCCCGTGTCGCGAATGCCTTGAGCGCAGAGAGCTCTTCGATCCGTCTGCAGGCGGCCCTGGCCATCGGATCCGGAGCCAACGCCGACTACACGGAGCTGCTCATCGAGCGGTGCGCGATCGAGCCGGACTTCTTCGTTCGGGACATGCTCTCCTGGGCGCTCACCCGCCTGCCGCCGGAGACCGTTCTGCCGCGGCTCCACCGGGAGCTCTGCTCCGGGTGCAACCAGGCCCGCAGTCAGGCACTGCACACGCTCTCCAAGATCGGCGACAAGAGCGCCTGGCCCTGGATCACCCGTGAGATGCTCGGCGACCCCGACGACGGGATCGCGCGGACCGCCTGGCGCACCGCCATCGCCCTCGTTCCGGAGGGTGAGAAGGCCTCTCTGGCCGAGGAACTGACGCGCCAGCTCGGCCGCGGAGACCGCAGCGTCCAACTGAGCCTGAGCCGGGCGCTGATCGACCTCGGCGAGTTCGCCGAGTCCTGGAGAAGGCCGCGCAGAGTCTCGATCCGAGGGTGGCTGCGCACGCCCGTGCCACCGAGCTGCTCCGGCAGGACCCGGAGACCGGTTTTGAGGCAGCCATCTCCGAGGCGAGGCTGATGCTCACACCGGGGGCGCCGAGTGCGAAGGACTCTGATACAGGTGTGGCAAGAGCTGAATCTGCGAGGGATGAGCCCATGGGGGTGCAGGAGGCGTTGGATTGCTGATCGGCGATGTGGCCCGGTTCTCCGGAGTGAGCGCCCGGATGCTCCGGCACTATGAGGCTCTGGGGCTGGTGCGGCCGACGGGCCGCACCAGCGCCGGCTACCGCGACTACTCCGCCGAGGATGTCCGTAAAATCTTCCAGGTGGAGAGCCTTCGATCCATGGGGCTGTCGCTCAAGCAGGTAGGGCGCGCTCTGGAAGACCCGGAACTGACGCCCGCCGCGCTCGTCGGCGACCTCATCCGATGCACCGAGGAGCGTCTGGCCCGGGAGCGCGAGCTGCTCGACCGGCTCCGAGCCATTGACGCCTCCGCGCCCGCCGACTGGCGCGATGTTCTGTGCGTCATTGACCTGATGCGAGACCTCGACTCGGAAAGTGCCGCACGCAGACAGCAGGCCGTTCTGGTCCGATCTGAGGGAGCATCGGTCCCCGTCGAGCTACTGGCGGAAGCGCTTCTGAGCGAGTCTGAGCCGGATGTCGCGGGTGCGCTGCGCTGGGCCCTCGCCCGGGCCGGCGGCGATACGGTGGCGGCGCTGCGTGCCGGTGCTCATGCAGAGGATGTGGATGTTCGACGGCGCGCGGTTCGGGCGATCTCTGAGGTGCCCGAGGCGCCGGGCGCCGCCGCTGTGCTCGCACAGGCTCTCGACGACCCCGATGCGGCCGTGCGCGACTGCGCCGCTCTGGCGCTCGGGCGATGCGGTGCGACCGAGACCGTCCCTGTCCTTGTCGCGATGGTGGTCGAAGGTGCCCACGATGTGGAGGCAGCGGAGGTGCTGGGAGCGCTGTGCCGCGACGGCGAGCGTGCGGCTTGGATTGTCAATGCTCTGACCGACGAGCTCGCCGCGCCCACCGCTGAGACCGCCGTGCGACTGCGTCTGACTCAGGCTCTCGTCGAGCTCCCGGTCGCTGCCGCCGGAGAGGTGCTTCTCCGGTTGACCCGCGACTCCGACCCCGCCGTCGCCCGCCTCGCCTCGGTCTTCGCCTGAGTCCTGAACGAGCGGAGCCATCGAGGACGTATCGATGGCGTGTGGCCGGGCTTCTTCGTAGTTCAGGCTCAATGGCGGGTGGTCGACGGGGGATTCGCAGTTTCCTACAACAGTGCAGTGATCTCCCTCACGTGCGATCGGTGCTGATCGGCAGAACTGCGCGGATTTGTGCGGATCTCTGGATGTCTGACGTGTTGTGGTAGTCGACTGGTGCGATGCTTATGTGACTTTTGTCTGCGGTGACGGCGATTCGGCGCGTATCCTTGAACAGAAACCAACCAAGTGGACTGTTAACTGGAGAAGCACCTTGCCGCAACACGATCAAATGGGGCGCCGGAATTTCCTGATGGGCGGTCTCGCCTGGGCCGCCTCGAGTGCTTTCCTACCTGGGGTAATGCAATCGGTGGCCCACGCCTCCCCGGCTCTGGCCGGTCCTGCCGTATGGCAGCCACAGACGGTGCTCTCAGAGGTGCTGTCGGATATGCAGGACCCTCGTGCCTGGGTCCTCTCCTCCGACGACGGCTCCGTGCGGCCCGACACCTCCACCCACTCCCACGGGACCCAGTCGCTGCAGCTCACCACCACCGGTGACCCCGATCGCCCCACCAGCGCCGACCTGGCCCTACAGGGCGTCAACATGACCGACTGCCAGTGGGATCTGTGGCTCCGAGCCGAGGACTACCGGCAGATCGGAAGCATCCTGCTCGAGCTCGGTGGTGATGACGAGAACTGCCTGCGTCTGGACGTCGCCCCCGACATGCGTACGCTGCGCACCGGCTCCTGGTGCCGGGTGACCGTCAACCGAGCCGCCGAGCGCGCCGTCGTCGGCCGCCCTCACCTGGAGCGGGTGACGCGGGTGCGCCTGACAGTGAAGCCCGCCTCTGACTCGGCTCCGAGCCGGTTATGGCTCGGGTACCTGGGCACCCTGCCCACGGCCGACAGCGGCATCGTATCCATCTCCTTCGACGACGGCTACGACAGCGACTACAAGACGGCACGGGAGATCATGCAGGGGTACGGCATCCCTGCGGCAACCTCCTACGTCATCGCCGACAAGGTCGGACTGCCGGGCCGCATGAGCGCCGACCAGCTCGCTGAGATGCGAGAGGTTCACGGCTGGGACATCGCCGCCCACGCCTCCACCGATCTCACCACGCTGGACGAGGCGGGGATGCGCAAGGAGTTCGAGACGATCAGGTCCTTCCTCCTCGAGCACGGCTACCCCGAGGGGGCCGCCCACTTCGCCCTGCCCATGGGGCGGTACAACGACCTCGTGCTGCGCACCTCCCAGAGCTACTTCGACTCACTGCGCACCATCGACGTCGCCCCGGAGACCCTCGCGCCGGGGGACCCGTACCGGCTCCGCGTCTTCTACTGCGGCTCCTACACCACCGAGTCTCAGGTCGAGAAGGCCCTGGCTCGGTGCCAGGAGCACCGCTGCTGGACCCACATGGTCTTCCATCGCATCGACGAGGATCCCGACGACGCTCCCGAGTCGGTCGCAGCGGCCACCTTCAAGCGCTTCATGAAGCGCGTGGCCGACTCCGGCCTGCCCGTCAGGACGGTTCCGGAGATCATGCGCAGTCAGGTGCCCGCCCCGGCCCCTGACTGAGACGCCGCCGCATTCCGTCCCGAGCACCCGTTCCCAGTCCTCCCCCTCACCATTCCTGATTCCCTTGATACGGATGGATTGACTGCATGAATATCACTGTCATCGGTTGCGGTTACCTTGGAGCCGTCCACGCCTGTGCCATGGCCGAGCTGGGCCACCGCGTTGTCGGTGTCGACGTCGACCGGGACAAGGTCGAGGCCCTCGCCGAAGGACGGGCCCCCTTCCATGAACCTGGATTCACCGAGATCCTGCGACGACGAATCGAGGCCGGCGGGCTGACGTTCACGACCGACTTCTCGGCGATCTGCGGGGCGCAGGCCCACTTCGTCGCTGTCGGTACGCCGCAGGGCCCCGGTGGTGCGGCCGACCTGACGCACGTCGAGGCCGCCGTCGAGGCGATGAAGCCGTACCTGGGCAGGTGCCTCGACGGAGCCGAGATCGTCGTGGGCAAGTCGACCGTCCCCGTGGGCACGGCTGCGCGTCTGGCTCCGGCCATCGCCGCCACAGGAGCCGTCCTGGCCTGGAACCCGGAGTTTCTACGCGAGGGATTCGCCGTCAAGGACACCTTGAACCCCGACCGCATGGTGTACGGCCTCCCGGACGAGCCGGCCGACGCCGAGCGCGCCACGGCCGTGCTGGACGAGCTCTACGCTCCCATCATCGAGTCCGGAACACCCCGCCTCGTCATGGACTATGCCACCGCCGAGCTGGCCGATGCGGGCGCTCGGGTGGTCGTCACCGACCCCGCTGCTGCACAGATCCTCGCCGCCGACGACGACCTGCCCTACGACGTCGCCGCCGATCTTGAGAAGGCGCTGACCGCGGCCGACGTCGTCCTCCTGGCCACCGAGTGGGACCACTACACCCATTGCGACCCCGCCTGGGCCGCCGACCTCGTCGACAGGCGCAACGTCGTCGACGGGCGTCACGCGTTGGATCCTGATGCCCGGCGGAACGCGGGCTTCGCGTACGCAGCTGTCGGCTCTCGGTAGGCACCGCTGCCATCATGCCCTTCGACACGGAAAGACTGACGCATATGTCTTGGTCATTCGGAATG
>CAUVMS010000166.1:0-5651 GCA_963552815.1 uncultured Actinomyces sp. | reverse complement strand
GCTGCACGGAGCCGGTGAGGACCATGCGGACCACGTCCATGACCTCGGGCGTGGTCACGCGCAGGCCGCCGCGGAACTCCGAGCTGATGCCCAGTCGCTTGAGCATGGCGTTGATCTGGGGGCCGCCGCCGTGGACGACGACGGGGCGCACCCCGACCTGGTGGAGGAAGAGGATGTCCTGGGCGAAGGCGCGTTTGAGGTCGTCGTTCTCCATGGCGTTGCCGCCGTACTTGATGACCATGGTGGCGCCCTTGTAGGTGCGCAGCCACGGCACGGCCTCCAGCAGGACGGCTGCCTTGGTCTGTGGGTCGAGAGGTGTCCGGTTCATGTCGTGTAGTCCGCGTTGATGGTGATGTATCCGTGGGTGAGGTCGTTGGTCCACACGGTGGCCTCGGCCTGGCCCGCCGACAGGGCGATATCGATGCGGGTCTCGCGCGGAGTCATGTCCACCGTGTCCCGGTCCTGGTCGGGGGCGCCGTGGCGGAAGATCGTGACGCCGTTGATGGTCACGTCGACCTCGTCTGGGTTGAAGGGGCAGACCTCCTCGGAGACGGTTCCCAGCTGGGACAGGACGCGTCCCCAGTTGGGGTCGGCGCCGGCGACAGCGCACTTGAGGAGGTTGGAGGAGCTCACCGTGCGGGCCGCTGCCTCGGCGGCAGCCTCGCTGACGGCGCCGGAGACGGTGATGGCGATGTCGTGGGTGGCGCCCTCGGCATCGGCCACGAGGCGCCGTCCGAGTCTGCCCATCACCTCGGTCAGAGCCTCGTCGAACTCGGCTTGGGAGGGGGTGACGCCGGAGGCTCCGGAGGCCAGCAGGAGAACCGTGTCGTTGGTGGACATGCAGCCGTCGGAGTTGATCCGGTTGACGGTTCGTGCCGTGACAGATGCCAGGGCATCCTGCGCCTCCCGAGGGGTGAGGACGGCGTCGGTGGTGACAACGGCGAGCATGGTGGCCATGCCGGGGGCCAGCATGCCCACGCCCTTGATCATGCCGCCGACGGTCCAGCTCTTCTCGCCAGTACCGACCGCGAGGACGTCTTCCTTGGAGACGGTGTCGGTCGTCATGATGGCGGTGGCTGCATCGGTCCCAGCCCAGGGAGTGTCGGCCAGGGCGAGGGTTGCGGCCTTGATCCCCTCCAGGAGGACGGGCATGTCGATGCGCTCCCCGATGACTCCGGTGGAGCAGACCAGGACCTGGCCCGGTTCGGTCTCCAGCAGCCCCGCAGCACAGGCTGCGGTGGCCTCGGTGTCGCGCAGACCTTGGTCTCCGGTGCAGGCATTGGCGCTTCCGGAGTTGAGGACGACGGCGCGGGCTTGGCCCGACTGGCCGCCCTCCTGACCGGCCAGGAGCCGGCGCGACCAGACCACCGGTGCGGCAACGACGCGATTGGAGGTGAATACTCCGGCGGCGGTATCGAGCGGGCCGTCGTTGACGACGAGGGCGAGGTCGGGCTTGCCGGAGGCCTTGAGGCCGGCGCGTACGCCGGCGGCACGGAAGCCCCGGGCTGCGGTCACGCTCACGGTGCAACTCCTTGGGTGGTGATGGCGGTGCTCTCCTCCAGGCCGAGGGCCAGGTTGAGGGACTGCACGGCAGCGCTGGCGGTGCCCTTGCCGAGGTTGTCGATGGCGCACATGGCAACCACGGCGTCCGCACCACGGTCGATGGCGACCTGGACGGTGGCGGTCCCACTGCCCAGGACGGCGCCCGTCGTGGGCCAGATACCCTCCGGCAGGAGGTGGATGAGGCTCTCACCACGACCGGCTGCCCCGTAGGCGTCCTCCCAGGCGGCCCGCAACATGGCGTCCGGGTCTACGGCCTCGCGCAGGGCCGAGGTCATGGGGGCGATGACGGTGGCGAGAATGCCGCGGCTCATAGGGACCAGGACCGGGGTGAAGGACAGGTGCGTGGCCCCGGATTCGGCGCCAGCGACCTCCAGGTTCTGAATGATCTCGGGGATGTGGCGGTGGGTGCCGCCGACCGCGTAGGGCTGGGCCGACCCCAGCGCCTCTGCGGCGGTGAGATGGGACTTGAGCGCCTTGCCGGCCCCGGAGTAGCCGACCGCCAGGACCGCGGTCAGCGGGGAGGGGGCGATGAGTCCTGCGGCGATACCGGGCTGGAGGGCCAGGGTGACGGCGGTGACGTTGCAGCCGGGGACGGCGATGCGCCTGGTGGCGGCGAGCTCGGTGCGCTGAGCACGCGCGCGCGTCTCACCGGCGTGCAGGAGCTCGGGCATGCCGTAGGTCCAGGCTCCGGCGTAGTCGGATCCGTAGAAGGCCTCCCATGCCTGCTGGCTGGTCAGGCGGTGGTCGGCCCCACAGTCGATGAGGACAGGGGTGGAGCCGTCAGCGGCTCCGAGCTTCTCGAGGGCCGCCGTGATGGCGCCGGAGGCGCCATGGGGCAGGGCCAGGACGACAACGTCGTGCTCGGCGAGGACCTCCGCCTCGGTCGGCTGGACGATCCGGTCTGCCAGGGACGGCAGATGCGGGTGGTGGTCACCCAGACGGCTACCGGCGGATGAGGCAGCGGTGAGCGCACCGATTCTCAGCTCGGGATGGGCGACGAGCAGGCGCAGGACCTCACCGCCTGCATATCCGGTGGCTCCGGCAACAGCTATTTTCCAGGTCATGCAGCAACCATACATCCAACTGCATAGAAATACAGTCACCAGTTGTTGCTGTGACTTTTCTCCTCCTGCCGCTACCCGTCTCCTCTGCGGCGGCTAGCTGCGATCCCGGCGCGCGGTGAGCGTGTCGTCGTGGACGGATGTGGCAATGGCATCGGCCCACTGACGCACCTCGTCCCAGTCACGGTAGTCGCCCTCGGTGGCGCCCCCCAGCTTGGCGATGGAGCGCTCACGCAGGCTGAGCTTGGAGGGGTCGAAGCGGCCCGCGAAGGTCACGTGGTCCTCCGGGTCGATCGCCAGCAGGACCGGGCCGATGCGCAGCGGGTCGGAGACCTTTCCCTGCGGCAGACCGGAGAGTCCCACGGAGAAGGCCCACACGGGCTTGACCTTGAGGGCCTCGTGGAAGCGCTTGGTGAAGTCGACCGCCTCCGGGGTCCACTTGGTCATGTAGACAGCGCTCCCCAGAACGAAGGCGTCGTAGTCGTCGACACTGGCGACGTCCTCGGGGCGCTTGGTCTCCACATCGATCTGTGCGGCCTGGAGCCGCTCAGCGATGACCGCGGCCACCTCGTCGGTGGACCCGTGCCGGGAGGAAGAGGTAAGCAGGATTTTCATAGCGCCTAGTATTGCGGAGACCACACCCGCTGTCTGGGACCCGGTGCCCGACAAAGGCACCGAAGAGACACCAATAGCCATGGTGTGCATCACACCATGGCTATCGGCAGTGGTTGTCGGCGCCGCGTCAGCTGCGCAGCTCGGCCCCCAGGACCTTGGCGGCTCGCTTGACCACGCGTTTGCGCACGCCTGCGGTCTCGTCGGCGGTCAGCGTGCGATCAGGGGCGCGCAGCACCAGGGAGACGGCCAGCGACTTCTTGCCCTCACCGAGCTGGGGGCCGCGGAAGACGTCGAAGAGGCGCACCTCCTCGGCCAGGTCCCCTGCCGCCTGCCTGACCAGGTCCTCGACCTGGGCGGCGGTGACGGCCTCGTCGACGACGAGGGCGATGTCCTCCTTGGCAGCGGGGAAGGTGGAGACGGCCTTGACCTGGACCGGTCCGGCGTTGCGCGCGGCCTCCAGCAACGGGTCGAGATCGATCTCGATGGCGCAGGCGCGCTCGGGCAGTCCGAGCTCACGCGCCACTCGCGGGTGGAGCTCACCGGCGTGGGCGACGAGCGTCCCGGGCTCGATCTCCTTGCCCCGGCGACGTCCGGGCAGGCGGATCTCCGCGGTACGACCGGGGTGCCAAGGGGCGTAGGGCTGCTCGGGTGCGGAGACCACGACCTCTACCCCGAGCGTGGCGGCCACCGTGCGGACCACCTCGATAGCGTCAGCCCAGTCCCAGGGGCGGCCGGCCCCGAGAACCCCGGTGCGCTCGTGCTCACCAGCCATGACAGCGCCGACGTGGGTGGGCTGGGCGGGAATGCCGGCCCGGAGGGCCGCTTGCTCGGCGTCGGTGGGGCGCTGGTCGGTTCCGGGGATCGGTGCGGGGACGGTGCCAGCCGGATGGGTGACCGACCCGACCTCGAAGACGGCCACGTCGGTCAGGCCTCGGGAGATGTTGCGCCGGGCGACCTCCACCAGCGAGTCCAGGACACTGGTGCGCAGGTAGGGGGCGTCCTCGGCCAGAGGGTTGGCCAGGCGGACCGTCTGGCGGCGGGGGTCGGCCTCGGGGATCTCGAGCAGGTCGTGGACGTCACCGATGAAGGGGTAGGACAGGACCTGGGTGAGTCCGGCGTCGGCCAGGGCGCGCACGACGTCGCGGCGGGCCCTCTGGTCGGCGCTCAGACCCGTTCCGGCGGTGGCCGTGGGCACGATGGCCGGGATGGCGTCGTAGCCGTCGAGGCGGGCGATCTCCTCGACCAAGTGGGCGGGCCCGGTGAGGTCCGGCCGCCAGGTCGGCGGCGTGACGGTCAGAAGCGGGGTCCCGTCCTCGGCGGAGCCGCTGCGCTCCACGGTGCAGCCGATGGTGGTGAGCAGCTCGGTGACGCGGTCGGTTCCGTAGGCGACGCCGGTGAGGCGCTCGGCGGCGTCCGAGCGCATGATGATGGGCTCAGGGGGCCTGGTGCGATTGACGTCGGTGGCCACGGGCTCGGCGGTCCCGCCGCCGTACTCGACGAGCAGGTCGACGGCGCGCTGGGCGGCGATGGGCGCCAGCTCGGTGTCCACGCCGCGCTCGTTGCGCTTGGACGACTCGGTGGGCAGCTTGTGGCGCCGGGAGGAGCGGGCCACGGAGACCGGGTCGAAGTGGGCGGCCTCGATGAGGATGTCGCGGGTGTCGGTATCGACCTCGCTCAGGGCCCCGCCGAAGACTCCCGCCAGAACCAGCGCCCGTGAGCCCTCTGCCTCCGGGGAGTCGGAGATGACCAGGTCCTCGGGGTCGAGGGTGCGGGTGACGTCGTCGAGGAAGGTGAGGCGCTCCCCCTCCCGGGCGCGGCGCACGACGATGGGGGCGGTGAGCTTGCCGGCGTCGAAGGCGTGCAGCGGCTGGCCCAGGTCGAGCATGACGTAGTTGGTGACGTCGACGGCCAGGGAGATGGGCCGCATGCCGGCGGCGGTGAGGCGGTCCTGCATCCAGGCCGGGGACGGGGCGGACGGGTCGATGCCGCGCACGAGGCGGGCGACGTAACGGTCGCAGCCGGGGCGCCCGTGGATGGGGCGGGAGTCCTCGGGGACGACGACGTCGAAGCCGCCGTCACCGGCGGGCGCCAACCCGTTGGGGTAGAGCCCCGTGTCGGTGGCGTCGGCGGGGTCGGTGAAGCGGGCGCCGGTGGAGTGGGAGTACTCGCGGGCAACGCCGCGCATGGAGAAGCAGTAGCCGCGGTCCGGGGTCACGTTGATCTCGAGGACCTCCTCCCCCAGGCCGAGGATGCCGATGGCGTCGGTTCCGGGGGCGGGCGGCTCCTCGCCGTCGCGGCCGTGCTCGGCCAGCCACTGCTGGAGCACGATGATGCCGTCGTGGTCCTCCCCGATGCCGAGCTCGCGGGCGGAGCAGATCATGCCGTCGGAGACGTGGCCGTAGGTCTTGCGCG
>CAUVMS010000165.1:0-5685 GCA_963552815.1 uncultured Actinomyces sp. | reverse complement strand
ACGCCTCCAGCTCCGAGGACGACGCCGGGACCACGGACACGTCGTCGGCCACCACGATCACCCTGTCGGGATCATCGGCCTCGGCCAGCGGGTCGTCGTCGAGCAACGTGAAGGTCGACGGGGGGACCGTGACCATCAACAGCGGCGGCACCTACGTCATCTCCGGCGAGCTCACCAACGGGCGGATCGTCGTCAACGCCCCCAAGGCCGATGTGCGCCTGGTTCTCAGCGGCGCGAGCATCACGAGCTCTGACGGGCCGGCCATCGACATCCAGGACACCGGCAACGCGATCGTGGTCCTGGCCAAGGACTCCAAGAACACGCTGACCGACGGCGCCACCTACGCCTCAGGGCAGGAGGCCACCGCGGCCCTGTTCTCCTCCGACACGCTCACCGTCACCGGGACCGGGTCGCTGAACGTGACCGGTTCCTACAAGGACGGCATCTCCTCCAAGAACGGCCTCATCATCACCGGAAACACCACCATCAACGTCAAGGCCGCCGACGACGGCCTGCGCGGCAAGGACTACCTGGTGGTCGAGTCCGGGACACTGACGGTGGAGGCCGGCGGTGACGGTCTGAAGTCCAGTGAGGGCAACGATGAGACGAAGGGCTTCATCTCCCTGGGCAAGGCGAGCGTCACCCTGACCTCCTCCGACGACGCGATCACCGCGACCACGGACGTCACCGTCAAGGACACGACCCTGACGATCACGGCCGGCGGCGGGCAGGCCAACGCCACCGTTGAGGAGCAGGCCGCGCCCGGGCAGGAGTCGACGGCGGACTCCACGACGCCCTCACCCAAGGGCATCAACGCCGGGGTGAGCTACACGCAGGACTCCGGGAGCGTCACCGTCAACGCGGCCGACGAGGGGCTGCAGGCGCCGTTCATCAACGTGGCCGGCGGCGAGCTGTCCATCGCGGCGGGCGACGACGGCATCAACGCCTCCAACGGCGACCATGTCATCGAGGGCCACGAGAACGCGGACACCGATTCCGACGACGGCTCGGTGCTCACGATCAGCGGCGGCGAGGTGGAGGTCTCCTACGCCTCCTCCGACGGCATTGACTCCAACGGCTCGGCCTACGTCAAGGGCGGGATCGTCGTGGTCTCGGGCCAGGCCGGTGAGATGGACGGGGCGGTGGACGCCAACGGCGAGACCCAGCTCGTGGGGGTGACGGGGTCGCCGTCGGTGAGCGCGGGCGACACGCTCACCGTCACGGACTCCTCCGGGTCGCAGGTGGCCTCTGTCAAGGTCGACTTCACCGCCGCGGCGATCACGGTGCTGGGGCTCACCGAGGGACAGCAGTACACGGTGGCGACGTCGTCGGGCGGTTCGGCCACGGGGACGGCCTCGGCGCTGTCGACCGGGATGGGCGGCCCCATGGGTGGTGGCGCCGGTGGTCAGGGAGGCCCCGGCGGTCAGGGCGGTCAGCCCGGTGGAGGCCAGGGCCAGCAGCCCGACGGTGGTCAAGGTCAGCAGTCCAACGGCCAGCAGTCCGGCAACCAGAACAACCAGCAGTCGAGCAGCCAGTCGAGCACCGCCCAGAGCAGCTGAGCCGAGCCAAGAACTGAAGGTTGGGGGCCGCAGCGCAACGCTGCGGCCCCTGCCGTGTCAACACGTCGGGTCGGCAGAGACCAACAGCTCCGGGACCGACGGCCCGTTCGTCACTTCTGAGTCAGCTGCCGACGAGTCCGTTCACGATGCGCCTCGATCCAATTCGCCACCGGCATTGGCATTCGTTCGGCCGCACCGGTCGCCCAGGCCTCGGAGAACCGTTCGATCGTCTCATCAACAACGTTAAGGACATCCTCACCCTCGACATTCAGACCCGCTTGAAGCCGTGCGAAGTGGTCGCGGGAGATCTCCGACAGCCGCGCCGTACCGAAGAAGGGCAGGCCCAGGTCGTCCTGGCGGGGGTAGACGACCGTGCATACGAGGTCGTAGGCGGGGGAGAGTCTCGCTATCTTCCGATCCGGGTAGATGAGCGACCAGTTCTTGAGGTGAGCATCCCCGTTGCCGACGAGCAGATTGAAAACCGATCGACGCACCATCTCCCGCAACGAGACACGATCCCGCCCGCGATAGGCGATGGCGGCAACAGCCTCCACCGTGGATCGATACTTTCCCTCACCGATACCGAAGCCCCCAGCACCTGGGCGAAGTCCTCGATATGCACTCTCCCCTCGGCTGTCCGATCGAAGCGGCGCACAACATAGGCCTCGTCCTCATCAGACGGCCATGCTGCTTCTCCAAGCTCATCCACCTGATCGCGGTGCCGCACATGGACCTCAGGAACCTCGATACCGACGTCGCTCGCCAACCGCATCACAGCCGCCTCGTTCGCCACGAGCCCCGGATAGTTCCCATCAGGTGTTTTCACGATCCAGTCGCCACCCTTGCCATGGGCAGGGAGAACCAACCGGTCACCCTCCTGGCGCATGGAGAACTTCAGTCCCACCCCCGCCAAGGAGAAGCGCAGGCGTCCGGAAGGCTCAGGCACGTTCACGGGACCATCAGCCGCGACCTCGAAACTCTCGTCAAGATGCGCACTGGGATCGGGAACGACCTGGACCGCTCCGGGAAGATCCCCTCCGATCCTCACGAGCAGGTCGATCTCCCGGTTGGTGTCAACTCCCTGCTCACAAGCAATTAGCTCCCTGAGGCGTCCCTCGGGCAGAAGATTGGAGAACCACGCGGGCACCCAGTTGCGCGCCCTCGGTTGCTTGCGCGGATGGTCCTCGAACCAGCGCCCCAGCACCGCACGGTCCGGGCGATCCCAGTAGTCCCGGTCGAAGACAAACTTCGTGAAGGCGTCTCTTCGATGGATCGCTCCGACATGCTCTCCATGAAGGAGAACAGCATAGACCGCCTCGATCATGACGATTTACTTTCCTGCCAGTCCTCGTCGGTGATGTAGTCACCGAGCGGAGGGGTGTCCTCGTGCCCGTATGCGGTGCGAGCTCTGATGAAGTCATCAAGGTAACTGCGCAGCAGCTCAGTTCTCGCCTCAATGGCGTCGACGTACTGGTTCTTCTGAAGATCATGCAGGATCTGCTCATCCAGGAGCAACGAGGAGAGCTCGGACTCACTGTCCAGGAGAGAAAAGAGATCTCGACGGTCTCTTATCGAGATCACCTTGTTCCCGGCAACAAGGGCTCCATCAGTAAGAGCGGAGGCCGGAACCAGGTCGGAGACCACGCCTCGCGGTGTCGTCTCACCCTCGAGATGCGCAGCCAGTGTCTCCGTCGTTATCGGGGCACCCGAGTCGGGATCAACCGGTTCCAGGTTCCACATTGCCGCGAGGATCACCTTGCTGTCGGAGCGAGTAGCTCGGAACACGCCGAGATCAGGGGCCTTCGGAGGGCTCACGAGTGTCGCTGCACTGAGAAGTCTTTGGACCGACGCCGACTCTTGACCGGGGACGAGGCAGGCAGCCATATCGCGAAGGTCCGTCTGAGAGCCATTGATACCGAGCTCATCAGCGCCGACGCTCGTGCGCCAGAACCAGCGACGAAGCAACTCAAGATTACGGTCCTGAGCATGAGGGAAGAAGGCGAAGAATCTTGCCAAGACAAGCAGTTGAAAACGAAAAGGAAGGAACGTCATATGGGGGACACCGCACTGCTGCAAGAACAGTGCAGCGGCCACAAGAGATCGCTCCGTTGCCATATAGGCCTCTTCCTGACTTTCATCAGGAAAGTCACTCACGGCTCGACGCCTGGAGGAAAATTCTCCATGAACGTCGCGAGTGATGTCCGTGTGACGCCGCACTAGAAGAGCCTGGACCACAACCTTGTCTGCCAAGGCACCGAAATGGGTCCGCTCATCGACGTGCGCAGCGATGCCCGCCGTCGTCAACCCATCGCTTGGCCCACCGTGAATCGCATCGAAGATCTCCGCGGCATTGAGCTTCTTACCCCGATTATTGATTCGGTCGAAAACCTCCCGGAGAACCTCCTCATCAGCATCCTCCATGATCGTCGCTGGAACCGAGACATCAGCGAGTCTCCCGGTAACATCCTGGATATGCGAGGCATACTCCGTTCCGTCAGGATTGTCTCTCAACCACGCCAGCGCACGTCCCAAATCGAACAGGTCGGGTAAAGGAACGATGAGTGATGCCCCCGAATCACGCAAAGGGGTGACCTTCTGCTCCTCCAACGAGTACCCCAAGGAGAACCTCGGATCGTGAGCCCCTTCCGGGTCGAAGACATTGACAAGACTGGTGATGCGCTGCTGACCGTCCACCACCCACAAGGCGTCCGGCAGGCTGCCGGCCTCAACGTCAAGGGCGCCGATCCTCAGATGCTCCGCCTCCGCCTCCCGCTTCCAGAGCAGAAGGCTGCCGATCGGATACCCGCGAAGCACGGAGTCGACGAGATTGAGGACATCCTGCTTCTCCCAGCGGAAGGAGCGCTGAAACTGAGGTACGCGCAAACGGCCGGATTTCACCAGGGAGCGCAGCTGCGCAATGCTGTAGCTCTGGCTGCTGGAGACTGCCTGCGGTTCGCTCATACAACAATTATGCCGAACACCACTGACATCATCGATACGGCCTTGAGACCAGCCATCAGACCCTATACCAATCAGCACTCCACGACGTTGACGGCCAGGCCGCCGCGGGAGGTCTCCTTGTACTTGGCGAGCATGTCCTCGCCGGTCTGGCGCATCGTCTCGATGACGGTGTCGAGGCTGACGGCGTGCCGGCCCTCACCCCACAGAGCCATGCGGGCGGCGTTGATGGCCTTGACCGCGGCCACCGCGTTGCGCTCGATGCAGGGGATCTGGACGAGTCCGCCCACGGGGTCGCAGGTGAGCCCCAGGTTGTGCTCCATGGCGATCTCGGCGGCGTTCTCCACCTGGGCTGGAGTCCCGCCCAGGGCCTCGGCCAGGCCGGCGGCCGCCATCGAGGAGGCCGATCCGACCTCGCCCTGGCAGCCCACCTCGGCCCCGGCGATCGAGGCATTGGTCTTGATGAGCCCGCCCACGGCCGTGGCGGCGAGCAGGAAACGGCGGGCGCCGTCGTCGTCGGCCCCGGGGATGAAGCGCTCGTAGTAGGCCAGGACCGCCGGGACGATGCCGGCCGCGCCGTTGGTGGGGGCAGTGACGACGCGGCGCCCGGCGGCGTTCTCCTCGTTGACCGCGAGCGCGAACAGGTTCACCCAGTCCATGCCGCGCAGCGGGTCGGCCATGGTGAAGGCGGCGGCTGGGCCGGTCGACTGGGCGCGCAGCCGCTCGTGGAGAGCCTTGGCGCGCCGACGCACGCCGAGCCCGCCGGGCAGGATGCCCTCGGCGTTCATGCCGGCCTCGATGCAGGCCCGCATCGTGGCGCGCAGGCGGTCCAGGTAGGCCGTGACCTCCTCCCGGCTGCGAGCGGAGAGCTCATTGGCCAGGACGACCTCGGACACGCTCAGCCCCTCGCGCTCGCAGATCGCCAGCATCACGGCCGACGTGGTGAAGGGGAAGGGCGCGGGGGTGGCGTGGGCCTCGGTGGTGGATGCGGTCGCCAGGGCCTGGATCGACGGCGATCCGGGGATGCCGACGTCCTCCATGACGAAGCCGCCGCCCACGGAGTAGTAGGTGCGGCGCAGGATCTCGGCGCCGCTGGCGCAGTAGGCGGTCAGGGTCATGCCGTTGACGTGGTAGGGCAGGACCCGGCCGGGCAGGAAGTGGATGTCGG